>CAIUEN010000001.1 GCA_903898185.1 uncultured Verrucomicrobiales bacterium
TTAGGGAGTTGGAAGATTCAAAAGCACCCGCGATTTTTGGGCAGCGATCAGCCATTTTGCCTAATGGGAAGGTCTCATTGAGCTCCGCCCTCTGGTATGATATTTTCTTCCAACTCCCTTAAACGGCTTCAAGGCGCAGAAAAAGCCGTTAAAACGGCTCGATTTCATTAGCTTGCGCCTGACACCTGGCTAAAGCCAGGTGTTGCTGAAAAGAAGAAAACAGGGAACAAATGCAGCAATAACTATCTCTGCCAGAACAAACGTGTCGGGATAATTTACATTCTAGAATTCTTGTTTTCCACCTATGCTGTGATCATGCCGAATGGATTGTAAGTGGCTTATTACAAAATAGTTGAACTAACAAATCTCCCCTTGCAGGGCTCTCTTGCGGTTGAAGTTAAAAGCCGAAGTCTTCTGAAGGTGTCGGAATACTTTACGCTTTCAAGTCTAATGGGGGTATTAAACGAATTTAAATATTCGTAAGTGATTTATAATAAGATAGTTGAACAATATGTTAAGAATTGGCAACCTATTTGCTATTAAAGAAAAAGGTTTTGTTAGGGAGTTGGAACTTTAAAAAGTACCAGTGAATCGGCTCAAAATGATCAAGAAGCTGGTACTTTTGAATCTTCCAACTCCCTTACGTCCTGACACGTGGCGAAGAAGAATGACAACAACGAAACAATAAAAATATGAAAATGCGAATTAAAATAGCAGTAGGGGCGGTGCTCTTGAGTGCTATTGGAGCGCCCGTGGCAATGGCAACCAACATTCAAGTTGGGTATTCTGGCGCAGGCTACGGCCCATGGCAAACAGGACAAGGTGGCGAGTTTACTCTGACCCCTTATGATGTCAATCCCAACACCCCAGTAAGTCAGATATCTGGCAGATCTCTGGATTATTCTTTAACAACTAGTTCACAGGGTATTGCGGGTTCTTTCCAAACCTTCTGCATCGAAGAGAATGAATACATATATCCTTATGGTTATAGCGGGCGTACTGTTGCAGTCGGCACACTGAGTGACACAGCACAATTTGGTGGAATTGGCGGAACAAAAGTGACAGTAAACGGGGTGACATCAGATGCACTTTCTATAGGGACCGCTTGGTTGTACAAGCAGTTTGCCGAGGGTAAGTTAGTTGGATATAGCTATTCTGTTAACGGTCGCCTCACATCTGCCGATCAACTGCAGAGAGCTCTATGGTGGCTTGAGGGAGAAGCGGTCGATCCAAATAACATATTCTCACAAGCGGTTGTCGCTAATTTCGGCAGTGTGGGTGCAGCAATGGCCGATAATAATGGTGCAATTGGAGTTAAGGTGCTTAATTTGAAGTATTATAACGCGAACGGAACATTCGAGGCAGGCCAAGACCAATTGGTGAGCGTTCCCGATGGCGGCACGACTTGCGCTTTTCTCGGAATTGCGTTGGCCGGAATGGGGCTGATTCGCCGCAAGATCTCCTAATAAAACCTCAACAAGTTTGTAATCCAAGGCACAGCCTCACGGCTGTGCCTTCTTGTTTGCGTGAATCAAGGAGCTAGGAACGAACCACTAATCGACGCTGACGAACATAATATGAAAAGCTGGGTATCCACTTAACGCAAACGCACACAAAGCGTGGTGCAAGAGGCCCATAGATGATCGAAAAAAACACAACATATAGAGGGTGCTTGCGTTAAGTGGATACCCCGCATATGAAAATTCATCTCATTAGTGAAAATCAATGAGAATTATTTCGACTTTGTTACTTTAGCCATTTGCTTCTTAGAGTTCCAACTTCCTTAAGATTCCGAAGCTGACAAATCTCCCGAATGCGCTATTCTCGAGCGCATGGTTCAGACATTAACTCTTGGACATTCGCCGGACCCCGATGACGCATTCATGTTTTACGGGCTGGCTAAGAACCTGGTTCCGAGCGGCGGGTTTAAATTTCAGCATATTCTCCAGGATATCCAGACTCTCAACGAGCGAGCCATCCGGGGCGAATTGGATATTACGGCGGTCAGCATCCATGCGTACGCTTACGTGAGCTCCCAGTATGCGCTTCTCCCCAGCGGCGCAAGCATGGGCGATGGCTATGGGCCGATGCTCGTGGCCAGGCAGGCGCTTACCAAGGCGGAACTGGCGCTCAAGAAGATTGCCGTCCCGGGCACGATGACCAGCGCTTTCCTGGCGCTCCAGCTTTGGCTTGGGAAACCAGCCAGCGAGCTCGATTTTGTGGTGGTTCCGTTTGATCAGATTTTCCAGGCAGTTCGCTCCGGGGCTGCTGAGGTGGGCCTGATTATTCATGAAGGGCAATTGACCTACCAGAACGAGGGCTTGGTCATGTGCGAAGACCTTGGCGCATGGTGGAAGCGCGAAAACGACGGACTGCCACTGCCTTTAGGGGGAAATGTCATTCACAAACGGTTTGCGCCGGAGGTTCGGACGGTGATTTCGCGCATTCTGACCGCCAGCATACAGTTCAGCCTCAATCATCGGGCCGAGGCGGTGAATCACGCGTTGCAATACGCTCGCGATATGGGGCGGGACTTGGCCGACCGCTTTGTCGGGATGTACGTGAACCATTGGACGCTTGATTACGGCGACAAAGGCCGTGAGTCGATCCGCAGGTTTTTGGGGCAGGCATTTGAAAAAGGCTTGATCCCCCATCGGCAAACGCTGGAATTTGTTGAATCATGAAATACCGTCGCTTTGGAAAAACTGAATTGTCCATGCCCGTAATCTCATGCGGGGGCATGCGTTACCAATATAAATGGCAGGATGTGCCGATGGAAGAAGTTCCAAAGGAGGGCCAGGCCAATGTCGAGGCCACCCTGCATCGTGCTTTGGAACTGGGGATCAATCACATTGAAACGGCGCGCGGTTACGGCAGTTCGGAAATGCAACTGGGCCAAATCCTGCCCAAGCTGCCGCGAGATCGCATGATCGTCCAGACGAAGGTCGCGCCCGAAGCCAATGCGCGGGATTTTCTGAGCACGTTCGACCGGTCTATGAATTACTTGGGGCTGGACCATGTCGATTTGTTTTCCTTGCACGGGATCAACGAGCGTCAGCATCTCGATTGGTCTCTGGGCAAGAATGGCTGCATTGCCGCCGCCCGGCAATTGCAGCGCGAAGGTCGCGTTCGTTTTGTGGGATTCTCCACTCACGCAACCTCGGATATCATTCTTGACGCGGTCAATACGGGCGAATTCGACTACGTCAACCTGCACTGGTATTTCGTGAACGATTTGAATTGGAAGGCGATCGAAGCAGCCCGGCGATTGGACATGGGGGTGTTCATCATCAGTCCCACTGACAAAGGCGGCAAACTTCAGGATGCGCCGCGCAAGATGTCGGGTCTGTGCGCTCCGTTGACGCCGATTCAGTTCAATGATCTTTATTGCCTGGCGAGGACGGAGGTTCACACACTCAGTTGCGGCGCTGCGCGTCCATCGGATTTCGACGAGCACGTTCGCGCGCTTCAGTATTACGACAAGATCGCTGAAACCATCGCGCCCATTGAGCATCGATTGCGCGCCGAAATGGTGAGCGTCTTGGGTAAAGACTGGTGCGAACGCTGGTTCGAAGGCTTGCCCAATTACGTCGATGTTCCGGGCGAGATCAACGTGACCGAAATCCTGCGGCTCTGGACATACGGCAAGGCGTTGGACCTCATTCCGTGGGGTAACATGCGCTACAACCTGCTTGGCCAGGCCGAGCATTGGTTTCCGGGACAGAACGCAGCGGACGCAGACGAAGCGAAACTCCGTACGGTGCTGTCAAAGAGTCCGTTTGCAGACCGGATTCATGGAATCCTGCGCGAGGCGCACCAGATGTTCTACGAAGCGCCTAAGAAGCGGCTGAGCCAGAGCTGATTCCGAGGCGGGAAAACCGTAGAGGCGCGAAGAATGTCAGTGGCGGAATGAAAATGGATAAAAACCGCCGCAGACAGATGCGCCAAAGACGCCATTAAAGAGGTTAATTTTTTCTGAAGTCAGAGAGCAATTCCAAAGCGGCTGCGACTACGGCGTCGGGCTCAATTTCTGTGAGGCAGCGCAAGTCGATGGGACAGACGCGCCGGAAACAGGGAGAGCAGGGGGCGGTCGCTTTGATGATACGGGCGTTTGTGGCAAAAAGTGGTCCGGTCATCTCAGGCGAGGTGCTGCCGAAGGGGATTACCACCGGAGTGCCTACCGCCGAAGCCAGGTGCATCGGCCCCGTGTCATTGGTGATGACCAGTTCGCAACTCTTGAGAGCAGCGGCAAGCTGGCGCAATGTCGTTTTCCCAGTCAGGTCTGTGATGATGGCCTTGCCGGTTTGCCGCTCGATAGCGGACGCAATTGGGGTCGCTGCATCACGATCCCCAGGCCCGCCAAAGAGAACCCATCGGCAACCCGTTCGCTTATGGAGCATTACTGCAGCCGTCACAAAATGTGCCGTCGGCCAGCGTTTCGCCGGACCATATTCAGCGCCCGGATTTAGTCCGAACCAACATGTTTGGCCGCCAGCGCCGATGCCAAACTGCTCGCGGAACTGGCGCGTCTCCGCTTCGGTGACATGGATCAGCGGGGGAAGAGGATTGGTCAGGGCGCCGAGAGTTGCTGTCAACGCGATGTAGTCGTTCAGGTGGTGCGCGGCAATCGGGATGGCCGGGCTCGCCAAACCATGGGAAACCAACCTGCGCACTTCGCGATCTGAACGCTTGCGCATTGGGATCGAACCCTCGCGCGGCCGCACCGGGTGCGATAAGAATAGCGTTCGCCAAGAGCGGGCGTAACCGATGCGAACTGGAATGCCTGCCAGCCACATCTCCAGGGCTGAGCGGATGGAATTGGGAAATGCGATGCCCGTGTCGCATTGCAATGCCCTTACGCTTCTGGCCGTTGTCCAGATCGATTGTTGTTTTGAGAACACCACCACGTCATCGACAAACGGCTGTTCTTTCCAGAGATCTGCGAGTTTCTCGTGGGAAAGCACTGTAATCCGGGCCGCTGGCCAGGCTTGGCGCAATCGCTGCAACGCGGACGTGCTCATTACGGCGTCGCCCAGCCAATTGAGTTCGCGCACCAGAATGTGTTTGGGAGTTGGCGCGTCCAAGGTCATTGGATGGGAGCTGAATTGGCTTTGGGATTGGCCGGTTCGGAGGCTGCGGAGGGTGAACCTTCGCCTGATTGAGCTGGCTGCGGTTTTTTCGGCTTAAGCTTCCAACGGTTATGAACCCAGAACCAATTGGCGGGATCGCGTAGAATGCCGGCTTCAAAGACCTTGTTGACGTCGAGCATGATTGCGCTGGTCGAGCGGGGGTGGCCGTTTTCGAGAATTGAGATGGCCACGCTGACCTCCAGACGCCAGCGGCCTGGCGCGGTTCGATAGCAGATACCCACATGCAACGGACATCGATAGCGCAATGCAAAAACAGCCGGCGCGGCGGTGGTTGAACAGGGCTGTCCAAAAAACAGCACATGCAGCCCGTGATCTCCAGCGTGCTGGTCCGAAAGAATCCCAAGCATAAGCCCCGATTGCGCTAGCGCGGCTTTCAGCGCAGCGCCGTCGGACCGACGCTCGAAAAAAAGACAGCCAGATTGTCGGCGCATATCCTGAAGCAATCGGTCGAGCGCAGCGGGACGCAGCCCCCGGTATGTGGTGGCAAACTGGTAGCCGGGCACTGCTTGGTTGAGTCGCGCCCAAAGCTCGAAATTTCCAAAATGCCCGAGGGCAACAATACAATTCTCAGGTTTCCTTTCCGGCTGCGCCTTCGGAATGCGATCCGCCCCAACAATCTCGCAGTGGGCCTGGAGATCTTTCCAGTCCATGGAAGCCGTTTTGACTGCGGAACAAAAGCTCTCGCCGATGCGTCGAAATGTTTCGCGAGCCAGCGCCGCAATCTCGCGATCCGATTTTCCACCACCGATGTAGAGCTTGAGGTTTTCCGTTGTTTTTCGACGATGCCGGGCATCGAGGAGATACACAAACCCGCCGATACACCGGCCAATGTGCGCAACCCAGACCAGCGGGAGACTTTGCAGAATGCAGATCAACGTCCGCGCCGACCAGTACAATAAGAAATCCATCGCCACTAAATCCAACATCCCGAATCAAAGAATGCAAGAGGAACTCAGCAACTCTCATTGTAACTGTTCACGTCTTTCCACCGGGCGACAAGGTTTTGTGGAATGCCGAGGTGATCCAAAACGCGGGCGACCACTGTATCGACGACTTGCTCGACTGTCTTGGGACGTGTGTAGAAGGAAGGATTGGCAGGCAGGAGGGTTGCCCCGGCTAAAAGCAGTAATTCAAAGTTCTTGACGTGAATAAGGCTCAACGGAGTTTCACGCGGAACAAGGATGAGTTTTCGGCGTTCCTTGAGCATCACATCGGCAGCGCGCAGCAAGACGTTTTCGCTATAGCCGTGAGCGATACGTCCCAGCGTTCCCATGCTGCATGGAATGATCACCATGGCGTCTGGGGGATTCGAGCCGCTGGCGAACGGCGCATTCATGTTTTCGGAGTTATGCGTCTTTACGCCGGGAGGCAATCGCAGTCCGTCGGGCAATTCTTCGACAAGGACAACCTGGGCGTAATTGCTCAGCACAACATCAATCTCGTGCAGATTGGGGTCAAGGTTGTCGAGCAAACGTTGAGCGTAGATCGAGCCACTGGCTCCGGTGATTGCGATTAGAATTCTCAAGGCTGGGCAGGAACCTGTGTGCCGGTTGCGAGAGGTTTTCCCGACAGACCATGCAGATATGCCGTGATCAGTTCCGGCAACATAGCGCTGTAGCCACCCTCAAGAATGCTAAAGGTCGGAATTTGAAACTGGCGAATCGTATCGCCGAGCCAATGGTAATCCGGAATTTCCAATTTCTGCTCGCTCAGGGGGTCGCCGTGATAGGCATCAAAGCCAGCGGAGACGGCGATTAGATCGGGCTTGAATGTCCGAAGGTCCTCAATCGCCCGAGTTAGCGCGGCGATGTAGTCCTCGCGGCGGGTATTGCCAGGCATGCAATAATTGAAACAGTTGGCCCCCCGATGCTCCTTTCCAGAAAAGGGGTAGCCTGTCGCGTGAACGGACGCAAACGCAAATCCAGGTTGGTCAACCAGGATATCCTCGGTTCCATTGCCATGGTGGACATCGAAATCAAGAATCGCGATGCGCTTGAAGCCGCGGGCTTGGGCTTCCAGCGCAGCGATGGCCATCGAATTGAGATAACAAAACCCCATAGGCGCAGTTCGCGTGGCGTGATGCCCCGGAGGGCGCATCAGGCTGAAGCCAGAGCCTCCGGCGCAGGTGGCATCGAGAGCCGCAATCGCGCCGCCTACCGAGCGCCTGGCAATCTGATCAATCCCTGGGAAATAAGCGGTATCCGAGTCAAAATCCTTCTGAAGACTCAATCGGTCCAGAAGAGATCTATCATGGGCGCGCAGCAGAATTGAATCGGGGACTTCGGTCGGGCTGCCCCATTCAAGATCCCAGTCCGGCTGAACACGAAGATGCTCCGCTGAGCGGGAGATCCGTTCAGGTGTTTCCGGGTGGCCTGGCTTTGAATAGCCGGAACACTGAGATTCGGTGATTATTTTCATATCCGGTGCGAATCACAGCCGACGCACACCAGACAGATAGAGCTCTTTATACCAATTGCCAATCAAATTCCCAAATCCTTAGAATTTTCTCAGTAATTCTCATTATGGCAGGCAATCAAGAATACCCAATATGCAGTGAAAGATTGAATATCCAATATCGAACAAGGAATTTCCAATAA
>CAIUEN010000002.1 GCA_903898185.1 uncultured Verrucomicrobiales bacterium
CAGACCTCTGGTCTGCCGGTTGAATGGGTCTCTGACCCATCGAATCCGCATCTCCCCAGAGCCAATCCACGGAGTCAGAGACTCCGTCAACTGGCAGGTCAGAGACCTGCCCCACAAGGTTACTTTTTGGTCACGCACCCAAGTAGGTTCACCTTCCGCATTCCGTATTCTGCGGTTTCAATTGCCATTTCCAGGTTTGATGGCTTCCCCACTTCATTATTGGACATTCCTTGTTCGATATTGGATATTCAATCCCATTCTGGAAGGCAGGAATCTTCCATTGATTGGATATTCTTGTTATCTGCCATAATGAGAATTGCTTTTTTGACCGTCTTTGCTCTTGTCGTTGCGCTAGGAAAACTGCAAGCTGCCCAATAGCGAAACTGAGAACAATGTATTTTGGAGTTTAAACACTGTGGGCGCACAATGGAAACAAGCCGGACGTGAAGCGAACGCGCAGAAAAAAGGCCAGATGGTCGTCAAGCTCGTTCGTGAAATCATGGTTGCCGCCAAAATGGGCGGAGCCGATCCCGAACTCAATGCCCGGCTCTATGTTGCGGTTGAAAAGGCCCGCAAGAGCTCGGTGACTCGTGATACAATTGAACGGGCGATCAAGAAGGGCGCTGGTTTGACCGATGAGAAAATCGTCTTTGAACTGGTGACCTACGAGGGGTTTGCTCCGCACAAGGTTCCGGTAATCGTCGAGTGTCTCACCGACAACCGCAACCGCACCGCGCCTGAAATTCGCAATATTTTCAAGGCTGGTTCTCTTGGCCAGCCCGGCAGCGTCAGCTTTTTCTTCAATCACTCCGGCGTAGTCGAGGCCACCCACGCTGATCCCAATCGTGATGCCGAGACCGACGCCATCGAAGCCGGTGCCCAAGAGGTTGAACCGCTTGATCTGGATGAGGTGCCTGCAGGTCAAAAGGGCGCGCGATTTCTTACCAGCACGAAGGAACTGGATGCTGTCTCGAAGGCTCTCAAGAGCGCTGGTTGGACGATCGTTGCTTCGGAAATGCGCTACCTTGCCAAGACCTTTCCCGAACTTGATGAGGCTGCGCGCAAGCAGGTGACGGATTTTCTTAACGCATTGGACGATCACGACGACGTTCATCATGTTTATGCCGCCATGAAGTGAGGAGGCTATTCAGGTAGCATAGGCATCCTTGCCTGTGCTTCTTTTTCCGGCGAGCGTCAGCGAGACGCTAATTTCTCCCTCTGACATGAACAGTTGTAAAATAACATGAACAATCTAACTCGGAAGACCTTTATTATGCGCTCTTTTAGTTTTTTAACATGGAATTCTCGATTCCCGCTTGCATTGGCGAATCGGACGACTACAGTATTTCACGAACCTGTTTTATGAGTACCGCAACAATCGAACTGGATGGCAAAATTCAACAACTTCCCATTGTAATTGGGAGCGAAGGAGAAAAAGCGGTTGATATCTCCGACCTTCGCGCCAAGACCGGATACATCACGTTGGATGATGGCTATGGAAACACAGGTTCATGCCAGAGCAATATCACCTTTATCGACGGCGAAAATGGGATCCTGCGCTATCGCGGCATTCCAATTGAGGAGGTTGCTCAAAAGGCCACGTTCATCGAAACGGCGTTCCTGATCATCTACGGCCATTTGCCAACGCGCCCGGAGTTACGCCACTTCTCGGACTTGCTGACCGAGAACCAGTATCTTCACGAGGACATGAAGTATCATTTCCAAGGCTTCCCAACCAGGGCTCATCCAATGGCGATGCTTTCAGCAATGATCAACGCGGCCAGTTGCTACGATGATGGCCTGATGCACTGGCAATGGGGCAAGGGCAAACAATTCGAGGTCTATGCCGCCCGCCTTCTTTCGCAAGTCCGTACCATCGCTTCCTACTCCTATCGCAAGTCCTGCGGGTTGCCGATGATTTATCCAAAGAAGGCTTACAAGTACACGGCCAACTTCCTGCACATGATGTTCTCGATGCCCTACGAGGACTACGAACTCAAACCCGAGGTGGTACATGCGTTGGACCTGATATTCTTGCTCCACGCCGATCACGAACAGAACTGTTCGACTGCGACTGTCCGCATGGTGGCATCGAGCCAAGCCAATCTGTTTGCATCGGCTTCCGCCGGCGTCTGTGCGCTCTGGGGGCCGCTCCACGGTGGCGCCAATCAGGCAGTCATTGAGATGCTCCAGCAAATCCATGCTTCGGGCGATGATGGCTCCCGCTTCATCGAGGCTGCCAAAGACAAAAACAGCAATAAAAAACTCATGGGCTTCGGTCATCGGGTTTACAAAAACTACGATCCTCGCGCCAAGATCATCAAGGCTGCCAGCGAGAAACTGCTCAAAGTGCTCAATTTGAGCGATCCATTGCTGGAAATTGCCGAAAGGTTGGAATCAGCCGTGCTCAAGGATTCATACTTCATCGAACGTAAGCTCTATCCGAATGTTGATTTCTATAGCGGCATCATCATGCGGGCCATCGGCATTCCACTGGACATGTTCCCGGTTATTTTTGCGATCGGTCGCATGCCCGGTTGGATAGCCAACTACAAGGAAATCATGGAAGACCCGCATGGCCGCATTTACCGTCCCCGCCAAGTCTATCAGGGGCCCGCTCAACAAAGCTTTGTGCCTATTGAAGAGCGTGGATGATTTACGGTTGGAAGTCGGCAGGGTGGTCCACGGAGCCAGAGGCTCCTGGAACCGGCAGACCGGAGGTCTGCCTAGGGTGTTGAATTGATGGGG
>CAIUEN010000003.1 GCA_903898185.1 uncultured Verrucomicrobiales bacterium
GGCCAGAGCCGGGGTGCAGGCTCCTTCCAGTCCCAAAGCTGCGTCAGCCGGATAATGTCCCTCCTTCTTGCCTGCGTGGTAATAATAATCGCGCTTGATGGGAAACGATCCGAAAATCCCATCAACCATCAGGTTTGCCGACCTTTGAATTCTTCTCCCATCTTGAGCTGGCAGGTGCCATCGGCTTGATCGGCGGCTTCTTGCAAGAGAAAGCGAACAATCGCGTTGGCAGGTTTGGAAATTGCAGAACGGAGCATAGTTTCCAACTCCTGAACCTTTAATCCGTTTGGGCCATGTCCGATGACGCAAAGTTTGCCCGGTTCCATGCGCTGGATTTGAGCGATTTGTTGGAGTAATTGAGCAGGATTTGATTCATTTATAATGAATTACTATATACGTATGTATATATTTCACCACAAAAAAATGAAGGATACCATGCTACTTCCAGAAATTTGTCATGCACCCATTCGCGCAGTGCGCATCTCAGATTTTTCCGACGTCTCTAATGGGAGGAACATTCTTGTCTAAAACGAGGGAGAGGAGAAAACGCAAAGGGCAAAAGGCGCGGAGACGCAAAGAAGACAAACAACTTCTTCCTCTCTGCGTCTTTGCGCCTTTTGTGGTTGGAAAATTGTTATCCGCAGATGACGCAGATTAACGCAGATGAAGAACAAGGCATTTATGCTTTGAACGGGTAAGAATGTTATTTTTGCGCCGATAAGAAGAAACGATCTTACCCGTTTGCAGTATAGCAAGCCAAAATTCATCATTCATCCTTTCCACCGTCACTTTTCGCCGCCGACCAGGATGGTTTGAAAATGCGGCGGCTGTTCCTCGCGAGCCACAATGTTGATCTCAATTTTCTTGAACCCTGCCAGTTCGACCCATCGGTGGAGATCGCTTTCGGCAAATCCAAGCCATTGATCGCCGTAAAGCTCCCGCGCTTTTTCAAAGTTGTGCGCCAGCAGGTCAAGAATCACAATCTGCCCTCCCGGCTGCAATAGAGCGTGGGCGCTCTGGATCGCGCGTTCGGGATTCTGCGCGTGGTGCAGCGCCTGGCTGAGAATCGCCAAATCGATTGTTCCCGGCTCAATGGGCGGCTCCTCCAGATCGCCCAACCGGAACTCAATATTCTTGAGCCGGTTCTTTTTGGCTTTGTTCGCGCCAAAAGCGACCATTTTCTCTGAGTTATCCACCGCAATGACCCGTTTGGCGCGCCGCGCCAGTAGTTCGCTCATGAGCCCTTCGCCAGAACCCAAATCGGCGATGACCAAGGGCGGCAGAATGCGCAGGAGCAGGTGTCCGAATGCCTGCCATGATCGACCGGGACCGTAGCTGCGATCAAACCGGCCAGCCACATGGTTGAAATAGGTTTCCTCATGTTGCGCACGACGAATCAATACCCGCTTGAGATTCAGTTCGTCGTCCGCCTGCTCCGGCAGTTCCTGCGCGCCCTTCACCGCAAGACGGATGAACTCGCGCTCCGCTTCCCCCGCTTGGAAATTGATACGGTAAAACGCGCGTTTGCCCTCGCGCCGCGACTCCAACAGTCCCGATTCCTGCAACAGCCCGAGGTGTGTGGAGATTCGCGACTGCCCCATGCGCGTGATCTCTTGGAGTTCATTGACGGAAAGTTCACTGCGCTCCAGCAGACGGACGATCCGCAGGCGGGTCGGGTCGGATAGAGCTCGAAGGAATTTCAAAGTGTTGGCCATAACTGAAACTGGAAGTCAGAGCATCCTTGCATAAATCCCTACCACGGAGCCGGAGCCTCCTGGAACTGGCAGACCGGAGGTCTGCCCTACGAGGAAGGCGACTTCGCACATTCTGCAAATAAGGGGTTGACGCATGAGAAATATGTATATATCTTCTTATCAGGATACGTCAATACGTAGTTATTAAACAGATCATTCATGAAAAAATTCATCTTCTCCTCGGAGTCGGTTGGTGAAGGCCATCCGGACAAAGTTTGTGACACGATCTCGGACGCAGTGCTGGACGCCTGTTTGTCGCAGGATCCCCGCAGCCGTGTGGCCTGTGAGTGTTACGCAAAAAGCAACATGGTGATCGTCGGCGGCGAGATTACCACGAACGCGAAGCTAAACTTCAACCAGATCGCGCGCGATGCCATTCGCGAGATTGGCTACGTCAACGACGACGACGTATTTCACGCTGACAAGGTCTTCATCACCAACTTGGTGACCAGCCAAAGCCCGGACATCGCCCAAGGCGTGGATGCCCGCGCCGCCGAAGGCAAAGAGACCGAAGAACAGGGAGCTGGCGATCAGGGTTTGATGTTTGGCTATGCTTCCGATGAGACTCCTGAACTGATGCCCGCTCCGATCATGTTTGCCCATCGCTTGGGACGCGAACTGACTCGTGTGCGCAAGGCCGGCAAAGCGAAATGGCTGCGCCCCGACGCCAAAAGCCAGGTTTCAGTCCAATACGAGGACAATAAGCCGGTGCGCATCGTCAACGTGGTGGTCTCAACCCAGCACAGCGCAGATGTCAAGCACAAGGAGATCAAGGATTTCATCATCAAGGAAGTGATCAGTAAAGTGCTGCCGTCGGAGTTGCTGGACAAAAAGACCCAGTATTTGATCAACCCGACCGGCCGGTTTGTGGTTGGCGGTCCCCAAGGCGACACCGGTTTGACCGGACGCAAGATCATTGTTGATAGCTACGGCGGCATGGGACGCCACGGCGGCGGCGCATTCAGCGGCAAGGACCCGTCAAAGGTGGACCGTAGCGCAGCCTATATGGGGCGTTATGTGGCGAAAAACATCGTTGCAGCCGGTCTGGCTACCCGCGCCGAAATCCAGTTCGCCTACGCCATCGGATATCCTGACCCAGTCTCAATCTGCGTGGACACCTTCGGCACCGGCATTGTTCCCGACGAGAAGATCGAAGAGGCAGTCAAGCAGGTCTTCAGTTTCAAGCCGGCGGCAATCATCAAGCAATTGAACCTGCTCCGCCCGATCTATGGCAAGACCACCAACTACGGACACTTCGGCAAAATCGACGACCTGAACGCAATCACCTGGGAGAAGACGGACAAGGTCGCCGCGCTGAAGAAAGCGGTGAAATAGGGGGGGAAGTTTTCTGTAAAGATTACGCCTTGCGCGACCAAGTTCGGCGATCTGCCATCTCAATTGCGTCCAATGTCGCTGAAGGATCTGAGCGCGATAGTGACGGTGACTTTGTCCGGTTCCTACGGATCAGCAAAGGCTCGTGCGGAGAGCTGCGGACGCAAATTTACATCGCGCAACGTATTCATGAGCGGTTGGGCAATCCACTAGCCAAGAGCTTGATTAGCCTGATAGCCGAAACCAAAGAAATATCTGCCATGCTGCAGGGCCTGATACGGTCAATAAAGGAATCAAAACTATAGCACCAAGAAAACCCCAGGGCTGCTCTAAAGTCGGTTAGGAGCCACGGAGCCAGAGGCTCCTGGAACCGGCAGACCGGAGGTCTGCCCCACAGGGGAGCGAGTTTAGAACACCCTTAGAGAATCACTAACAAGCGCCTTCGCGCTGAAAACTGAAAACTGAAAACTAGCAAACTCCTATGAATTACAAAGTCCGAGACCTTTCACTGGCCGAATTCGGCCGCAAAGCCATTGACATTTCCGAACACGAAATGCCTGGGCTTATGTCCATCCGGCGCAAATACGCGCCAAGCCAACCGCTCAAAGGCGTGCGCATCACCGGTTCGTTGCACATGACCATTGAAACGGCGGTGCTCATCGAAACCCTTGTGGCTTTGGGCGCGTCCGTGCGTTGGGCCAGTTGCAATATCTTCTCCACCCAGGATCACGCCGCCGCCGCGATTGCCAAGGCTGGCGTGCCGGTGTTTGCCTGGAAAGGCGAGACGTTAGAAGAATACTGGGATTGCACGTTCGAAGCTCTCGCTCATCCCGGCGGCCTCGGACCTGAATTGATCGTTGATGACGGAGGCGATGCCACGTTGCTGATTCACAAAGGCTACGAACTCGAAAACGGCGAAACTTGGGTCAACACGCCCAGCGGTTCGCACGAGGAAGATGTCATCAAGGCACTCCTCAAGCGCATTCACAAGGAGCGCCCCGGCTTCTGGCATACGGTTGTCAAAAGCTGGAAAGGAGTCTCCGAGGAAACCACCACCGGTGTCCATCGCCTTTACCAGATGAAGGAAGCGGGCAAACTCCTGGTTCCCGGCATCAATGTCAATGATTCGGTGACCAAATCGAAGTTCGACAATCTCTACGGCTGTCGCGAATCGCTGGCTGATGGCATCAAACGGGCAACCGATGTGATGGTGGCCGGCAAAGTGGCAGTGGTCTGTGGCTACGGTGATGTCGGCAAGGGCTCGGCCCACTCACTGCGCGGCTTCGGCGCGCGCGTGATTGTGACTGAGATCGATCCCATCAACGCCTTGCAGGCCGCAATGGAAGGATTCGAGGTGACAACTATCGAAGACACCTTGGGCGAAGGCGATATTTACGTCACCTGCACCGGCAACCGCGACATCATCGCGCTCGAACACATGGAGAAAATGAAGGACCAGGCGATTGTCTGCAACATCGGTCACTTCGACAACGAAATCCAAGTGGACCGGCTAAACCAGTGTCCGGGTGTTATAAAGCTGAATATCAAGCCACAGGTGGATAAATACACCTTCGCCGCCGGCAACAGTCTCTATTTGCTGGCTGAAGGCCGGTTGGTCAACCTCGGCTGCGCCACCGGACATCCGAGCTTTGTCATGTCCAACTCGTTCTCCAACCAAGTGCTCGCGCAATTGGATCTCTGGAAGAACAAGGAAGTCTATGGCAAGGAAGTCTATCGTCTGCCCAAGCATTTGGACGAGGAGGTCGCCCGTTTGCACCTTGAGAAGATTGGTGTCAAACTCACCCGGCTCACCGAGTCCCAAGCCGCTTACTTGGGCATCTCAGCCGACGGCCCTTACAAGCCCGATCATTATCGGTACTGAACTGTAGCAGAAGTCGCCCGCCCACGGATGGTGGGCGATTTCGTCCCAATTTTCCACCTTTCCTGTCAGGCACCCGACACGGCGGACAATAACACTGCCAACAGAGGCCCTGTTTCAGCCTTTGTGCGTCTCAGGGCAGGTTGTCAGCAGACTCTTGTTTCCTGTCTTTGGAGGGTGAATGTGCTGCCTGGGCCGAGCCGCCGAAGAAAAACCGGTTCGTTGACGTAGCCATGACAACTTCCCCGGCTCGATCTCCGGTGGTATAAAACCGGGCCTGAGGGCCTCGCACAGTGATGTCCCCCTGAACCAAGGTCACGCCATCGAGGAGATTCCAAATCCCGTGTTTGTCAATCTGCATAAGACCGGCTTCAAGGCGGTTGGTTGGGCTGCATTCGATGCTGGCGTGGCGCAGTTCCAAGCGACTGGCAGTTTGCGGGGTTAGCCAATAGTTGAGCCGGTCGAGGCAGTTAGTCAGCCGGTTGGTTTGCTGGAGTTCAACCGTTACGCCTTCGAGCACACCTACCGGCAGCACTCCGATCCGAAAAAAACCTTTGCGCTCCATCCCGGTGTAAACACGGTCGATTCTGATGATGATCGAGTAGGAATGGTCCGCTTTATTATACAAAGGAACAACGACGCCGCGCATGCGCGCGCCTGCCTTCAAAAGGTCTGCAGCCGATTGCGCATGGATTGGAAAAACAATGATCCAGAGCAGCAATATGACGGCTAAGCGGTTCACTGCTGACAACTGTAATGGCGGGATCGATAAGAGTCAAGGATAGGAATAGAGCCTTGTCACCTCGGGGTGCAGGACAAATTTTTGGTCAGGCTGCCAGAGGCAGCGTGTCATTGCGGACGGCGTAGTCATTGAGTCGGTCTTTCCAAAACTCCTCCAGACGGTGGCTGGCGTCGATGCAGCGTAATGCGACAATGTTTTGCGCGCCTTCACGTCCCCAGAACATACCAGAATCAGGACTCCTGATCTCGTCCCCTTATTTCTGGCAGACGTGGAAAACGCCTGACACCATGCGGCGAATACGGTCATTGAATATCAACACATTACAGTGGGACCATTGAGGAAGATGCTATCAAAATGGGTTCAGCCATTTTTCACGGGATCAGGAGTCCTGAGACTCGCTCCATGCGTTTTGCGCAAACCCAAAGCCCGCTTCCATCAAAATAGAGGAGCTTAAGGCGGGTCCTTCTGCGGTTGGCAAAGACAAAGAGATGGCCGCTGCGAGGATCGCCTTTGAGTCGGCTGCGCACCAGATCTCTCAAGCCTTCGAAACTCTTGCGCATATCGGTGGAGCCGGTGGCCAGGAAAATTCGGGTGGCGGGTCCTA
>CAIUEN010000004.1 GCA_903898185.1 uncultured Verrucomicrobiales bacterium
AAAAAGAGAGTTCCTTTCCTGACTCTTCGTGCCTTTGCGTCTTCGTGTGAGCCTTCCCCTGACTAGTTGCGTTTCCCCTTGACCCACACTGTTAACACTGAATAGTAAATCAATGAAAAGATTGAGATGCTTAATTCAGAACCTCACTGTATCAACGGTTTTGCTGGCTGCGGCGCTTCCGCTTTCCGCGACAGACATCAACGTTTTCGCGGCGGCCAGCCTGACCGAGAGCCTCAAGCAAATTGCGGCCGCTTATGAAAAGCAAAGTGGCGATAAGGCTGTTTTCAACTTTGGCGCATCAAGCACCCTGGCCCGGCAAATTGAAGAAGGGGCCCCAGCCGACATCTTTTTTTCGGCTGACGAAGCAAAAATGGACAGCCTTGAAAAGAAAGGATTCATTGTTGCCGGAACCCGCAAGGCCCGCCTTTCCAACTCCCTGGTCATCATCGTTGCGAAGGATGACGGAGCAGCGGTGAGTTCTCCCAAAGACCTCGCCGAGCCACGGATTAAGCGCATTGCTTTGGGCGATCCGAAGGCCGTTCCCATAGGCATTTACAGCAAGGAATATCTTCAAAAGTTGGAATTGTGGAAGACAGTCGAGCCCAAGGTGGTCGCGACTGAGAGCGTCCGCTCGGCGCTGGCGGCAGTGGAGGCTGGCAACGCGGACGCCAGCTTCGTGTATAAAACAGACGCCGCCATTTCCAAGAAGGTCAAAGTCGCTTTTGAAGTTCTCGTCACCGAAGGCCCGAAAATCAGCTATCCGGTCGCGCTCGTAAAGAACTCCAAACAGGCTGATGCCGCGCGGAAGTTTCTGGATTATTTGGGATCAGAGGATGCAGGGAATGTTTTTAGGCAATATGGATTCATTGTGCTTGATTCTTGCAATAAGAAATGACCGGCGAGGAATGGCATTTTGTCGAATTCACAGCGCGGATGGCCCTCCTGAGCACGCTTTTGGTCGTGCCGTTTGGCTTGGCCGTTGCGTGGGCTTTGGCCCGGCTCCAATGGCGGGGCAAGGTTCTTGTTGAAACCCTGATCTCCCTCCCTATGGTGCTGCCGCCGGTGGTCACAGGATTGATTCTCCTCAAGCTTCTGGGACGTCGCGGCCCGATTGGTCACTGGCTGCATGAGCAACTTGGCATGGATGTGATTTTCACATGGCGCGCTGTGATCATCGCGCTGGCTGTCATGTCGTTTCCATTGTTTGCGCGAGCGGCCAGAACCGCAATCGAGGAAATTGATCCGGGCTTGGAACAGATTGCCCGCACCTTGGGCGCGGGAGAATGGCGGGTCTTTTTTACCATCACCCTGCCATTGGCGCGGCGTGGCGTGATGGCGGGAACGATGCTGGCTTTTGCCAGAGCGTTGGGAGAATTCGGAGCCACCATTGTTGTGGCGGGCAATATTCCAGGACAGACCACCACCCTTTCGGTCGCTATTTACCAACTTGTTCAACTGGGCGACGACTCCCACGCCTGGATTCTTGCCGGCGTCTCGGCGATTCTGGCTTTTCTGGCGGTCTGGGGGAGCGAACTGCTGTTGCGCAAACGAAAGCCGGCGATATGAAAGCGGATCCGCAGAGTAGCGCGGACGTCCCGTCTGCGGGTTCCGGCGGCGTCCCGCCGCCAGTGCCAACAGCCGCCAGCGCCACAACTGTCCTCACCGCCAGTTTTGCGCGGCGCTTTCCGGCAGGCCCAACCATTCGTGTCAATGCATTACAAACCTCTTGCGGTTCTGGCATTACCGTCCTGTTTGGCGCTTCAGGCTCCGGAAAAACCACTGTGCTCCGTTGTCTGGCCGGTCTGGAGCGCCCGGATGAAGGATCGCTGTGTTTTGGCTCGGAAACATGGTTTGACTCGGCGACCAATACCTTTCTCTTGCCGCAACAGAGACGGGTTGGGTTTGTTCCTCAGAACTATGCGTTGTTTCCCCATCTGTCGGTCGAGCGCAACATCGCCTACAGCCTCAACAAACTGCCTGCGTCTGAACGGCAAGAGCGCGTTGGAGAAACCATCAGTTGGCTCGGGTTGGAAGGCTTGGAGAGACGGCTTCCGCACGAGCTTTCGGGCGGACAACAACAACGCGTTGCATTAGGCCGGGCTGTAATTCATCAACCCCGATTGTTGCTGCTGGACGAACCGCTTTCCGCGCTTGACGCGCCCACCCGACTGCGCCTGCGAACCGAACTGCGGCAACTCCTGCGCCAGCGCAAAATTCCCACCATCCTTGTCACTCACGACCGGTTCGAGGCCATGGCCTTGGGCGATGAGTTGATTATCATGGATGACGGAAACATCGTGCAACAGGGACCTGTTCGCGAGGTGTTCAGTCGCCCCGCCAATCTTGCTGTGGCGGGAATTCTTTCGGTCGAGACCATTCAGCCCGGACGCATCATCCAGATTGCAGATGGTCTCGTCACAGTTTCTGTTGGGGATAAGACGCTGATTGGATTGAATGAAAATTTGCCCGCAAACACCCGGCAAGTCTATGTCTGCATCCGGGCAGAAAATGTCATATTGACAAGCGATCAGTCCGGGCAATCAAGCCCACGCAACCGATTTCCCGCCACCGTGCGCGCCCTCACCCCCGAGGGGCCGATGGTTCGAATCGATCTCGATTGTGGATTCCCACTCATCGCGATGTTGACAAAACAGTCTTGCGAGGAAATGGATTTGAAGGAAAACAGCCAAGCTCTCGCGCTGGTTAAGACACCCCATGTTCACTTGATCGTGCATTCGATTTAGCCAATTTGAGTTCAGATTTCGTCGCTGGATTGGTAACTATTCACGTAGCATAGGCATCTCGCGTTCCCCCCCATTCTCACCGCTCCCGGTAAGATTTAATTTGGGGAGAGGAAAAGTAATTGTCGTTGTACAACAAGCGTTTGAACTACCAAGACAACTACCGGATGCGGGTGAAGTACTTTGAGCGGCTCGGGCTGCTGAGCCTGGAGAGCTTTTGCAATGCGTAGGGGCCAAACCATGCCCAAGAACGCTCAACGGATTCCCTGTGTCATCAGGGCAAGTTCTGACGGGGTCGCCCGGAGCGAAAAAGATGCACGCCGGTAAATATGGGGAATCG
>CAIUEN010000005.1 GCA_903898185.1 uncultured Verrucomicrobiales bacterium
TAGTGAGCATATTACTCACTACGTTGGTAAACATACACGTACATTTTTGAACAACAAAACACGTAATCTACCTATGAAATGTAGCAAGAATTTATTCTCAGATAAATGTAGTGAGTATTTTTGACCTGGAATTCAAGTCAATACGGCACGCCATTGGTAAATTCTGCGGCCCGGGTTCTCTTGGTATCCTCCAACGGCACACAGATCGCCACGACCATCGCGCCCGGTCTCGCCATCGGCATCAACTTCGCGCTGAACGTGCCGATGGATGCGCGCGTTACGCCAGACCCTTACACGCCCAACGCTCTTACGGCCGGAACGCCGTACAAGCTTTACGTGGTCATCGGCTCGACCACCAATATCCCCATTGAAATGACGAAAATGGCGAATGGCTATGCTCTGATGGGCCAACCCGCCCAGCAAACCCGCTTGGATTTGACCTTGGGCGTCGATTCCAACGGTGACGGCATTCCTGACGCTTGGGAAAAAGAATTTCTGGCAAGCATTGGGACAAATATCGCTTTGGCCAAACTCAACTTGAGCGCTGACTATGCTCACGATGGACGCACACTTAAGCAGGAGTATTTGCTAAGCAACTATCCTTTAAATCCTGAGGACTCCTTCAATGTCAGGCTGATTTCGCTTGAGGGAGGCGCGCCGTTGCTGGAGTTTACCACCATGCTCGGACGCTCCTATGCCGCTTTCGGTTCCGCCGATCTTAAAAGCTGGACCGCGCTTTCTTTTACAGTTCCTGCCGACGGTCAGAATGCCGCAGCTCGCTCCTATTATTATGCTCCGGACATCCGCATCTTGCGGGTGCGGACCATCGTGCCCAGCGGCGCCCCGCAGATGCAATTCTTTAAACTCCAACTTAATTGAGTTTGTTTGGTACAGTGAAGAATGCCGAAGCCGCAAGCCCGGTTCGCATTTCATGGCGCATCCCGCTTATCGTTTTGGCTGGAGGCTTTCTGGCCGCCCTTGTTGTGGTGGGTTGGTTCGTCCTGCGTCCGCGCCCCAGAGTCTGTGAGCTTCCCATCGCCAGTCTCTTGCGCCGCGATGAACTCTGGTATCAAATCGGCCACACGAATCCCTTTACCGGTGTCATGCTTGAGTTTTATCCCGACGGCGCTCCGCTCTCGCGCTCTGCCATTTCCAACGGACAGCTTAACGGTTTGTCGGAAGGCTGGCACACCAACCGCCAGGCACAAATACGGGAACATTTCCGCGCCAACATTTCGGACGGGCTTCGAACCAAGTGGCATCCTAATGGCAATAAACTTTCGGAGGCGACGATTGTCCAAGGCAAGATAGAGGGACTCTTCCGGCGCTGGCGTGAGGACGGGACGCTGGCCGAGGAAATCCAAATGCGCGATGGCAAGCCCGATGGCAACTGCCGTGCTTATTATGAAAGCGGCTTTTTGAAAACCGAATCCCAGATGCGCAATGGTCAACTCATTGAGCAGACCAGTTGGAAAGACGGCGAACGGCGGTGCCAGCCGGTTTCAGAGCTCATTCAGTTTCCCACTGATCGCGGAATTCAATCAGGAGGGCGGATGTCAAGCGCGGCAGAGGGGCGTCATTGAGGAAAATGTGAACCTAAATTCGGCAGTTGGAACCTCCTTTGTTTTGCAACTGCCTCATCTGAGCTGATTTCCAACTGCTCTGCAGTTCATCTTTTCGGTGAGAACCATTTCTTATGCAAAGGCTTGCAACATAAGTCGAAGGGCGGTTTTTGAGGGGGCCAACTGCCGAGTTTAGGTGTGCGCCGGTGAAGCTGGCTGCCATGCGGGTGAGAGTCCGTGTGAATGGCCTTCGGAAAGCCGGATGCGGTAAAACCGCTTGTCCGGTTTGATGAGGGGCTGGGTGAGACGGTCATTGGCCTTGTGCCTTTCAATCCGTCCGCTCCGCCTACTCTACTGAAGACAGCTACGAAGTCGCCTCGTCTGTTCACAACTTGATCGTCAAGACGCGTCCGGCTGACAGCGAAAAAATTTCATTGATCAGGGACATCATCGCCAACAACGTGAACGTGAACCGAATTCTGGAATCACTGTCGTCATGATCTGGTCATCCGCATGTGCAGACCAGATTTCTATCGCCATAGACATTGTCAATGCGACCGACGTTGGGCCAGAACTTGTGCTGCCGCGTCCATGGCGCGGGGTAAGCGGCCTGTTCGCGGGAATAGGGGCGATTCCAATTGTCCGCCGTCACAACCTCAGCGGTGTGCGGAGCGTTCTTGATGACGTTGTTGAACTTATCCACTCTGCCTGATTCAACGGCTTGAATCTCACCGTGGATCGCAATCATCGCATCGCAAAAACGGTCGAGTTCATCCTTGGGCTCGCTTTCGGTCGGTTCGATCATCAGCGTGCTGGGAACTGGGAACGAGACAGTTGGGGCGTGAAATCCATAGTCCATCAACCGTTTGGCCACGTCCTCGACGGTGACGATCTTGAACTGACGCAGGTCAACAATGCATTCGTGGGCCACCAAGCCATTCTGGCCTTTGTAGAGAACCGGAAAATACGGGTTCAATCGGTGGGCGATATAATTGGCATTGAGAATCGCGGTTTTCGTCGCCTCGGTCAACCCGGCGGCACCCATGAGCGAAATATAGACCCAAGAGATCAGCAGCACGCTGGCGCTGCCCCACGGAGCAGCCGAAACCGCGCTTGGACTTGCGTCGCCCCGCAGCATAACGGCGTGTCCTGGCAGGAACGACGCCAAGTGTTGTGCCACGCATATCGGCCCCATTCCCGGACCGCCACCTCCATGCGGAATGGCAAAGGTTTTGTGCAGATTGATATGACAGACATCCGCGCCGATGCCTGCGGGAGAGCAGAGGCCCACTTGGGCATTCATATTCGCGCCGTCCATATAGACTTGCCCACCGTTTTCATGAATGATCTGACAGGCTTCCTTGATCGCCTCCTCAAAAACGCCGTGCGTCGATGGATAGGTCACCATCAAAGCGGACAACTCAGCCTTGTGCGCTTGCGCTTTGGCGCGTAAATCGTCAATGGCAATGTTTCCCCGATCGTCGCATGCGACTGTCACAATGCGCATCCCAGCCATCGCCGCGCTGGCGGGATTGGTTCCGTGAGCTGAGGTGGGAATCAAGCAGACTCGCCGTTGTGAATCGCCACGCGACTGGTGATAATTCCGGATCGCCAGCAGACCGGCATACTCGCCTTGCGCGCCGGAGTTAGGCTGGAGCGAGACAGCAGCGAACCCTGTGATTTCCGCCAGCCAGCGTTCGAGCTGATGAAATACGATCTGGTATCCACGCGTCTGCGATACGGGAGCGAAAGGGTGAAGCTTCGAAAACTCGGGCCACGACAACGGCAGCATCTCGGAGGTCGCATTGAGCTTCATCGTGCAGGATCCCAGAGGAATCATGGACGTGGTCAGCGACAAATCTTTCGATTCCAACCGACGCAGGTAGCGAAGCATCTCAGTCTCCGAATGATGTTTATTGAACACCTCTTGCCGCAAAAAGGGAGTGGTACGGTCGAGAGATGCCGGAAAGTGACTGGAAGCTCGCACTGACAGGTCATTGAGCGAGAAACTGGGATTCCCTCCGCCGTCAAATACGGATAGAATGTCTGCCACATCCTTCTCCATCGTCGTTTCGTCCAGGGAAACGGAGATAGTCCGCAAATCAAACAGACGGAAATTCATTCCGCGCGAATGGGCCAGTTTGACAATTTCAATGCCAGTTTCCACGCCCATATCCACCTGGAGTGTGTCGAAATAGGTAGTGTTTTTGAGAGTGTATCCGAGCCTCCGCAAGCCCTCGGCGAGCGCGCCGGTCAGAACGTGAATTCGGCGGGCAATTTGAGTCAATCCCTCCGGGCCGTGATACACGGTGTACATCGCGGCCATGTTGGCGAGCAACGCCTGAGCTGTGCAAATGTTGCTGGTGGCTTTCTCGCGGCGAATATGCTGCTCGCGCGTTTGCAGCGCGAGCCGGTAGGCGGGGCGTCCGCTGGAATCCTTCGAAACTCCGACCAACCGACCGGGCATCTGGCGCTTGAAAATTTCGCGCGTCGCAAAATAGGCGGCATGCGGCCCACCGTATCCGAGCGGGATGCCGAATCGCTGCGCGCTGCCGATGGCCACATCCGCTCCGAATTCTCCGGGCGGACGCAGCAAGGTCAACGCCAGCAGGTCAGCCGCGACTACCACGAGGGAACCGGCTTGGTGCGCAGTTTCAATGAACTTTGTATAGTCAAAGACCTCACCGTTGGTGGCCGGATATTGAACCAGCGCACCGAAAACGCGATCCGTGAACTGAAATGTCAGGTGATCACCCACAACCACCTCAATCTCCAGTGGCTTTGCGCGAGTTTTGACAACGTCAATCGTCTGAGGATGGCAGGTATTGGAAACAAAGAATACCGATCGATCCGGTTTGACATTCTGGCACAGGTGCATCGCCTCAGCGGCGGCGGTTGCCTCGTCGAGAAGCGATGCGTTGGCAATCTCCAGCCCGGTCAACTCGGTGGTCATCGTCTGGAAATTCAGCAGTGATTCCAACCGGCCCTGAGATATTTCCGCTTGATAGGGGGTGTATTGGGTGTACCAGCCCGGATTTTCCAAAACATTGCGCTGGATGACTGGCGGCGTGACGCAGTCCGAGTATCCCATCCCGATGAATGATCGGAATACCTGGTTCTTCGCGGCAATAGCGCGAAGCTCGTTGAGAACGGCGTGCTCGCTCCAACCCGCTGCAAAGCCCAACGGTTTCTGAAGCCGAATTCCGGGTGGCATCACCTTGTCGATGAAGGCATCCATATCAGAAAAACCAACCCGCCCCAGCATTTCGCTGGTTTCGGCGGGTGAAGGTCCGATATGGCGGCGAACAAAGTTATCAATCGGCGCAAGCAACTGCAAACTAGTCATCTCAGACATGGTAGCAAAAAAACGGCGCGGTGATGGAACCGTTATCCGGTTGGCGCACAGACCCGCTGGTTGCAGTGGTCGGTGTGCATTCGCCATATTCAACAGCTACTACCGGTAGTGGTTGGTGTGGCAATCGGATAGGCATGGAACAATCCATCCCGTGATTTTCATCAATGCCCAACAGCAAGCGACAATACGGTATCTGCGAACGCTGGCAAGAGGTGTTTTCTATAAAACCCCTCAGAAATTCTTACCCGATGAACAATTTCGTCATTGATTTCAGTGGGAAAGGACGCGGAGCTTGGCAATGATCGGTGGAAGGTTCTTGAGCGCGTAATCGACATCTTCATCGGTGTTGTAAACCCCCAGACTGAACCGAACGCAACTTCTTGATTGCATGGGGCTTAACCCCATGGCGGTTAATACATGAGATGGATCGATGGAACCGGTGGCGCATGCGGAACCGCTTGAGGCGCAAATCCCCAGGTGGTTCAGCAACATCAAAATGGCTTCCGCCTCTATGAATTCGAAACAGAGGTTGGACGTATTCGGCAGCCGCAATTCCTTCGAGCCAACACGAAATGTGTTCGGAACTTCCTTGAGCAACGTCTCCTCCAAGCGGTCACGCAACGCGCGAACTCGGGTATTCTCATCATGCAAGTTGGCCAAGGCCAATTCCGCAGCCCGTCCGAACGCCACAATCCCTGCAACATTCTCGGTCCCCGCCCGGCGTCCCCGCTCTTGGTGTCCACCGAAGATGCTGGGTTGAAAACGAGTGGATCGCCTCACGTAAAGCAGCCCTATGCCCTTTGGGGCGTGTAACTTATGCGCGGATAATGTCAGCATATCGACATCCAAGTCCTTGACATCGATCTTGAGCCTTCCGGGTGCTTGAGTGGCGTCGGTATGAAACAAAACCCCTTTAGACCGACAGATGGCAGCCGCTTCCTTGATCGGGAAAAGAACCCCTGTTTCGTTGTTGGCCATCATGATCGAAACCAGAGCCGTTTCCGGGCGGATTGCCGTTTCCAGTGTCTGCAAATCAAGCAATCCATCCCTGTCCACCGGAAGCAAACTCACCTCAAACCCTTGTTTGCACAACGCTTCGCAGTGCTTCAAAATCGCCGAATGCTCGACCGCCGTAGTGATGAGATGGCGTTTTTTCGGCTGTGTGGCCAACGCGCTCTGTAAAGCGGTGTTATCGCTTTCCGTGCCGCAACTGGTGAAGATGATTTCTTTTGGATCGGCATTGATCAACGCCGCCACATGAGCGCGAGCGGCATCAATATGCCGACCCACCTGGCTGCCAAACCCGTAGGCGCTGGAAGGATTGCCCCATAACTCTCGCAAGAACGGCAGCATCGCATCCACCACTTCCGGCGCCACGCGCGTGGTGGCGTTATTGTCGAAATAGTAAATATTGGACGATGTCAACCGCACCTCTGTCGTCAGGGCAAATTCGTCGCGCCCATCAGGTAGCGGTCGCACTCGCGGGCCGCGCCGCGGCCTTCGTTGATGGCCCAAACAATCAAGCTCTGGCCGCGCCGGGCATCGCCGGCGGCAAAAACACCTTTGAGATTGGTGGTGAAAACGCCGTCCTGCGCCTTCACATTGGAGCGGACATCGCGTTCGACGCCGAGCTGCTCCAGTAACTCCTGATCGGGCCCGAGGAATCCCATTGCCAGCAGAACCAGTTCGGCGGGGCGGGTTTGCTCGGTGCCTGGCACTTCGACAGGCACGAACTGGCCATTGTCGTTGCGCTGCCAATTGACCTCGACGGTATGCACGGCTTTGACCACGCCATTTTCATCGCTGACAAACTTCTTGACGGTCGTAAGATAAACGCGGGGATCGACTCCGAACTTGGCTTCGGCTTCTTCCTGACCGTAGTCCTGCCTGTAAACCTTGGGCCATTCGGGCCACGGATTATCCGCAGCGCGGTCCATTGGAGGCTTGGGCATGATTTCGAACTGAACAACGCTTGTGCAGCCATGACGAAGAGAAGTTCCCACACAATCGGTGCCGGTATCGCCGCCGCCGATGACGACGACGTTCTTGCCCGCAGCCGAAATATAATTGCCATTTTGGTGCTTGTTCAAAACAGCTTGGGTATTTGCCTGGAGAAACTCCATCGCAAAATGGACGCCCTTAAGCTGGCGACCTTCGATGGGAAGATCACGAGGTTTTGTGGCACCGGTGGCCAGGATGACGGCATCGAACTCCTGAAGCTTGGTGATGGGATGGTTCTTGCCAACTTCTGTGTTTGTCAGGAAGGTAATCCCTTCTTTGGCGAGAAGGTCAATGCGGCGATCAACCACCGATTTGTCGAGTTTCATGTTCGGAATGCCGTACATGAGGAGACCGCCAACGCGGTCGGCGCGTTCGAACACTGTGACCCAGTGGCCGGCCTTGTTGAGTTGGTCGGCGGCAGCCAAGCCAGCAGGGCCTGAGCCGATAACGGCCACTTTCTTGCCGGTGCGCACCGCAGGGGGATTGGGAACAACCCAGCCTTCGGCAAACGCCTTTTCGATGATGGCGTATTCGTTGTTCTTGATTGTGACTGGCGGTTCGATGATCCCCAGCACGCAAGAACCTTCGCACGGGGCAGGGCAGACACGTCCGGTAAAGTCGGGGAAATTATTGGTCTTGTGCAGACGCTCAATGGCCTCGCGCCAAAGGCCGCGGAAGATCAGGTCGTTCCACTCGGGGATGAGATTGTTGATCGGACAACCGGAAGCCATGCCGTTAAGCAGCGTTCCGGTATGGCAGAATGGAATGCCACAATCCATGCAGCGAGCGCCCTGCTTGCGGAGATTTTCCTCCGGCATGCGCAGATGGAATTCGTTCCAATCGCTGACCCGTTGAGTGGATGAGCGATCTTGCGGCAGCTCACGCAGATATTCGAGAAATCCTGTCGGTTTACCCATTTTACGTATTTACTTCGATTTTGGTTGGCGCCATCCCGATGGGACAGAGCTGGAACCGGTTGTTTTTGGGCTGTTTCAAGTTGGTTATCAACCGCCCCCCACGCGCGCAATGTCGCGGGCATTGTCTTCGAATGCTGCCATGATTGCCTCGTCTCCGTTCAGACCGGCTGCATTGGCCTTGCTTATGGCTTGGAGCATGCGCTTGTAATCCTTGGGGATAACTTTGACAAACTTGGGAATCGTTGCCTCCCAATGGGTCAAAATCTCAGTGGCGCGTTGGCTGCAAGTGTATTTGGCGTGACGTTCGATCATCTGGCGAATCTCTTCGATTTCCACAGGCTCTTCGAGCTTTTCCAAGCCGACCATCTGGAGATTACAGCGTGACTTAAAGTCGCCAACTTCATCCAAAACATAAGCCACGCCTCCAGACATGCCGGCCGCGAAATTGCGTCCGGTCTGACCCAATACCACCACGCGACCACCGGTCATGTATTCGCACCCGTGATCGCCGACGGATTCCACCACCGCGTTGACACCGCTGTTACGGACGCAGAACCGTTCGCCAGCCATGCCGCGAATGTAGGCTTCACCGCCGGTGGCTCCGTAAAAGGCTACGTTGCCTGTGATGATGTTTTGCTCGGGCACGAAGGTCGAGCCTGCGGGCGGATAGAGAATGATCTTGCCGCCGGAGAGACCTTTGCCGAGGTAATCATTGGAATCGCCTTCGAGCGTCCAAGTAATTCCCTTTGGCATGAAGGCACCGAAGCTCTGTCCAGCCGAGCCCTTGAAGTGAATCTGGATTGTGTCCTCAGGCAACCCCGCAGCGCCGTAGCGGCGGCTGATTTCGCTGCCCAAAATGGTGCCGACGACCCTGTTCACGTTGCGGATTGGCAACTGCGCGCAGACCTTTTTCTTGTGGTCCAACGCCGGTTTGCAGAGGTTCAGCAGGATGGTATTATCCATCGCCTTGTCGAGGCCGTGGTCCTGCTCAATTTTGCAGTATCGACCGACGGAGATAGGAACCTTCGGCTGATATAAAATATTCGAGAAGTCCAGCCCGCGTTGTTTCCAGTGATTGATCGCGTTCTTAGGTTCGAGCAGGTCGGTGCGGCCAACCAGTTCAGGAATCGAACGAACCCCCAATTGCGCCATCAGTTCGCGCGCTTCCTGCGCGACAAACCGCATGAAGTTAACCACATGATCCGGACTGCCACGGAAGTTCTTGCGCAGACGGGGATCTTGAGTCGCGATGCCGGCCGAACAGGTGTTCAGATGACAGACGCGCATCATAATACAGCCAAGCGCCACCAAGGGCGCTGTGGCAAAGCCGAATTCCTCGGCGCCAAGCATTGCAGCCACGATGACGTCGCGTCCGGTCTTGAGCTGGCCGTCGGTCTCGACGACGATGCGACTGCGGAGATTATTGAGCAAGAGCGTCTGGTGCGTTTCCGCCAAGCCCAATTCCCAAGGGATGCCGGCGTTCTTGATGCTGGTCTGCGGCGATGCGCCGGTGCCGCCGTCGAAACCGCTGATCAGAACAACGTCCGCGTGCGCTTTGGCAACGCCGGCGGCAATGGTGCCGACGCCCACTTCAGCCACCAGTTTTACGCTGATGCGCGCCCAGTGGTTGGCGTTCTTAAGGTCGTGAATTAATTCCGCCAGATCCTCGATGGAATAGATATCATGGTGTGGCGGCGGCGAAATCAAGCCGACACCCGGCGTCGAGTAACGGACCTTGGCCACCCACGGATAAACTTTGCCGCCAGGCAACTGGCCGCCTTCGCCAGGCTTGGCCCCCTGGGCCATTTTAATCTGAAGTTCTTTCGAGTTCACCAAGTACTCACTGGTTACACCGAAACGGCCAGACGCCACCTGCTTGATGGCGCTGTTGCGGGAATCGCCGTTGGCATCCAGAACATAGCGGGCGGGATCTTCGCCGCCTTCACCGGTGTTGCTCTTGCCGCCGAGGCGATTCATGGCGATAGCCAGCGACTCGTGAGCTTCCTGGCTGATCGATCCAAACGACATGGCGCCAGTTTTGAAACGTTTGACAATCGATTCGACCGTTTCGACCTCCTCAATGGGGATCGGGGCAGGCGCAAACTTCAGGCCCAGCAATCCGCGCAATGTGCAGGCTTCCTGGGACTGGTCGTTGATCAGTCTGGCGTATTCCTTATAGACATTGTAGTCACCGCCGCGGCATGCCTTCTGCAATTTATAGACGCTCTCCGGGCTGAACAGATGACGTTCCCCATCCTGCCGCCATTGATAATAGCCGCCGGAATCGAGAGCGCTATTTGTGACCACACGATCCGGGAAGGCTCGTTGATGGCGTCGCACAGATTCCTGCGCGATGACGTCCAGTCCCACGCCGCTGATGCGTGAAGCGGTGCCCGTGAAATACTTGTCAATCAGCGGCTTGTTCAAGCCGATGGCCTCGAATATTTGCGCCCCACGATAGCTCTGGATGGTTGAAATGCCCATCTTCGAGGTCACCTTGACCACGCCTTTGACTCCGGCCTTGACGAAATTCTTGCACGCGGTCTTGTGGTCGATGTTCATCAGCAGTCCCTGGCGGATCATGTCGTCGATGGTTTCGAACGCCAAGTAAGGATTGATCGCGCCGACGCCGTAGCCGATGAGCAGCGAGAAGTGATGCACTTCGCGAGGTTCGCCCGATTCAAGCACCAGTCCTGCGCGCGTGCGGGTGCCTTCGCGAATGAGGTGATGGTGCAACCCGGAAACTGCGAGCAGGGCAGGGATGGGCGCCAGTTCCTTGCTAATGCCACGATCCGACAGGATCAGGATATTGATTCCATCCTGAATTGCTTTGCTGGCTTGCTGGCAAATATCTTCCATGGCATTGGCCAGTCCGGCCTCGCCTTCGGAAGCCTTGAACACGATCGGCAGAGTAATCGATTTGAAGCCGGGTTGATCAATGTGCTTGAGCTTGGCGAATTCTTCATTCGTCAAGATCGGCGACTTCAACTCGATCAAATTGCAGCTCTCGGGAATCGGTTTGAGCAGGTTGCGCTCCGAGCCGATGGTGGTCTCGGCGGAGGTGATCAGTTCCTCGCGGATACAATCAATGGGCGGATTGGTGACCTGGGCGAAGAGTTGCTTGAAATAATTGTAGAGCAGTTGTGGTTTTTCAGACAGAACGGCCAAGGGCGTGTCTGCGCCCATCGAGCCGACAGCTTCCACGCCGTCGCGCGCCATCGGCAGCATGACGATGCGTGTGTCCTCGAATGTGTAACCAAACGCCTTCTGCCGCGCCAGCACGGTTTCGTGAGCGGGTTCGGGCAGGCGTTCCGCATCGGGAACCTTGCCCAATTCGAGCATGTATTTATCGAGCCATTCCCGGTACGGTTTTTCGCCGGAAATCTTCTGCTTGATTTCTTCGTCGGCAACAATCCGGCCTTCTTTGGTGTCGATCAGGAACATGCGTCCGGGCTGCAGACGGCCTTTTTCAAGAACGCGTTCAGGCTCAATATCGAGAACGCCGACTTCCGACGCCATGATGACCATGTCATCCTTGGTGACATAATAGCGCGACGGACGCAATCCATTACGATCCAGGCAGGCGCCGATCATCTGGCCATCACTGAACGCGATCGAGGCAGGGCCGTCCCACGGTTCCATCAGGCAACTGTGATATTCGTAAAATGCCTTCTTGTCGTCGCTCATCGTCTCGTGGTTTGTCCACGGTTCCGGGATCATCATCATGACCGCATGAGGAAGAGAGCGACCGGAAAGGACGAGCAATTCGAGACAGTTATCGAACATCGCGGAGTCTGAGCCGTCGGTGTTGATCACAGGCAAAAGCTTCTTGATGTCATCGCCGAACAGCTCCGACTCAACTATCGCCTGACGGGCATGCATCCAGTTGATATTGCCACGCAGGGCGTTGATTTCGCCGTTGTGCGCAATATATCGGTATGGATGCGCGCGATCCCAGCTTGGGAAGGTATTGGTGCTGAACCTCGAGTGTACCAGCGCCAAGGCGCTCTTCATCGACGGATCTTTCAACTCGGGATAGTAATCGTCCATCTGCTCGGTCAGCAGCATGCCTTTGTAAACAATGGTCTTGTAAGAGAGGCTGGGGATATAGAACACGCCTTTGCCGGATCCGTCGCTGTAACGGATTTCCTTTTCGGCGCGTTTGCGAATGACATAAAGCTTGCGTTCAAACGCCATGTCTTCGGTCAGGGCCGAATTGCGGCCAATAAACACCTGGCGCATGAGCGGTTCGCCTGCTCGCGCGGTTTTGCCCAGCGCGGTGTTATTGGTCGGCACAGTGCGCCAGCCAATGAGAGTCTGACCTTCCCCAACGACGATTTTCTCAAAAATCTTTTCGCATTTCTTGCGAGCGCCATCGGCGCGCGGCATAAAAACGATGCCCGAACCGTACTGCCCGGGAGCGGGCAGAGGCAGGTTTTCAGCGGCGCAGACCTGCTGGAGGAATTCGTGCGGCATCTGCATGAGAATGCCAGCGCCATCGCCGGTGTTGGCTTCGCAGCCGCAAGCGCCGCGATGGTTCAAATTAATCAAAATCGTCAGAGCGTCGCGAACGATCTGGTGCGATTTTTTTCCTTTGATGTTGACTACGAAACCGACGCCGCAGGCGTCATGCTCGAACTGTGGATCGTAAAGGCCTTGTTTGGGCGGCATTCCGGTCAGTTGGTTATCGCTGTTATATTCGGGGCTCATCAGAGTCGCCGTTGGTTCTTTCACTTTGTTTTTGTTAAAACTCAAATTTAATTATTTTTTACTTAATTTTGAGCGCGACGCAATAGTTTATCGAAAGTTTTTAACATAATGTCAGCCTTATTGCTCGCATCCCGGTTCAGCAGGTTGCCGGGCGTCGCGAACGCCATCACGTCCACACATCAGGTCTCGCGGACTGTGGCTTTGAGCGTTTGTTTGAGATTCGCAATCAGTTTCTCCTGTGCTGCATTCACTTCGGCATCGGTCAACGTACGGTCTGCATTTCGATAGGTGAACGTGTAAGCAACGCTCTTTTGTCCGGCGGGAATGTGTTTGCCCCTGAAGATGTCGAATAATTCGACCGACTCCAGGTTTTGAGGTTTGGTTTGTTTGATTGCCGTCAGGACAGATTCATGGGACATCGTCTCATCAACCAGCATGGCGATATCGCGTCGGATCGGCGGGAAGGCGGGCAACGGCTTGAATGCCTTGGTCGAAACGCGCCGCGTCAACACGAGGTCGAGGTTCAATTCGGCCAGCAGAGCTGCGTCTCGCAAATCGTATTGTTTGGCAAGCCGGGGCGTAAGCTGCCCCAACTCGCCAATCACGTTCTTGCCCAGTTGAATGGCTGCCGATTCCAGGAAAAATGCCGTGCTTTCAGCGCGGCGGACGAACGTCAGTCCTCGCAATCCGAACTGCTCAAAATACTCTTCAAGCGCGCCTTTGAGATCGTAAGCGTCGAATTTGGCATCCCGCTCACTTCCGGTCCAGAACGGTGCCAACCGCTTGCCGGTCAATGCAATGCCAAGCCTTCGTTCCTCTCGTACCTGGCTGCCCGCCTGGCTGAACACTCGGCCCACTTCAAAGATTGCCAGGTCATTGTTCTTGCGGCTGATATTGTGCCTCAATGCATCCAGCAAGCCCGGCAGCAAGCTGGGCCGCAAGACGTTCATGTCGCTGCTCAGCGGATTCTTCAGCGGCGCCAGAGCAAACTCCGCTCCTACCGCAAGCCGGGCGGAGATATTGGAAATCAATGTCTGCCCCTGGGCTTCGTAGAGGCCCAGGCCGGTCAGAATTCGTCGGCTCTCCATCACTTGGTCGTGAATGGCGTCGTAGGCATTGACGCCCAGAGCGCCGCGAGGAGGCGTGGATGGAATTTTATCGATGCCGTAAAGCCGGGTGATTTCCTCAATCAAATCGACCTCGCGCTTGAGGTCAACTCGGAATGTCGGAATTGTCGCAATGCATGAATCCGCAGATTCCTCGACAGTCAAGCCGAGCTGCCGCAAAAAAGCTGCGCTCGTTGGCCCAGGTATCTCAATCCCCAGCAGTTCGGTCACTTTCTTATACCGCAGCGTAATGGTCTTGGGCGTGGCCGGTTTGGGATAAACATCCACAACGGCTTGCAATGCCTTGCCTCCCGCTGTCTGACAAATCAATTGCGCCGCCCGGCGGCTTGCCCAATCGCAAATGCCGACGTCGGCACCGCGTTCGAACCGATACGAGGAATCGGTGCGCAGTTCGAGTTTCTTCGAAGTGGCGCGGATGTTTTGCGGCTTGAAATTGGCGCTTTCGATCAGCACATCGACCGTGCAGTCATTGATTTCGCTATTCTGCCCCCCCATCACCCCGGCCAGCGCAACCGCCTTGCTCTCGTCGGCGATCAGCATCATCTGTTCGGATAAGGTGTGTTTGTTGCCGTCCAGCGTTATGAACAATTCGCCCTCGCCCGCATGGCGGACAACAATGGTTGGAGTTCCTCCATGAATGGGAGCTAAGAGACGATAATCAAAGGCATGCAGCGGCTGGCCTGATTCAAGCATCACATAATTGGTGACATCGACCACGTTGTTGATGCTGCGCAATCCGGCTTTTTCCAGAAGCTGGCGCATCCAATCCGGACTCGGGCCGATCTTAACGCCACGGACCAGGCGCGCGTTGTAACGCGGGCACAGTTCAATATCTTCGATGCGCACGGCCAGATGACCGTCAATCGGCTCGGGACTGACTTGCCCAGCGGGAATCGAAACGTCGGGAACGCGAAGCGGATTGCCGGTCAAGGCGCTGATTTCGCGCGCAATCCCGATGACGCTATTCCAGTCCGGACGGTTGGGCGTGATCTCCAGATCATACACAACATCCGCCCCGGACCGTCCCAGATATTCGGCAAACGACTGGCCAACATGGGCGTCATCTCGCAGGATCAGCAGCCCATCCACAGCATCGGGCAATCCCAATTCCTGCGGCGAGCACATCATCCCATGCGACTCAATCCCGCGGATTTTGCCCACTTTGATCGTAAACGGGGCTTCGCCCGGCTTGGACGGAAGTGTAGCCCCAGGCAGGATCAACGGCACTTTGTCGCCGGCCTTGAAATTCTGCGCTCCGCACACGATTTGGCGCTCGATCTTGCCATCGTTGACCCGGCAGATCGAAAGTTTATCGGCATTGGGATGTTTATCGCGGGTGATGACATGGCCAACCACGATCCCCTCAAACTCGCCGCCAATTTTTTGCGCGCCCTCCACTTCGAGTCCAAGCATGGTGAGACGTTCGGTTAACTGTTCAGGCGACCAGTCAAAATCGACGTACTGTTTAAGCCAATTGAGCGTTACTTTCATGCGATGATAATAAAGGCGACCAAAGCTAAACACATCGGAGGGATTTTCCCATTTATTTTTTCAATGGTTATCAGGCTATTGCAGCCAAGCGAATTGTCGTGTACATTGGGGCAAGAATGATCCGGTTTATGGGGCAAGAATTGCCGTTCATTGTTTCTAGTACCGTGAGTTGTAAATTCGTGAGTCGGTTGAATTCTCATTTTACTGGGTAAAAGGAGCTTCGATCCGACTCACGAACTTACGACTCACGGTACTAGACTGAGCGAATCAGGCGCGTGAATCATTTTTTGCCAATGGCACGGTAATTGCTAACGAATTCTCAAAACGTGGACGGAACCAACAGTCAGATGAGCGGTAATGATGCCGCCGAGTCTTGGAAAGAAATTGTCACACAATTTCGGAGCCTCTGTTTCATGCGTCGTCAGGGAAACGCGAGCGATTCCGGGAAAATCCTGGAGGAGAAGCTCCCCCGAAAGATCGCCGCATGGTCGCGCATGGCTACGGATGACACCGAAGCCAAACGATCCCAACTTGAGCAGATGTTTCGCGAGGAACAGCGCCGGGTGGATGATGTCTGTGCGCTGCACGAACTCTCCACCGCGCAATGGCGTCAAGACTTGGTGCCTATGCTGACCAACAACATCAGCGAACAGGTCAAGTCCGCAGTCGTCGCGCAACTGGCATCCCAGGCGGCTCAGCAGAATCAATTAGGCGAAGAAATCAAGCAGGCCCTCTCGGAACAATTCCAGTTGCAGGCCGCCCGCGAAGCCGCCCAGCAAGCCCTGCTGCAAGCGGTTCAAAAATCCATGCTGGAAGCTGCGAGCCGCCCATCGCCTCCACCCACGTCGGCCGCGCCAGTTACACGGGCAGGGCAGGGGACCGCTACGAGCTCATCCGCGCCAGCCCGCATCCCATTCGACGACATTCCAGCCATTATCGATCAGATTAACGACGAGGAAAAGCGCCATCCCTCGTCACGCAGAACATTCTCAGTTAGACCGGTCTGTGACCGAAATTGAACTGAACAACCCATAATATAAAACATGACTTGCCGCCAGCAGGAGCCTGGAGTTCCGAGCGCGGCAGTTGCCTGACAATAAAAAATACACATGAGCACTCCCAGCACCACCAACCGCGCCGGACGCGCCACACCCGCCATCGAATCAGCCTCTGCCCAGCATAAAGCCGAGCCCAACGTTCTACTTCTGGGTTTCGACTGGGGAACCAATACCTCCTGCATACAAGGCGCCAACCCCGGCGAAGCGGAACTAATTGTCAACGAGATGGTGCCCACAATCGTTGGGTATGCCAAGGAAGGGATTGTCAATGACCTGTTGCCCAACAACGCATCAATCCTCTATGGACTCCAGGCGATCCAGTATCGGCTGCACCTCAACTTGAAGGCTCCCATGGTGGACGGTGTTTTGCTGGACCAGGCGTCGGCTCGCGATTTCGCGCTGCACCTGCGCACGCTCATCCAGGTTGAGCCCGGCACCGAAATTCGCGCCGTTATTGGCGTTCCGGCCAATGCCGACTCGTCGGCCCGCGAAAACATCCGCCATGCCGTCTCCGGTATTTTCAATCGTGTCATCCTGATACCCGAGCCATTCCTGGCCGCCTTGGGCTTCCGCGGTGAATCGCGTCTGAGCGATCCGGCCTATGTGGATCCGGTTCGCAACTCGATGTTCATCGACATCGGCGCCGGCACTACCGATGTCTGCCTGGTTCAGGGTTATTATCCGACCAGCGCCGACCAGATCAGCCTCTCGTTCGCCGGCGATAAGGTGGATCAGATGATCGATGAAGGCATCCGCCGCACCTATCCAGACTGCGTGTTGACGAGCCACAAAATTCGCGAGATTAAGGAGAAGTTTTCATTTGTGGGGCAACCTGCGCAGCCCTGCATCGCGTCAGTCATGATCGGCGGCAAGGCCCGCAAGTTGGATGTCACCGAGCAGGTGGGCGCGGCCTGCGCAGCCCTGCTCCAACAGATTCTGGTCGCTGTCAAAGATCTGATCCCGCGCGCCTCATCCGACACTGTCGAAGAGCTGCTTCAGAATATCATCCTGACCGGCGGCGGCAGTTGCGTGCGCGGGCTCGATTCGGAGCTGCAGAGATTGCTGATCGAAGATGGCTACGAGAAACCGATTGTCAAATTAGTGGGCGCAAACTACAAGGAATTCGTCGCCAAAGGCGCCCTCAAAGCCGCTCGTAGCGCCCGCGATGATCAATGGCAGCAATTGGTGAAGTGATCTTGCAAAACAGTCAAACCATTGCATGGGTAGTTTGCAGCCAGGGTAACCTCTTGGCAAGTGAAGGCGTCATTTCAGCAGCTCCGGCAACCGCCCCCGATCCTGCTCCCAGGTCTGCGCCGTCAAGGTGCTTCCCGCTACTGCGGATAATATCCGCCAGCGTTGGAATCAACGCCTCTACCCTGATGCTCCCGGCAGCGATCACGCCAAAGAACGATGGACCGCCCGTTTGGGCAAGCAGAGCGTTCGCCGCAACGCCGTGCTCGCTATCGAAGTCTTTATGGGCATGCTACGGCCGCGTAATTTCCCCGCGCATGGGAAACCAAACCCGCTTTCCTTCGGAAATTCCTTGATCCGGTTTCATTCAGGGGACTAAACTTCCCAATGTTCAACTTATTCAATAGGCCTAACCCTCAAAAATTGGCAGAACAGCTTGCCGGAGTGATAATGTGTGGCATTGAGGAAGGGGCGGTGTACCAAGAACAAGTTCAACTTAATCGTGCGGAGCAAATGCGGGAGGGGTTCGCCCAGTTTCTTTTTCCCGTTTCTGCAAGCCATGTTATTGCACAGGGTCACCCCGATCCGAAGGTCAAAAGGCTAATTGGGGATGCGCACGAGGCATACTTTGAACGCATCCGCACGCCAATGTCGCCAGAAAGAATAGGCGATCTCGTAATCTGGGCGCATGAAAGCAAAGAGCTCCGAAATGTCTTACGGGCCAGATTCAGTGTAGATATTCGAGAACGTGATGTTGATGATTACACAATTGGATATGGCACGTTGGCCCGATCGGTATCGGTGGTCCGAAAAGAACAACTCGTAGCGGACATGCTACACGGTTCATCGTTATCCGGAGGTTCTCAAGCTGAGGCCTTTAAGCTTTTTTTGGTTTCCGCTGGCATAAGCTACTCCAAACAAGTGCTTACGATCGACCCGACTGCTCCTGATATTACTCCTCAAGATGAATCCAGATTTCGGCTTAGTGCTGGTTTAAGCCGCGCATTTTTGGGGAAAATGTTTTTCTGCGTAAGTGATCTTATTCAACGAATTTGATCGATAAGCGCGTTAACTAACTAACCATGAAAAAAATTATTTTGCTGATCTGCTTCGCCTTAGTAGGCTGCTCCGAGAAGACGGTTGTCCTCGTCAGCGCAGACGGTTCAAAAAAGTTGGTTTACAAGTGCAATGATTTCCACCCACAGGTCCAAACTACAGAGGATATTGTGATACTCATCAAGTCCATGCAAGAAGTTCTAACGCAGGCGCAATCTCTAGGGGAAACTCTGACCTGCCAAGAGATCATGAAAACAGTTCAGGCTCAAGATTATCGAAAAATGGAAAAAATTGTTTTCGACTACAAATGCACGCATAAATAAGTGATAAATCACTAACGAGCTATGAGCATTTTTCGAATTTTCCAGCCGCATACACAGGAATATATGTTTGCGTGGAACTCATTCGTCGCGCTGCACACATTTGAGCAACTCTCCGAGCAAAAGCGTGAGGACATAATGCGGCACTATCACTGCATCCTCGCACTCAACCAAGTGGACCCATACTACGACATTTCTATGGCTGTGCCAGATCCATTCTGGTTGTCGTTTGCTTTGGCAGACTTGGGGATTGCACCCATGTTAGGGCCGAAAACTGCGAAGTGGTTTTACGTTGTTGATCCCCGTGGCGCTCGCCGTCTTATGTTGAAAAACCCGCAGGAGTTGGGTTGGAAGGTCATTCAAGATATTCAGTCGAAGTTTAATATATCTTTACAACTGCCGGGCTAATTTAACCATTTAACCTATGCCGACAACAAACGCAACAAATCAAGGAGTTGTTAAGTTCATGCCAGTTAAGAGCTTCTATGACCCCACGCACGGTCGCGACAACGATGATATCATGGGCGAAATGATCGCGGACATATTCGGCGACTTACCGAAACCACAGGGGGTCGGCGACTGGCCTCGCGTTCACACGGCGATTCGTCGCGATGGTCTGTTTATTGTCGAAACATCAACACTGAGCTTTATGGCTAGGCTGAGCTTTTGCCCAGAGCAAACTGATGCTGGCGATTACGAGATTCGGTATCTTCACCGGCCCGTGCGTTTGGAGCGCGGGCGTGTCGTCGAAGTAAAGCCGGTTGCCGAAAACGAGAAGGATGTCCGCCTGTCGATGCTTACCCCCTTTCCCACCCGTTACAAGGTTGATACCGTTGGCTCCGATAGGCCGCACGAAAAGAGGGTATGGCTTGTCGGACTCAATAGCTTTCGGATTGTTGATGAGACAGACGGCAGCGTAAGCGATTCTTAAACAGCGACGTCGCGACCAGAAATCGCCACCGAGAGGCCCCATGTCTCTTAGTGGCGATTTCTGCTTTCCGCCCCGACTAAGATTGACGGTGGCTTAAGACTATGATATAAATTGTTTGTAATTGTGAAACGCACTACACAATTTTGGATTTTGTTTCGCTGCCGCTACTCAAAATCAAAAATTGTTCCATGCGCCAAAGGGGTCTGGCCCCCCTTTGGAATCTGGCCTTTGTCCGCCGATCAAAAACGGCGGTGGGGCGACTCAGTGTCGCCCATAACTCTTCCCACTTATGGACCCCAAATACGCAATTCTGCGAGTCGAAAAAATAAAGGACTGGTCCTCATTCACGCGTCAGTTGGACCATGCCGAGCGCACCGGCAGAATTCTTCCCGCCAACGCGGATAAGAACCGCCAGCGTTGGAATCAACGCCTTTTCCCTGAGGCCCCCGGCACCGATCACGCCAAAGAGCGATGGACTGCCCGTTTGGGCAAGCAGCGTGTTCGTCGTAACGCCGTGCTCGCTGTGGAAGTTTTTATGGGCATGTCGGACGGAACCGCCATGCCCTACAAAAAACAGCTAGAGTGGTTCAAGGATAACCGGGCCTGGCTCGCTAAAATCTTTGGAGAGGACAACATCATCGGCGGTTCCCTTAATTTGGATGAGAAGACACCCCACTTCCATGGTTTCATAATCCCCATCGACAAAAAGGGGAAACTCAACTGCCGCGACTATCTTGGCGAAAAGGGCAAACTCCGCGATTTGCAGGACTCCTATGCGGAGGCCATGAAGTCGCATGGCTTGCAGCGAGGAATCAAGGGAAGCAAGCGTAAACACATTCCCCAACGAACCCTCTATGAGTGGCGCAACCAAGTTCAAAGGCGCGTCACCGAAATTCAAGCCACCATGGACGCGCAAATCGCCGAACTACAGAACACAAACACACTGGCCTTACTTTGGAACCCCAAAACAGCCATTGCAAAGTGCTTGGAAATCGTCGAAAACGCTAAAAAGGAAATCGCCGATCTTGGCGAAGCCGCCAAAGATGTTTTGCTTGTAAAACGTGATGCCCAAGAACGCGAACAACTCGTTCGCGAGAAGGAGGAAGCATTAGTCCAATGCGCCAAAGAAAAACAACGCGCCGACGCCGTTCTCAAAGAACATGCCGCCATGGTACGCGGCATGGACCTTGCCCCAATCGCTTCTGAGATTCTGGCCGTCGCGCCGGTCGAAAACGAGGGCACCTATGTCCTTGCAGATCAATCATTTCACATGGAAATCACCGGACGCAAGTTTCGCGACACCAAACGCGCGGAAATTAAAGGCTCTGGCGCGATTGATTTGGTCTCCAAGCTCACGGGCAAAAACTTTAAGCAGGCCGTTGAGTTTTTGCTCTCCAAGCATTCGGCCCCCGAAATCGTCGCCGACGAAGCCGGAAAGGTCGCCGAAGGCAAGACGCAGGAAATAACTGATTGCAAGCCCCGTATTTTCTCCCTGGATGACATCCCCAAGCACATTTACGTCCCGAATGACACCGCATGGATTCATCTTCGCGACCACCTTTGCGCCAAGCGTCACTTCGATGCCGATTTTCTCAACCGCTTGCATGAGAATAAACTGTTGTGGGCCGTCAATTCAACAACACTGGCGGTTCATCGTTACCACCCCGACGCCCCGGAAACTCCGATTGGCGTCACGATGCTCGATTTGTCGGACTTGCAACGTCCCCCACGCATCTTCGTTCCCGACTCACACGGTTACTTCTGGGCAGGTTGCGCCCCTGCTGACGCCCAAGCCGTTGCGCTGGTTCGCAACCCATTGGAGGCGCTAAGTTACAGGTACTTAATGGCTTTGAACGACGGTGAAGATAAGCGTCAAAACATCACCAATCCCGCCCGCGTAAGCACCATCCATGTGGTCAGTTTGGATTCAACTACTCCCCCCAACTGGCTCTGGCAATCTATCTTAGCCAAGAAGAAAAAACTCATTCTCGCCACCAATCCGGCTGACGTTCAACGCGATGTTGAGCGTATTTTTGGTCCCGTCACCGAGACACCGGAATTCATAAACTCATTTGTTTATGAGACTCCCAGAAACGACATCCCCAAGATACTTGCCCCCCACGCATGGAACCAGAGCATTCCCACTCGCATCGAAGAAATTGAACGGCAAAAGATTTTAGAGAAGACGCGCATAAAACAGTAGGCACTCTCGTCCGTTGTCCATCACGGTCTTTCGAGCGACATTAGCCATTGGATGCCGGAATCCGGATGAGTTTTCCCCAGGGCCAGTGGGGTTGGCCTGCTCGGTCAATTCGTCACGTTCTCTTACCCGTAAGCCCTAATACGGATGATCGTAATATGATATTACGATGATATTAAACACGTTCCTCACGCGTGAGAGACCAATCATTGCAGCACCTTCCAACATCAGCAGATTAGCTCGACAGCCTGCTTTTTCCCGCAAAAGTCTTTGCGAACTCGGGGCGATCAGCTTAAATACATTGCATGAACCACGAATACAAAAAGCTTGAAGTCGAGGAATATGAATTCCCGGTGAATGCCATGACTGATGAACATGCGGAGATTCGTCGTTTTTGTAATGATGACTGCGACGACACGGAGCACCCCATGCGTTGTATCGAAGTGCCAGGAACCTTTTCGGTTTACGAAGCTCGAACTCACAGGAAAGACCGCAAGACTTTATTTGTTCTCGAATCCACGCCGTTCTTTTTCTCATTTTGGACATTAGTTGAAGAAAATGAGCAGAAGCTGCAAAAAGCGGAAGACGATCTCATTGAGAGGCTTGCAAATTCGGAGCTCGGTGAGGGAGCAAGAATATATGGTCGTATTGCCCATAGAGATTATTATCTTATCAAATTCACCGATGGCACCAAAACCACTTTTGAAACCGACCGGCCGCCCCTTGTGCTGGAAAGACGCATTCAGGATAGAAAACAGGAACCTCCCGAGCAGGAGCGAGGCGGGCGAGGCTACAGTAGATAATCATAACAACAACCCCAAATGCTGCGTTCGCTACGCTCACTTCCCGCAGAATTAATGCGGAATTGTTATATCAAATGATGGCATAGCCCGTTTTGTTCCCATTATGAGCTGCGCCATGGTTTGGCACATTTATTGGCGCTATTCCTCGTCGAACTTGCGCTTGATGACCGCCTCAATATCCGTCAGGGCGTCGTGGCAGTCTTCGCCTTCGCAGGTGACGATGATTTTACTGCCGGGGCCGGCGGCTAGCATCATCAGGCCCATGATGCTCTTGCCATTGACCACTTCCTCATCCTTTTCGACAAGGACGCTGCATTTGTAGCGGTTTGCCACCTTGACAAACATGGCCGCAGGCCGGGCATGAATGCCCAGCTTGTTCAGCACGATAAACTCGCGCACATATTCCGAATGTTTGCCTGATTTTTTTGCGCTGCTCATTACGTTGGAAACATGTTGGCCATTGGGGCGGAATTTGCGAGCCAATTCTATACTGGTGGTTTTCCGGCCATCTGCGCCAGCAATCGATCGTTGAGTTCCTTGGCCGGGTTGCAACCGGCAGATTTTAGTTTTGTTTGAAAGGCCGCGACCTCGATTAGTCGCGCCAGATCACGTCCGGGTCGCACGGGAATGGTGATGTGCGGTACCTCCACCCCCAGGATTTTGACGAATTCCTGCTCCATGCCCAAGCGGTCCACATCCGGCACTTCGTTCCAGGCTTTGAGGCTCACAATCAAGTCCACGCGTTTGTCGTGGCGAATGCTGCGAACGCCGAACATCGATGCTATATTGATAATTCCAATGCCCCTGACTTCCATGTGATTGCGAGTGATCTCAGCGCTTGTTCCAATCACGTCCCGACCATCGATCAGGGTAACGCGGGTCACATCGTCGGATACAAGGCTGTAGCCGCGCTCGATGAGGGCCAGAACGCTCTCGCTTTTGCCGATCCCGCTTTCGCCGCGAATGATGACACCAACTCCGAGAATATCGACCATGCTGCCGATCTCGGTTCCGCGCGGGGCAAAGAGCGTCTCCAGGGCAATGGTGGCTAGATTGATGAACTTCATCGTAATCATCGGCGTCACGAGGATTGGGACCTCGACTTTTTCGGCGCAACGTAAGAACACCTTGTCAGCCTTGAGCTTGCGCGAAAAAACAACCACGGGCAGCCGATAGCTGAAGAGAGTCGTGTAGCGTTTTTCCCGTTCCTCTTCAGAAAGCGTTCTTAGAAAGTGTGATTCCGCGTTTCCAATAACTTGGATGCGTTTGTGGGCGAAGTACCGGGTGAACCCGGCCAGGGCTAAACCGGGGCGGTTCACGGTTGGTTCGCGAATCACCCGCTTAAGACCGGTTTCTCCGGCGATCAGCTCCAGTTCCAGCGGTTGAGCCTGTTCGGTGTAAAACCGTTCGACAGTAATGGTGTCATGGCGCATAAAACGGTAAGTTTTCTAGTTTTCAGTTTTCAGTTTTCAGCACGGAGGTCTTCGATCTTATACTTTGAACGGGTAAGAATGTTACTTTTTGCACCGAGAA
>CAIUEN010000006.1 GCA_903898185.1 uncultured Verrucomicrobiales bacterium
CAGACCCTTAAGCAAATGCAGCAGCTCAGCCGTCAAGCCCTCTTTGAAACCGCGCCAGACATCAAGCGCCGTAAACGACTGACAAAGAAAGTCTTAGGACTAACTTAAGCGCCATTCGAGTCAGAGACTCCGTCAACTGGAAGGTCAGAGACCTGCCCCACAAGGTTACTTTTTGGTCACGCACCCGGTAACTATTCAGGCAGCAACAAAGGCTTGATTTCGTCCGCGTTTCGTTGGATTATTGTTTGCAACATGGGTGTACCCGACCAGCCAGAAGCATTGACTTACGATCAATTGGTTGAATTGAACCGCAAGCTGTCGCACATGCGGCACGAGGTCAACAATCAGTTGTCGCTGGTCGTTGCCGCCCTTGAGTTGGTGCGTTTCCGCCCGGAGATGCGCGAAAAACTTCTTAATACTCTGAGCGAGCAGCCACAGAAAATCATGGCGGAAATCGCCAAGTTTTCCTCCGAATTCGAGCAAACATTTGGCATCACCCGCGACTGACCCATCCATCACTTCCAGAAAGGAGAGAGCCGCGCAGAGTGCCCCAAACACTTAACAGTCAATCAGATGTGGCACACGTCAAGAAAAAAGACCGGCTGTTCTTGATCATTTTTCTGCTTGCGGCCGGGCAGTTGGTTTACGATCTGACTTCACCGCTCGGCATTTGCGATACTGTCTGGTATTTCGTCCCGCTTTACCTGTCGATCTATGTGGGAGGCCGCTATTTTTCCTACCTGCTGGCTGGTCTTTTTTCCCTTTTGATCCTTGTGGGATTTCATCTGTCGCCAGCGGGAATAGATCCCAGTCTGGCTCTATTTAGCCGACTGGCCGACATCAGCGCCCTGTGGATAATGAGCCTTCTCATCTCGCACCATAAGGAGGCGATGATCCTCATCTTGCGCGCCCGGCAGCAAAATGAGCATGCGGAAAGCGCGCTGAGCGCGAGCGAAAACCGCCTTCAGTTTCTACTGACAGCGACGTCAGCGATCACCTACTCACTGCGCGTCACAGGCGATTTTGCCGCCACCTTTGTCAGCCGCAACGTGCAGACAGTGCTGGGTCACCAACCCGAGGATTTCATTGCCACCCCAGGTTTCTGGCAGGCGAACCTGCACCCTGATGATGCGATTGTGACGGTGACCGCGGCCAACTTTTTCAGCGATGCCACCGCGAGCGTACTCACCCGCGAATACCGGTTCCGTCACCGCAATAGCACCTACCGCTGGATACATGATGAAATGTGCGTCGCGCGTGATAGCCAGGGACAGCCGAAGGAATTTGCCGGCTACTGGATCGACATCACCAGACGCAAACTCGCCGAGCAAACGCTCAAGCAGAGCGAGGAACGTTACCGCCTGCTTTTTGAACTGGAGTCGGACGGCGTCGTCTTGTTTGACGTCGAGACCCATCGCGTTGTGGATGTCAATTTGTCCGCGCAGAAGCTATACGGCTACAGCCGGGAGGAGTTTCTCCAGTTGAAGGTTGAGGATGGTTCTGCCGAGCCGGAGAAAACCCGCGCAATGGTGGGGCGGGCTCCTTACACTGTTCAACGCCGCTGGCATCGTAAAAAGAATGGTGAACAGTTTATCGTGGAAGCCACAGTCGCTCCAATCCATCACCAAGGCCGCCGGATGGAACTGGCCACCGTCCGGGACATCACCGCCAACGAGCAGGCTAAAGATGCCCTGCAACGAGCCGCCAACGCCAGCGAACTCTTGCGCCAATGCATGGTGACGATCAACGCCAGCCACAATTTCGATTCGGCCCTTGCCTGCTTGATGCAAAAGGCAATGGATTCTGGTGGCATGGATTGCGCGGCGATTTATCTTATTGAGGGTCAGGACGCGGTAATGCGGCAGCAGGTTTGTCTGGATCCGGCATTTGCCGAGCAGGTGGCCAGCCGTCCCTTGAGCACGGACTGTGTGAATGCCGCTTTGGAAAATCCCCAAGAGATAGTCAATATTGGCAACCAGTTTCCAGAACAACATCAATTGTGCGAAGCCTATGGGCTTCGCCATGTCTATTGCATTGCTTTGATGGCTGGCGAGCAGCCGTTTGGGTTTCTTAATGTGGCTTCTCGCCGCGTTGAACCGCCCAGCGGGGCGGACATTGAATTCATCCATATTCTGGCGTTGGAAGCGGGATTACTGTTCTTGCGCTTTAAGGTTCAAGATCGTCTCCGGTTGGTCAGCGCCGAGCAGCGCATCATCTTGGACTCGACTCCAGGGGCCGTCTGCTATCTCAAGAATAGGAAGATTCAATGGGCCAATCCCGCCTTCAGCCGCATTTTGGGTTACACGGAGGAGGAAAGTGTTGGTTTGGAAAGCAGCATGTTTTATGTGAGCCGTGAGGATTATGAACGGGTGGGCCGGGCGGGTTACGAGCAACTTTCCAAAGGGGAAATTTATTCTGCGGAATTACAAATAAAGCGCAAGGATGGCTCACTGTTATGGGCTAATATCGCCGGCAGATTCGTGGATCAGCAGAACCCCGCAGAGGGATCGATTTGGATAGTATTTGACCTCACTGAGCGCAAGCAGGCCGAGGAGGAGAGGAAAAATTTTGATGCCCAAAACAGGCAACTACAGAAATCGGAAAGCCTGAGCCGCATGGCTGGGGCCATCGCTCACCATTTCAACAACCAGCTTCAGGCGGTGATGATGAGCCTTGAGATGGCCATGCAAAATCAGTCCCCAAATGCGGCGCCCGTTGAGAATCTGTCCGAAGCCATGCACTCCGCCCGCAAGGCGGCGGAAGTAAGCAGCCTGATGCTGACCTATCTCGGGAAAACCGCTGCCAAACGTCAACCTCTGGATCTTTGCGAAGCTTGCCGAAGACAGTTGCCCATGCTCCACGCCAGCATGCCGCAAAGCGTGGCTTTGGAGACCGATTTCCTAATTTCCGGTTTGGCCATCCATGCCAACGAGAGCCAAGTCCAACAGGTTCTAACCAACTTGGTTACCAACGCATGGGAGGCTAGCGGTGAGGGGCAGGGCACCATTCGACTGACCGTCAAGAAGGTTTCCGCAACGGTTATTCCCGTAACGCATCGGTTTCCCATTGACGGCAAGCTGCAAGCCGCAGATTACGCCTGCTTGGAAGTGGCGGATACCGGCTGCGGGATCGCTCCTGCGGATATGGATAAGCTCTTCGACCCGTTTTTTTCCAATAAGTTCACGGGCCGCGGCTTGGGCCTGGCTGTGGTTCTCGGCATTGTGCGGGCGCATGGCGGGGCCATCACGGTGGAGAGTCAACCTGATCGGGGCAGCATCTTCCGTGTTTTTTTCCCGTTGACGGCAGAAGCGGTCGCCCTGAAGCCTGTGCAAGCGGCCCGACCTCTGCAAACGGCAGAGAGCGTCACAGTGCTGGTGGTCGAGGACGAGCCTTCTGTGCGAAAAATGGTCGCGCTCGCGCTTAAGCGATCTGGTTTTACAGTGTTTACGGCGGAGGACGGCGTTCAAGCGGTGGAGATGTTCCAGCAGCACCGGGATGAAATCGATTGCGTCTTGTGTGACCTGACGATGCCCCGCATGAACGGCTGGGAAACTCTGGCGGCCCTGCGCAAGCTTTCTCCCGGCATCCCGGTGATCTTGGCCAGCGGCTACAGCAAAGACCAAGTCATGGCAAACGATCAACCCGAACAGCCCCAAGAATTCCTGGGCAAGCCTTATGAACTGAAGACGCTCAACGATGCAATCGCCCGCGTCATGATGAATAAGAAGGAATCACATAGCTGAAATGGTTCTCACCGAAAAGGTGAACTGCGGAGCAGTTGGAAATCAGCTCAGATGAGGCAGTTGCAAAACGAAGAAGATTTCAACTGCCGAATTTAGGTTCATGCCTCCGGCATGAGGTTTCGTCTGCATAAAATCGAAAGTCCGGTTACTTTCCGGTCACACACCCGCTATACCTTGAACGGGTAAGAATGTGACTTCTCGCGCCGAGAACAAGGAACGATCCATGCTTATCGGTTGCTTCAGCAGGGGTGCGCTAAAGTCAGTTAGGGAGTTGGAACTTAAAAAAGTACCAGCG
>CAIUEN010000007.1 GCA_903898185.1 uncultured Verrucomicrobiales bacterium
AAGGAAACCCCGGTGGCAGCGAGTCCGCTGCTTTCAGAAGCAGATCCGGGCACTGTGACGATAACAAGTTACCATCCAAAAGATGTGGTGCTTCACGCCACCGCAAAGACGCCGTGCGTACTTTTGCTCAATGACAAGAGCGCACCGGACTGGAAAGCGTTAATCGATGGAAAACCCGCCAAGGTTCTCCGCTGCAATTACATTATGCGCGGCGTGTACCTTCAACCGGGAGAGCACGAAATCAACTTTCATTTTCAGCCCAAAATAACCACCCTTTACATCAGTCTGAGCGCTTGGGCCACAGGACTTTTGATCGCAGTTTTTTTGTTTTTCTCAAACCGCAGACGTGACGTCCAGTCCCCGAACAAGTAGGCGGATACCGGGTGGAGAATTCCTGAGAAAATTCAGGTGAATAAACAACCACGCCCAAAGGGCGTGGTTGTTTATTTTCAGTGTGTAAAATCATCCTTTAACAAATACCGTCATTACGGTAGCATTTCCACGTTGTGCCCAAGAGTTTGCCAAGTGAATTGCCACCGGTTTCCTTTCATCCTGTTCACCGGGTCTATTTGGATTTCGTTGGACGCGCGCTTCTGCGGTTTGTGGAAACGGTCAATGGGCTTGGAGCATTCTTGCTAATCACGCTCGGAGTAACCGTCACCAAGTTCAATACCGCGCCGAGCGTGGTGCATCCGCTCATCTGCCAGCAGATTTACAAAGCAGGGCTGCGGCTGATGCCGATGGTGACGTTTCTGGCATTTGCTCTTGGGCTGGTTGTCATCGGGCAGACGGTCTTCCTGCTCAATCGGTTTGGGGCGCAGAATTTCGCGGGGATCGTCATGGTGACGGTGGTGGTGCGGGAATTGGGGCCGCTCTTGGCGGCGTTGCTGGTGCTGGCCAGAGTCGGCACCGCCAACGTGATCGAACTGGGAACCGCCCGCGCGTTGGGCGAAGTCGAGGCGCTTGAGGCGCTTGGAATCGATCCAATCCACTACTTGGTGATGCCGCGTGTGATCGGCATGGCGTTGTCGATTTTCGCGCTTACGGTCTATTTGATTCTATTCGCCTTGGGCAGCGGCTATCTGTTTGCGTTTTTGCAGGATGTGCCATTGATGCCGGGAGAGTACTTCGGCCAACTTGCAGCCGCGTTGATGTGGGAGGACTTTGTGTTGCTGGCCCTCAAGACACTTGCTTTTGGAGGCTTGATCGCAGTGGTGACCTGCTACGAGGGGCTGGCTCGTCCGTTGCGCTTGGAGGATGTCTCCGGGGCCACCACTCGCGCGGTGACCCTGGCCGTGGTGGGTTCGATTCTCGTGGACGCGATGTTCATCTTATTTTACCTCGTCATTCGCTGATCCATGACTGCGACCCCAAATATCAACCAGATTGAATTGACGGATGTCGATGTTTCTTCGGCGCGAGGCGGATTGGAAAGCCAGATCGACGCTGTCAATTGGCAGGTGCGGGAAGGTGATTTCTGGGTGATCGGCGGCGCGCATGCTTCGGGCAAAAGCGACTTGCTGGCCACGGCGGCGGGAATGCAGCGGCCTTTGCGCGGGACGTTACGCTTGTTTGACCGCGAAATCGACGGATTGTCCGAGAAGGAGCTGCTGGAACTGCGGTTGGGCATCGGGATGGTTTTCAAGAATGGCGGACGGCTGTTCAACCAGCTCACACTGGCGGAGAATATCGCGCTGCCATTGAGATACCGGTTCAATTGGACCGCAGAATACGCCGCAGAACCGGTCGAGGCGCTGCTGCGATTAACGGAGCTTGCGGACCGCGCTCATACAACGCCGCCCATGCTGCCCGCCAACTGGCTGCAGCGCGTCGCCTTGGCCCGCGCTTTGGCGCTTAAGCCTCGGGTATTGCTCTTGGACGAACCGATGGGGGGCCTGGAGGCACGGCATCGGCGCTGGTGGGAGGAGTTTCTGGGACGGCTTTCCGCGGGCGAGCCAGAGCTGGGTGGTCAACCGATCACACTGGTTGTCGTTACCACGGATTTGACACCTTGGACCGCTTTCGGACGCCAATTTGCCATGATCAACCAGAAACGCTGGACGCCTATTGGCGGACGCGAGGAACTAAAACGATTTATCGCGGAAAATGTCCGCGTTGAAATTTAAGAATCCATGCCAATTCAAGATCTCACGCCCCAGTTACGTACCCGGTTGAGTCGGGTCGAACAAGCCGTCGGATGGTTCATCACGCTTGCCACGCTCCTTTTGCTGGGCGCGTTCAGCTATTACATTTATCACACAGCCAAACGAAAAGGCTGGTTCGAAACCAAAGTCCCGTATTCCACCGGGCTGAACAACGCCGCTGGACTCAAGGTCGGCGACCCGGTCCGGCTCATGGGGTTTGCGGTGGGCGATCTCACCGGGATTACTCCCAACCCGCCGTATGACGCGTATGGCGTAACGGTTGATTTCCGCATCAAACAAGCGTATGTCGGCTACATCTGGATTGACTCACGGGTGCGTATCGCCTCGGATTTTCTGGGCAATCGCTACCTCGAAATCATGAAAGGCGAAGATGGCGCGCCAACGGCTCTCGAAACTAAATCCGGCATTCTGGTACTGAACCAAGCGGCGGCGGAGCAGAACTTTAACGAATGGAAAAAGAAGGTTGAACTCGAAGACGCCGACTTCAGCGAGCAGGCGATCCTGATCGAATCCACCAACCGGCTGAACGAGGTGTTGCGCGCAAATTCCGCTCTCTATTACACCAACCTTGGAAGCTTAAAACCTTACTGGATGGTGCCTTTCGAGCCGTCCGGCTTGAGCGACCGCCTGGAAGGGGTGGTGAACATGGTGGGGGTCGCGCTGCCGAATATTTTTCGTTTAACAAATCAGCTTGCCGCAGTGCTGAGCAATGCCATCGGGGTCACCGCCGAATTGAAAACAACCGTCAGCCAGACACAGCCGCTCCTCTCGAATTTGACGTTCATCACCTCGAACCTCCGCGATCCTCACGGTTCCCTCGGCGACTGGCTGGTGCCGACCAACCTCAACGCTCAGCTTGAGCGCACTCTCGCCTCTGCCGACGCCACGCTCAAATCCGCACATACGACTCTGGACAACACCGATACCAATGTGACTGTGCTGGTCGCCGATATCGGACGTTCGCTGCAACACTTGGCAAACTTGACAAGCAATCTCAATTCGCAGGTTGAGGCCAACACAAACCTCGTAAGCGCAATCTCAGCCTCAATCGTCCACACCGATGAGTTGATACAAGGACTCAAGAGCCACTGGTTCCTCCGCTCGGCCTTCAAAACCAACAAGCCACCGGCGGGTGTGAACGATCGCTGACTCAAGGGTTGAGTTTTGTTCTCTTCATTGACTTTGGCGAAGACCAAATGACAAACTGTGAGGTATGGCCAAACACACGCGCCTGCTTTTGATCCTGCTGCTCGCCATTTCAGCGTTTGGAGAGGCGCCACCGGAACCGGTCCGAGTGGATCACATCGGTTTGGTTGCGTCCAATGTCATCGAAATCACCCTATCGGCCGGGCGGGTCGAATATGGGCGGCAGGTCCCCTATGCTAAACAGAAGAACGACGATGTGCTTGACCCCAAGCAGCATCGTTTTGTCAAACGCGATGGGAAAATCATCGGCACGTTGGTCGGAAAGAAGGCCGATGTGCTGTGTTCAATGGACCAGTGCTTTGGTGAACGGTTCGACCCCGCGTGGGCAGACAGCGTTGCCAGTTACCTGGTCAGCTCAATCGACGATCCCCGGTATCATGTGCCGCTGCCGCCCAAGGCGGTGTTTCGCAAAAGCAAGCCGGGCGACCTCGGCATGGTGGGGCAGTTCAAGTTCGATTATTCCACTGAAAACATGGTTTATCTGGAATTGCCGATCGGGTTTGAGATGGGAAAGACGTATATTGTGACCTTTCGTGGAAGCCGGCTGCCCGCGCGTTCGTTCACGCTCAATAACCGCCTCCGCAGCTCGGCGCTGCATGTCAGCCAGATCGGGTTCAGGCCAGATGACCCGGCGAAAATGGCGTTTCTCTCGTGTTGGATGGGTAGCGGCGGCGGACTGAAGTGTCCACCGGTGTTGAATATCAGGATTGTCGAAGACGCCACCGGCATCACCGTCTTTGAAAGCGCCGCGACTCTTGCCAAGGCCGCCTACGACAAGAACGAGGACGCTTACAAAAAGAATTATAACGGAACCGACGTTTACGAGATGGATTTCACGGCGCTTGAAAAACCAGGACGTTACCGGGTGTGCATCAATGCGATTGGTTGTTCGTATCCATTCGAAATCGGCGAGGATGTGTGGCGCAAGGCGTTCACAGTTTCGGCGCACGGTTTCTATCATCAGCGCAGTGGCATCGCTCTGGGCGAGCCGTTCACCAGCTACAAGCGTCCGCGCGCGTTTCATCCTGCGGACGGACTGGTTGTCTATGCGTCCACAACTCCGCTCATTGACACTGGCAGCGGACTCAATCAAAAGGACTCCAATTTTGGGAATCTGGTCAAAGGCAAAACCGATGAAATCGTAGCCAATCTGTGGGGAGGCTACATGGACGCAGGAGGTTGGAACCGGCGAATCCAGCATCTCAAATCGACGCTCCTGCTGCTTGAACTGGCCGAGCTTTTTCCGGAATACTTCGCTGGAGTGTCGTTGAGAATCCCGGAGTCTGGGAACGGGTTGCCGGACATTGTCAATGAGGCGTTATTCAACCTCGATTTCTACCGCCGCCTGCAGCAGCCTCAGGGAGGCGTGCGCGGGGGGATTGAATCCTCCGATCATCCGCGGCGAGGCGAGACGAGCAGCCAGGAGTCGCTGACGGTGATGACCTACGCGCCCGATGTATTTTCAAGCTGCTTTTATGCCGGGGTGGCGGCGCGCGCTTCGCGATGGCTGGCCACGCGGGCTCCCGAGCAGGCGGCGATCTACCGCGAAAGCGCCTTGCGCGCCATGAACTGGGCAGAGGCCGACCGCGAGAGAGAGGAGAAATGCTATCTCATGGCCAAACACCCGGCTGTGCGCGATGCCCGTAATTTCGCCGCCGCCGAGCTGTTCTGTTTGACCGGTGACCCGCGCTGGAATGAACTCTTCCTGGCGACGACGATCTTTAAACAAAACAACGCGCCCATCGAATACAATTGCGATAGCCTGGATCAGGGAGATTCCGCCTGGGTTTATGCCCGCACCGAGCGGCAGGGCGTAAATGCGATTGTCAAGGCCAACTGCCGCAAGACGATTCTGTCTGAAGCCAATTCCCGCGTGGCTAGCACCTGGCGCACGGCTTTTCGTTGGGGCAAGGCCCCCTGGATGCCGGTGGTTTATGGAGCGCTCAGCAGCCCCGAGAACTGCGTTTGTGTGGCGCGCGCCCATGTTTTGACAGGAGAGGCCAAATACCTTCGCAGCCTTGTGCTGGCCTCTCAGACCGGCGCTGGAGCGAACCCGCTCAATATGTGTTACACCACCGGGCTGGGAGTTAACCCGCCCAAACACCCGCTGCAGTTTGATTACCGGATCACTCACCAACCACCGCCGCCGGGAATCACCGTGGGCGGACCGATGGACTGCGCGATCCCCGGTCTGAAAGATCCGTTTATCGAAACATTTGCCGACGGCGCGATTTTTCCAGAACGAACCCAATGGCCGGCATTGGAATCATTCTGGGACGTGTATTGGGATCCGATGGTTTGCGAATATACGATTCATAAACCGATGGCCGGCAATGCCTACGTCTGGGGCTACCTAGCGGCGAGGGCGAGAATTGAGTGAACACAGAACCCACGGGAGGCAATCAACCAAATGAATCTGAACCTTTGCGATGTAACAGGCGTTTTTGGAACAACTTCTCTCCCCGTATCACACCAAGGATAAATATCCTGTCAGTGTTTTTTTCATAGCGGTAGAACACCCTGCATGGGGGTTCGACAACTTGCCGATATCGTGACGCGGGCAGAAGTTCTGGGATTCGGGGGCCAAGGAGTGGATGCTTGGCGAGTTCTTCCACATGCGCGAAGACCAGCCTTACCAGACGCACAGACGCGTTGCGATTATCCAAAGCAATATACTCTGCAATCGCTTCCAAGTCGTTCAAGGCCGGTACGGTCCAGACTATTTCAGCCATTGCGACATCTGCTTCCTGGCTTGTTTGTGGGAGACGATACGGCTCTCATCTATGGCCCGTTCGCCTCTGCCAATCACTTCCAAGATGGCCAACTTCTCATTTAAGCATTCGTAGGTTTCGACATCCACCAGATACGCTGCAGGACGTCCATGTTGTGTGATGAGAATAGGGTGGCGATCTTTTGCCAGCCCAGAGATGATCGTTGTTGCTCGCCGTTTGAGAGTGGTGACAAGTTCGGTTTTCATTGAAGTGGCACTTTAGTGGTATTCTGTTCGAGTTGCAAGTTCGATTTCGTGCTGACAAATATTTACTTTCTTCTTTGTTTTCTTGGTTATCTTCTGTACAAATTCCAGCATGCATTTCGAATGACAATGCAATTATCAAAACACACACTGGCTTGCGCGGTTGCAAACGCCTTGTTCATTGCCGTATGCCTGACCGCTCCCATGCTTACGTCCGCCGAACCGCTGGAGCCTGCGCCCGCAGTCGAACTCGATGGACATGGATTGGCAACGCAGCTTTCGTCAATGGAACCGGTTGAAAGCTCCGAGATTCACGGCACGCTCTGCATCAAATTGAAACGGAAGCATTCCGAGGCGCCGTTCGTATGTAAAGTGATTCGGCGGGATACGACATGGGATTCCGTTTTTCAGGCGAAGGCCACCGAAAAAACTGCGGCTGAGACGCTGGTTATCATCCACACTCCCGGCGCGCCCAACCGGTACCTCTACGCAAAGGCGCAATCCCCGACCAATACCATCGTCGAACCGCAACCGATCTCAGCGGAAAAGGCTGCAGTCACCGCGTTTGCGGGATCGGATTATTCGCTTGCCGATCTTGGACTGGACTTTCTCCAATGGACATCGCAAGAGCGATTGCGGGGGCGCACCCGCCTCAACCGCGCCTGCTACGTCCTCGAAAGTCGCAACGACCACGCGCCAGAGGTCGTTCGCGTCCGCTCCTTTATTGACCGGGAATACGCCGGCACTCTCGGCTCGCAAGGATTCCCGGCAATCCTGGTGGTTGAAGCGTACAACCCTAAAAACGAGATGGTTAAGGAGTTTTCGCTTCATGGCAGCAGCTTCAAGAAGGTCGATGGCCGCTACCGCCTCGAGCAAATGGAAATTACCAACCTAAAAACAGGCTCGCAAACGACGATGAAGTTTGATTGAAGTTTGCTAGTTTTCAGTGTTCAGTTTTCAGCACCGAAAGTGCCAGGCTCAAGCCTTTAGCGTGAAATCAGAGCGTCTTGCTGAACACTGAAAACTAGTTTGACTTTGTTATTTTAACCGTCTTCTTTTTCACGGCGTTTTTGCGCGCGCGCA
>CAIUEN010000008.1 GCA_903898185.1 uncultured Verrucomicrobiales bacterium
CCACCCGAATTTTCCTGGCCACCGGCTCCACCGATATGCGCAAGAGTTTCGAAGGCTTGAGAGATCTGGTGCGCAGCCGACTCAAAGGCGATCCTCGCAGCGGCCATCTCTTTGTCTTTGCCAACCGCAGAAAGACCCGCCATAAATCTATATGTTGCTCTTGGATTCGGCGAGAATATTTTGACGTAACGTAACTATTCAGGTCAGAGGGAGAAATTAGCGTCTCGCTGACGCTCACCGGAGAGAGGGGCGCAGGCAAGGATGCCTACGCTACGTGAATAGTTAAGACGTAACCATGCCAATCGTCAGACCATCTCCCGGGGTTGGCCAGTGGCGGCGAGGACGCTTGTCCAGAGCTCGCTATCGGAGTCCATTCGCTTTTTCTCGGCGGTGGCCGCAGGTATGGGGACATGCGTGAACGAGGTGTTCCAGTAGCCGATGAGGATGTCTGTCTTGCCAGCCATCGCCGCATGAACGGCATGCCGGGCCAGACGATCGCAAAGCACGGCGTCGTCGCAGTTGGCAGCAACGCTGCGAATGAAATAGCTGGGATCGAAGTACTTGACATTGACCGGCATGTTGATGTTCTTGAAGTATGCATTGATCTTGTCCTTAAGAAATAAGCCGATGTCGGTTAACCTTATATTGCCCGAGGCGTCTTTTTCATGGGCGCTGACCTGAAGATCCTGCCCTGCCCCTTCGGCGACCACGACCACTGCGTGCAGGCGTCTTTGAAGCCGCTTGCGCAGGTGGTTTAGAAAGCCGTTTTCACCATCGAGCGCAAAGGGCACTTCGGGAACGAGCGCAAAGTTCACCTCCTGGTTTGACAATGCCGCGTTGGCCGCGATAAACCCTGCCTCGCGCCCCATCACTTTGACCAGTCCGACGCCGTTTATGGCCCCATGCGCTTCGTTGTGGGCGCAATCGAGGACTTCGTGCGCCTTCTCGGTGGCGGTTGAAAGGCCGAATGTGCGCTGGACATACATAATATCGTTGTCGATTGTCTTGGGAATCCCAACCACGGCGATGGGCAGACCGCGTTTCTTGATTTCGAGGTGGATTGCGTGGGCGCCGCGTTGCGTGCCATCGCCGCCGACGCAGAAGAGGATGTTGATTCCCTTGGATTGCAGGAAATCAACCGTCACCTCGGGAGGCTGGGGGCCGCGAGATGTGCCCAAAACCGACCCACCCTCTTCCTGGATGTGTTCAACAAAATCGGGGGTGATGTTGATCAACGGGTAGGAGGATTTGGGGTTGAGACCTTCGTAGCCGTAACGGATTCCGCACACGGTGGCGACGCCGTAATTGTGGTAAAGCGCCAAAAAGACAGAGCGCACCACGTTGTTGATGCCGGGACAAAGGCCACCGCAGGTTACAATGGCGGCATTGACCTCTTCGGGGCGGAAAAAAATGTGTTCGCGCGGCCCTGCTTTCTCAAAGAGCGGATCGTCAATGGGCGTTTTGGCTGAAGGCAGATCGACGCGGTAACGAACCCGGGAGCCGTCTGGAACGAAGTTGTTCGAAGTGGCAACGCGCCCCTGCATGTTCAGAGGGGACTTCCATTGCCGCGGTCCCAGCGTCGCAATTTCCAAAGATTCCTGAGTCAACATCATGCCGGAAGAATAGTTCGCAGAGCCAGCCCGATAAAGCGAAAAACAGCAATTCTCATTTTGAGCAAAGAAGGGGGAAAAAACGCTGATCTGCCTGCGATTCCCCTGCGGAGCCGGAGGCACCGCACCAGCAATTCTCATTATGGCAGGCAAGCAAGAATACCCAATATGCAGTGGAAGGTTTCTGCCTGAATATCCAATATCGAACAAGGAATGTCCAATAATGAAGTTAAAAAGCGTTCCAACCCGAGTTCAGTTCCAGTGCAGCAAAGGAGTTGGCGATA
>CAIUEN010000009.1 GCA_903898185.1 uncultured Verrucomicrobiales bacterium
ATTCAGGACGATACTCAGGGCGCTGTCACCGCGATCAAGGAAATCTCAGGAATCATCGGCCAGATCAACCAGATTCAGACTGTCATCGCCAGTTCCGTAGAGGAGCAAGCGGCTACAACAAACGAGATCTCCAGGAACGTGCAAGAAGCCGCCAAAGGCGCCGCTGAAATTGCTCGCAATATCGGCAGCGTTTCGCAGGCCGCCAAAGGCACCACCGAAGGCGCGGGGCAGACTGCCACCGCCGCCCACGACCTAGCCCGACTGGCTGGCGACCTCAAGCGCGTGGTTGATCAATTCAAACTGGATGCTGAATCATCAACTACTCACCGTCCCGACGTCACCGAGTCGCGTTCACAACAGAAGGCAGCTTCCGTGCGAAAGGCTTAATGAGCATTATGATTGCATTGCTCTATCTCTATAGTTGAATTATGCGAGTACTGATCGTTGATGACTCGGTGACGATGCGGCATCTGCTTCAGTCAGTGGTGGCCACTCTGCAAGCCGAGACTGTTGAAGCGGCGGACGGGCGTCAGGCGCCCAAAATTCTGGCCGACCAGTGGCCCTTCGATGTGGCTCTTGTGGATTGGGACATGCCTGTGATGAACGGAATCGAGTTTGTCAAATCGGTACGTGCGGACTCGCGGTTCAACGGACTCAAAATCATGATGGTCACGGCCGATAACAGCATGGAGGGCGTCGGCAAGGCGATTAATTCCGGCGCCGATGATTACCTGATGAAGCCGCTGACTGGTCAAATGGTTATTGATAAACTGCGCGTTCTTGGCCTGTTGGATTGAACGAGCGTAATTGTTCAGGTCAGAGGGAGAAGTCAGCGTCTCGCTGACGCTCGACGGAGGGGAGGGGCACAGGCAGGGATGCCTATGCTACTTGATAGTTACGAACGAACTTTAGAGCGATGCCAAAAATACGTGTGTTGGTGGTTGATGACGCAGTGGTGATGCGACGTCTGGTTTCGGATGTTCTGAGCCGCGATCCCCAAATCGAGGTTGTCGGCACTGCTCCGAACGGTCGTATCGCCCTCCAACGGATTCCCCAGCTCAACCCGGATCTTGTGACCTTGGATGTCGAGATGCCCGAACTTGATGGCGTGGCAACGGTTGTCGAAATCCGGAAAACGTATCGACGCTTGCCGATCATCATGTTTTCGACCGTCACGCAACGTGGCGCGGTGGCAACGCTGGATGCCTTGACTTCGGGTGCCAATGATTATGTGGCCAAGCCGTCGAATGTCGGCAGTGTTCTTGAAGGCATCAGCCGACTGCAAAACGAACTCATTCCGAAAATCAAAGCGCTCTGCCCACAGTTCGGCGTGTTGACGTCACTTTCGGGCGAGGCTGTTTCCGCCGTATCGCTTATTCGTTCATCCACCATCCGGTCCCCAGTGGTCAAACCGGTGGGTGTGGTTTGCATCGGGTCATCCACCGGCGGTCCCACAGCTTTGGCGGAACTGATCGCCGGGTTCGCTGAACCGCTTCAGGTTCCAATCGTCATGGTGCAGCACATGCCCCCCATTTTCACCAAGATGCTGGCCGAACGCCTCTGCAAGGCTTCTGCCATGCCGTGCCACGAAGCCGAAGAGCGTCAATTGATCAAACCAGGACACATTTATCTGGCGCCGGGCGGTCGGCACATGGAGATTATGCGCGAAGGCGGCACCGTTCGGGCTCACCTTCAAGACGGGCCTCCAGAGAATTCCTGTCGTCCAGCCGTCGATGTTCTTTTTCGAAGTGTGGTGGCCGTTTATGGATCAGCAATTCTGGGTGTCATTTTAACCGGGATGGGGCAGGACGGCAAACGGGGCTGCGAGATGATCCGCGAACTGGGCGGCCAAGTTCTTGCCCAGAATGAAGCCACGAGCGTCGTCTGGGGCATGCCCGGTGCTGTTGCCAAAGCTGGGCTTGCCGACGCCATCCTTCCGATCTCCGAAATCCCGTTCGAGATTTCCCGCAGAACCAACGCAAAACAACCGATTGTCAACAGCCTCATACATGCCAATTAGCGCTTCGGATTTTCAATACATCGCCGGACTGGTGCGCGCGCATGCCGCCATCGTATTGGAACCGGGAAAGGAATACCTGGTGGAAACACGGCTCGAACCCATTGCAAGAAAGGAGGGCTACGAGTCGCTTGCCGATATGATCCATGTGCTCCGTTCGATGCCACCGACCGAATGGCTTCATGCCGCTGTCATTGATGCCCTCACGACGAACGAGACTCTATTTTTCCGAGACTTTCATCCATTCGAGGCGATGCGCCAGACCATCATCCCACGGATCATTGAGCAACGACAGCAATCCCGCCAACTTACACTCTGGTCGGCTGCATGTTCAAGCGGACAGGAGCCTTACAGTTTTGCCATGATGATCCGCGAAGCTTTCCCGCAATTGAAGGATTGGATCATCACGATTGTTGGCAGCGATATCTCCACATCGAGTCTCGCTCGCGCCAGGCAGGCTGCTTACTCGCAGTTTGAGGTCAACCGTGGACTTCCAGCGATTTACATGGCCAAGTATTTTACCCAAAAGGACGGCCTATGGCATCTCAAGGATGAAATCAAGAGAATGGTTCAGTTTCGGAATCAAAATCTCCTGCATCCGTGGCCTCTGATACCGGCATGGGACATCATCCTATTGCGAAATGTGATGATCTACTTCGACATCCCGGCCAAGCAAGGGATTCTTCGCCGAATGCGCACAACTCTGGCCCCGGGCGGTTACATGATGCTGGGCGCAGCGGAAACGACGCTCAACATCGATCCCAGTTGGAAGCCCATCCCCTACGGCCACACTGTGGCCTACCAGACCTGCTGAGTATTCAGGTGGCGTAGGCATCCTCGCCTGCGCCCATATCCCCTCCCGATCAGGTAAGATGCCTGTTCTACTCATCGTTTACGCGACGCATCGAGTTTACCCACCACCGATGGTAAAGGATCTTCTGATGAAAAACGTATGTGTTATTTAAATGTTGACGTATCGACAATATGGAAGTAAACATATTCTCATGATTGAGACAAATGTCGAATCAAGCCAGCGCTACCAAGCGTTGCTGCAACTGCTCCGGACCTCCGAGGACATCTGGAATGCCAGCCGGATTTTCTTTGGCCGGTGGGACTTGAGCGCCAGCCAGTTCAATGTTCTTAATCTGCTTTTCGACATGACTGAAGGCTGTAATCAAATCGAACTTAGCCGTTTGCTCATCATGCATCGATCCAACGCGACCGGATTGATCGACCGCCTTGAAGCGCGCGGACTGCTTCAGCGCAAGCCCATTGCCAGAGATCGCCGGGCGCACCAAGTCGTCCTCACAGCCGCCGGGCGCAAACTGGTCCGCGACATACGCCCCGAATACTACCGCTCAGCCCAAAAAGTTTGGGACACCCTTTCCGATTCAAGAGTGGCGCAGGTCATGACTGATCTTTCTCAAGTCAGCTCAAATATCAAAACCATTGAAAACACACTGAAATAGTACCGTAATTCGTAAGTTCGTGAGTCGGATTGACGCTCCTTTTACCCAGTAAAATCGACCAATTCATTGCTCACGAACTTGCGGCTTACTGAAATAGAACTATGAAAACCAATCGCAACTACCCGTTGCTGCTCGCCAGTCAGTTTCTCAGCGCCTTTGGTGACAACGCGATCCTTGCGCTGATTTTGGGACCAATTCTGATCCAGTTTAACAAACACCAGATCACGTCCCAGGAGCAGCAAATCGCCAATGTCTTCTACACGAGCCTGTTGTTTATTCCTTACGTCTTGCTGGCCCCGCTGGCTGGCTATTTCAACGACCGCTTCTCAAAAAACCGATGGCTGATTGGCGGAAACGTTCTCAAGCTTGCCGGGACAGGAATTGCCGCGCTGAGCATCGTTCACAGCCCTGTTTGGATGGCGGTCGGCTACTTTGTTGTCGGCATCGGGGCCTGCGTCTATTCCCCGGCCAAATATGGAATTCTTCCGGAAATCTTGCCGGTTGAGCGTCTGGTCAAGGCGAACGGCTCTGTTGAACTCCTCACGTTGATCGCAATTCTATCCGGGACAATTTCAGGGGCGATGCTCTTTGATAAACTGCCATTGTCCCCCTGTTACATCGTCGTAATGTGCGTGTATGGAGCATCAACGGCAATGAATGCAATCATGACGACCACGCCTTCGTATCCTGATGTTAAGCTCAGAGACAGCGTGGGTGGATTTTTCCAAAACGCCGGCGACCTTCTGCGCAACCGCCGCCTGGCCCGTGTGCTGATGGGAACGTCGATTTTCTGGATTTGCGGGGCAATGATGAAAATGAATTTCCAGCCTTGGGGCCAGCAAGTCCTGAACCTCAAGACCGCCACCGAGGTCAGCCTGCTCGGGCTTTGGCTGAGCATCGGGATCATGATTGGAAGCGTGCTCGCGGGGCAGCTTTACAAAGTGGGCGATCTGCGCGCCACCCGCCGCTGGGGCTGGCTGCTCTCTTCCTCTATTGCGGTCTTGGGTGGAGTGGATTGGCTGACACATCATGGATTGGACTATTCAAGGGCTATCTCCATCACGGTGTTGATCATCGCCGGGGTGATTGCAGGGCTGTTCCTGATCCCGCTTAACGCCGCGCTGCAGGCCGAGTCGCACCAAGACAAACTGGGCAAAACCATTGCCACTCAAAACGGTTTTGAAAACCTGGCGATGCTTGCGGGAAGCGCCATCGCCCTGATCAATGTGAGCATCGGTTTTGATCCATCTCAACTCTTTCTTGGACTGGCTCTATTTGTTTGCATTGTTACTGTCTGGCTGAACATCCCGGCAACTCACTAAATCCCATATACCACTATGAAAACCATTTTGCGATTGCTGCTTCGTATTCTCTTCGGCTTCCGCTCCGTGAATGACAGCGTCCTCTGTGCGCCCGGACCAGTGCTGCTGCTGCCCAATCATACCTCATGGTTCGACTGGGTGTTTCTGGTGGCATGCATTGACACTCGCTGGAAATTCGTCACCTCGCGCCAGACGGCCCAGACCTCCTGGTTCCACCGGTTGATGATGATCAACCGCTTCACGTTCCCAGTCGATTCCGACTCCCCGTATGCGGTCAAACACATGGCCGAATACCTCCAGAAAGGTGGACGTCTGGTGCTCTTTCCCGAAGGGCGGCTTTCGCAAACGGGGTCGCTGATGAGGTTGTTCGATGGAACAGGGTTCCTGCTTTTCAAGACCAATGCCAAGGTCATCACCTGCTACCTGCGGAGCGCGTATCGCCTGCCTTTCTCGCCGAACCCGAACCATAAACGATGCTTTCCGCGTGTCACCGCGCACTTCAGCGAATTGCTCACGCCGCCGCAACTCCACGACATCAGCGCCACCCGCGCCCGTTACAGGCTCACCCGCTGGTTGTACGATCTGATGGTGCGGCAGCAGTGTGCGCTGGACATATCGGAAACGCCCGGCAATGTTCTCGAGAATATCATTGAAGCTGCGCGCAACCATCCTTCGCGGGTTGTCCTTCAGGATTTCACGATGGCGGAGATCACCTACCGGCGGTTGTTGGCCGGAGTCGATGTTCTGGCCTCCCATTGGGAAACCCTTCTCCCAAGCTGCCGGGGCCAGCGGGTCGCAGTGTTGCTTCCGAACACCAGTGGCATGCCTCTAACGATTCTCAGCCTCTGGGCTGTGGACATCGTTCCAGCGATTCTGAATTACTCGACCGGAGTTCCATCCATGTTGGTTTGCGCGCAATTGGCCAACATCAAGCATCTCATCACCGCGCGAGCCTTTCTGCAAAAGGCCAGAATCGACATTCAACCCATGATTGATGCCGGACTGAAAATCATCTATCTGGAAGACGTCCGCGCCAAAATCACGCCAGTGGACCGCATTGCCGCCCTGGCGCATGCCATGTTCCATCCTCGCTCGATCATTCGGGTGCCGCCTGTTTCCGAAGCTGCGGTCATTCTCTTTACCAGCGGGTCCGAAGGACCTCCCAAAGCTGTTGAATTGACACACCGTAACCTGCTCTCGAACATCCGGCAGATGCTCAGCATCGTCGATTTGACAGAAGCCGACCGAATCTGCAATGCCCTGCCTTTGTTTCACAGTTTCGGTCTAACCATCGGACTTTTGCTGCCGCTTGTTCGCGGCGGTTATACGTTTCTTTATCCGTCGCCGCTGCACTATCGGGTTATTCCAACTGTTTTCTACAACCTCAATTGCACGGTCTTTTTCGGCACCAACACGTTTCTCAACGGCTATGCCCGCAAGGCGCATCCCTACGATTTTCGCAGCCTGCGCTATCTCTTTGCAGGCGCTGAAAAGCTTCAAACATCCACCGCCGACATCTGGTCACGGCGCTTTGGGGCGCGCGTATTGGAAGGTTATGGAGCCACCGAATGCAGCCCTTGTGTGACGGCCAACACTCCGATCAATCCGCGATTTGGCTCCGCCGGTCGTTTCCTTCCGGGCATCGAATACCGGATCGAATCAATCGAAGGCGTCGCCGAAGGTGGACGTCTCTTTGTGCGCGGCCCCAATATCATGCGCGGCTATTTGAATCCCGATGCCAATGCCAAATTCAAAGCGCTCAATGGCTGGTATGATACTGGCGACATTGCCCATGTGGACGAAGATGGCTTTCTATTCATTTTGGGCCGAATGAAACGATTCGCAAAGATCAGCGGCGAAATGGTCAGCTTGACTGCGGTGGAAGAGGCTTTGGCCGGGGCTTTTCCGCAATACGGGCTGCGCTGCGAAATCGCTGTCCTTGCCCGTCCTGACGCCGACCGGGGCGAATCACTGGTTGCTGTCGCCAATGATTCCAAGCTCAAGCTCGAAGACCTCCGCCCCGTGATCAAAAGCAAAGGTTTGAGCAACCTGTGCATGCCGCGCGAACTCAAATATGTCCGCGATATTCCCAAGCTCGGCACGGGCAAAGTCAACCATCGTGAACTGCAAAAATTGCTTTACGGAACATGAACATGAATGCACAGCAACCGGCCTCCGCGCTGGAAATTCGCATCCATGGCGGAACGGACTTGCCCACGCTGGTCTATCTTCCTGGGATTCATGGCGATTGGACACTGATGAGAGCTTTTCGAAGCGCCTTGGAGGGAAAGGTTCGATTTGTCGAGTTTGCTTATCCAGTGCCCACCACATGGTCTCTGCGCGAATACGCTTCAGCAGTCGCATTGGCCTTGCGCAATAATCTGGCCGGGCTCATTGATCCCGTTGTTCCCTGGCCGCTGGTAAATCGATGGTTTCTCCGGAATTGCGCCTCATTTCACGGGGCGAAAATCATTCTTAAAGCCGACCATATTGTCCTTGGAACCGCGACCGATGCATCCGAGCGGCAGGTTCTGAAATGGATGCGGATAGAACCCCGCTGAGTTTAAGGGAGTTAGAACTATAAAACCAACTCCCTAAGAAACTCCCACCCCACATATTCTTGGGGCAGGCGCTGGCCCGCAGCCAGGATTTGACGAGCGGCTTCGCCAACCTCGCCCAGCCAATCGCAAAGACAGGTGGCGGGAGGCGTGCCGTCATAGGGCTGGCTGCGTCCTTCGCCAAGCATCAGTAACTGTCGATAGCTCCAGAGGTGTGGTTCAATCGGGGGCAGCCCGGACGCAAGCGCTCGGGCAGACGCTTCTTGTGGAATGCTTAAGCCGCGCGGATCGAGATCGCCAAAATAGAACACCTGACGCGCCCCGCCCAGCGCGGCGAAAATATCCTTCATTGCCGTGACGCTATCCACAAAACGATTGCCGCAACCGTAAACAACAGCGCTGAATGCCTGGCGCTTTGAATTCCATTGGCGATAGGAGTGCCAAGTCGCCGCATTTTCGATCACCAGCACGGGGCCGATGTTGGTGGGGCCTGGCATCCACGGCAGCGGTTCGGCCACGATGAAACAGCTCAACATTTCAAGAGTCAGCCGTCCCTCCTGGAACAATGCCGAACTCCGCAGCAACTGATCCAATCGTTTTTCATCCCCAAAAATTTGCAGCGACCGTTCCTTGATCGGCGCAGGAACCCGCTTGCGTTGCGCCTTGAAAAACTCGTTCAAAAGGCGAAGTTCTGAAAACAACAAATTCAGTTTCGCCACCGGAACAAATGCCAATTCTGGCGCCCATGAGAACTCGCAAATTTGCCGCGTCTCTTCGTCGGATGGCGGCACAAAACCGAATGCCTCGCGCCAGCGTATCTCGGCATTCAGCGGGATGAACACAGAGTCAATAAAATGCGGCATGTAGCGGATACTCTTCAACCCCAGCCAACCTTCGTCCTCAAGCGCGTGGACATCGGTCTCGGCTTCTTTGCATTCGGTGGCGGAGCGCAACCCTGCGTCTTTGAGCAATTCTTCCCAGTTGCGCGAGAACGGGCGGGAAGCCGGTTCCGCGCGCCTCCCGCGGGCGCGCTGCCATTGTTCAAACAATTCTTGCGCGATGGGAAGGCGTGAGGGATTCATGTTACGAAAGCGCGTCCATTGCCTCGGCCATCGTTGTGAGAAGTGGCGTGGTGGTGATGCGTGTCACGTATCCATCGGCGTCACGCTCGATTTCTTTCTGGCACATCACGACTGTTTGCGCGTGAGGCACCATCACGCCCAGGCGCTCGGGCGGAAACGCCATGACAAGCTGCAACTGAAAACTCCGCGCCAGCGCCAGGCAATCCTCAATGCCGTCGCCGGACAACTTAGAAAACGCTTCATCCATGACCACAATGCCGAGCTGTTGGGAACGAGTCGAACCACGGTCGCCCCGGTCATAGACACGTCGAAACGCGGCGAGCATCGAGATGAAAAACGGGGCCTGATTTTCTCCACCGGAGAGATTGCGTCCGCTGCGTCCCATTGAAATCGGCGGAGCATCGGGCTTATCGGCGGGGACCATTTCAATGTCGTAGTGATGATAGTTCCTATAATCCAGCAGACGAAGCGCCCGATCATCCTTATTCTCCGAATTGACAGCATCCATCAGCTCGCGTTTGGCGTGCTCAACCTCGCTGCCCATCAAAGGGTCGGTGATCTCAAGTCCCGAACTGAGCAGTTGCCAGATCGCGCTGAACCCGGCCGTATCTTTTTTCTGGCTGATGCGATAGCGGTATTTGCCAATAGGCTGGCTCAGATAGCGGTCGAGTAGGCGAATCGTGTTTTGCGCTTCGGTGATGCGACGGTTCAATTCGTTGAGAACGCTATCCTCCAACCGCCGTTCCCACTCGCTTTTCCGGTCTGCCGCAAGCTGCCTGGATTTCGCCAGTTCCACAATTTCCAAATCACGCAAACGGGCAGCCCATGCCTCGTTGCCATCGTCATCCACGGGAAACTCGTTCTGGTATTCGGGATGGTACAAGTGCCCATGCTCATCGCGTACGGTGGCGAGTCGTTCGCGCTCGTTTTTGCGCTGGCCGCGCGATTCAACCGCTTGTTCCCCTGCCTTTCTGGCCTGACTCTGCACCGATTCGAAGCAATCGATCCACCGGGGGATGTTTTTGCGAAACTCTTCGCGCCGCGCAGTCAATTCATTGTCGAGAATGCCGCTGAAACGCCGACTCAGTTCGACGCGGCTCGCAGTGACTTCGAGTTGGGCGTCGGTAGCGTCTTGCTCCGCGCGAGCCAGTCCGTCGCGTTCGGGACGCGCGGTCAGATCGAAGTTTTGCTTCCGATCATTGAGCACCGCCACGTTTGACAGCGTCGTCCTGTATTCGCTCTCCAAGTCGTTGAGCCGCTTCTGCCGAGCCTCGCGCTCCGGTGTCATTAGCAACTCAATCGTGCTGCGCGTTCGGCTTAAACCAGCTTCGAGCTGAGGCAACAGCGGCAATTCAGAGGCGAGATCGGGCAGGGACCTGTCCTCCAGACCGGCCTTTTTTCCATTGTCCAACCATACCTGCACGTCCGAAAGCCGTTGCCTGAAAGCTTCGTGTTGAATGCGCGTCTGATTCTGCTCCCTTAGCTTGGTGGCGCGCATGCGCTCCATGCCTTCCTTGCCGAGCGTCAGTTCGACGGATATCGCTGGCCTGAGGCGGCGGCGCAATGGCGCTTGTTTGAAAATGCCTTCCGGCGTGATAGCGCGGTACGATTCGCACAGTTCGAGCTCCTCGACAGTTTCCACGCACAGCACATCGCCCAGCAAATTCTGGACATAGCAGCGCGCCACCGGATGTGTGACATCGACCTTGCTGAACAGTGTGTTTTCATTCGAGCGGCCTTGAAGCTGGCGCGCCTCGGCGGGGTTCAGCAACGATTCGGGTTCGCGTCCCGGTGGAGTCTTGCGCAAAATGTTCAGGGCTTCGCGGTAATCCTCGATATTGTTGACAACCAGTGCCCAGCGGTTGCGGCCCAAAAATAATTCCAGAGCCGGCCACCAGCGCTCCGCCTCGGCCTTGACCTCAATGAGGCGGCCAAGTTGTTCAACCCGGTTTCCCAGCTTCTCTCGCAACGCTTGGAACAGAGGAAATGATCCGGGCGACTGCCCTTTGTTCAAGTTCTCCAAATCCTCCGCCAATTGCTGAAGCCGGTCTTTCGCGGTCTTGATTTCATCCTTCAACGGACGAAGAAGATCTTCGACGTCGCGCCAAATTTTGTTAAATTGATCTGCCAGCTTCTGCATGGCACCCAAGCGTTCCGCATCCGTGCCGGAACGAAGCCGCGACAACAAAGAATCGTCAATGAGGAGCGACTGCTTCAAACCCTCCAACGGCAGCGCGCCGCCATGCTTGAGCCAGCTCATCCATCGGTAATGAAGATCGTCGAGGCGCTGTCGCAACGATTTCTGCGCATCCTGAAGGCTGTTCACTTTTTCCTGCAGCTCGCGTTTCTGGCGGTGCAGCTTGTCAAATTCAACCTGCGACGGGTCTTTTTGAATTTCAAAGCGCACATCCCCCAAAAGCTTCTCGATCTCAGCCCCATCGGCACGCGCCTTTTCCAGCGATTTCAAATCATCTGCGTGCTCGCTCTCGATCCGCTTGAGTTCAGCGGAATGCCGCTCGCGCCGCTCTTCGGCTTGCTGCAACTTCAGCGAATGGCCGACGTGCAGGAGAATCGCCTCCTCGCGGTGGGCCGTTTCGTAAGCAGCGTGCAAATCGCGAATCCGCCGCAAGAACCCGGCTTCGTCTTCCTGCTTCTCCAGCCGCTTGCGCGTGTCATCGTAAGCGCGCAACGCGATGCGCACATCCCTCACATCCAGCGGGCTTTCTTCCAGAATGAAATCGCGAATGAACTTTTCGACGTTCTCCTCCGGCTCGAATGCAATGGCCTTTGGAAAGGTGCGCTGAAACGCGATCACGTCAAAGTTCAGGTGGCGAGGTGCGGCCATTTCTTCGAGGTAATCCCGTTGCCGCGCAAAAAGATATTCGTTGCCGTATTCCCGTCGAATCCAGGTGCGAAAGGCATCTTCGGACAAGAGGTTGTTGTCAGGCGCAATCGAGGCGTAATCAAGGCGGTCGGGAATCAAGAAGTAAGCATGCTTCGGCGCGGCGTCCGGGCTGGAGAATTCCAGCCGGATTCCCCACGTCTCGTGTTGTCCCTGTTTGCCAGCGGGATCGGCGGGACGCGTGAACTCCAACGCAACCAGCGTCACGCCGCTCTGTCGCAGGAAATGCCTCTGGCCGTTTCGCAGTTGATTGGTATCGCCAAGACAATAACCGACCAGATCGCGCCCCCGCGAAGTCCTCTCGCCGGTACCCCGATAAGCTCCGGAACCGGCGGCCGCGCGATTTGCGCGCCAATGGTCTCCCAGCAAGAGATATTGCACCAAGTCAAGCAAAGCCGATTTCCCTGTCCCGAACGCGCCTGAGATCAGGACATTATCGTCCACATCGAAGATTTGCCGGAATCCATACCAGTTCAAAGCGACAATGCGTGTGAGCGAAATGCGCTGGCTCATGAGTTAATCTCCTTCGGGACATCGACGTTAGCTTCGAGCCCAGCAGGTTGCTGAAAAAGGGCGGCATGTTGTTCCCACGCGGCTGCGCTCTCGAACGGAATCACCTTCATGAGCGTCGGCAGGATTTCCACCTCCGAATCGCCAAAACGCTTCGGGTCATCATTCCATTGCACGCGCACCAGGCGGCGATTCCGAAGCTTGCCCAAAATGTCGCGCATCTGCGCTTCTCTCGGCAACTCCAATTGTTCGAAGCAAAGCTTGAGCTGCTGCCAAATATCGTTTGCGCTCACCACCACCGTCGCCACCGGGCGCTCCATTCGAATATCGTGATAAATGCGCCAGAGCGTCAGCACGACCAAGGTTTCGGCTTTATTGAACCGTTCCGTCAAACCGCAATCGCCCGGCACGGGACGCAGTTGGAAAATCGGGCGGTCTGGATCCGAGAACAACTCCAAGTGCAGCGGCGCCAGATACTCGGTGATTTCCATTTCATACTCTCGCGCGAGCAGATAAAGCTCACGATCCCGTCCGTTCTCCCCAATCAATGCGCCATGAGCAAGCAGCTCAGTAAGGATTTGCGAAATAGCGCTCCGCTCCTCCTCGCGGATGCGGTTCCAGCTTGAAAATGTGGGCCAAGGCAATGACATGTCAGGAAATTCTCTCCAGTGTGAAACGCTCCAGGTGGCGTCCGGCCTTTGTGTCGCGCGCAATGCGTTCGGGCTCGGTGCCAAAATCCGCGCGCATCGGATGAACGCGCCAGTGAACAGACCGTCGCGAAGTGCCCGCAAGGCCGCGATCAAAGGCCAGCACCGCCAGCAAATCGAGCAGATCATCCTCGGTGGACACGCAAAGATTCTCAGTTGAAATGCGCGCGCCCTTTTCCTCCAGGTGTTTCTCCACAAACCGCGCTGCTCGCTGGGGTGTGAGCGAGTAGATATTGCGCTTCCGTATCTCGTCCTTCGCCGCTTCGGCGTCTATTTCAGACGATGATACTGCGATTGACAAATCGACAGAGATCCGCTGCCGACGCGGACGTGACAGCGAATCCAACCCAAAATAGAGTTCCACCACCGGGGACAGCAATACCATGCCCGACTCACTTGCCAGGCTCGAAAACGACTGCCCGGCGTGGATCTGCGCCGCTTTATCCATGAAGGACTTGATCTGCTCGGGTCGCCGCCCACGCATTTCAGTTTGATAGCGATAGCGCGCGTCGGAAAACCGGCTGAAATCCGCCATGCGCCCGTCGATCAATCGCTGTTTGACAGGGATGGCTGCGAGCTGTTTTTCCAACTGCACCAGCAGCCGCTCGGCTTTCTGGTAAGCGTCCGTTTCCTCCAAATCAAGATGCTTTTCCAACCCCTGAGCCAGGCGTTGTTTGGTGAACGGATCGTAAAGCGCCTCTTGCACGATGGAGCGCGCCTGGTTCAATCGCGGCAACAAACCTGCCTCCTGCAACGCGTCATAGCAGAGCATGTGCTCCCCCGCGTGAAACTCAACCAGAAATCGGTGAAGCGTTTCCTGCGCCGACTGACTTTCGCGCTGCGCGATTTCATGCTGCAGAATGAGCGTTTCAACCGCATGCATTTGGTCATCAGCCCGTCCCGCGCGCTCCATGAGGTCTTTCACGGTTTGCCGCATTTCCTCCGGGCCGAGCTTGTTCGGGTCGAGAGCGCCCTCTGCGAGCAGGTCTTTGCAGAGCGAGCGTAGCGTGGAAGCGAAATCCTTCAACTCCGCCGGGCGATCCTCGGCCAAGTCGCGCAACACCCGCAACAACCGGCGCAAGGGCGGGGCTATGAGCACATAATTCTCGTCCAGGCTGATCCGGCGTGGTTGGATCCATTGGACTTCCAGAAGTTTCTTGAAAAACTGGGCGGCGCGCAGGTTCAAATCCCGGAATTGCCCCCCCTCATCCTCATCTAGCTGAATATCCGGATGCTGCACGAGCACCTCGCGAATCAGCGCCCTCGCTTCATCGTGAGGCAATTGCCCACTATCATCGGCGGCATCGACCAAGCGCTCGGCGCAATCGATATAAACCGCCGCCGTCGGTCTGCTTAGTGGACGGAAAAATCCGCTGCTCAGCAGAGGCGAAAGCTTCGAACCCAAAGATTTCGATGGCTGGTGGGTCATACCCCGTAGGGTTTGTTGGGAGCCACCACCAAGTGTTCACCCAAGCGCCGCCAAGTGGCTACAAGCAATTCGCCCGAGTATTTCCATAGCCGTCTCAACAGCGGCACATTCGTGGCGCAGAAATTAGGAAAAAACTGAACGTTAACCTTCATGCTCGAAAGCCGTACTAAAGCAAAGTTCTATGAAAGCGGAAAGCGCAAAGTTGCAGCAATTCTCTTTATGTGGGGTAGACCTCTGGTCTGCCGGTTGCGGTGCCTCTGGCTCCGCAGGGAGTCGGAAACTCCATGCGCAGGCAGATCAGCGTTTTTCCCCTTTCTTGCTCAAAATGAGAATTGCTGGGAAAGTTGAGTGCAAGGCTGGTTGGCTGGTTTTGCGTGAACTTGGGCTTGGGCTTTACTCGCGCCGGTATATGTGCAAAACAACCCAACGCGCGGAAAGACATTCAGTTCAGCAATTCTGTTCGGTTAAGCTTGCGTGGGCGCTGAAAACTGGTTAAGCTGCTGTATGATAACTCGGACTTTAAGGGGTTCAACATGGGTTGTGAGGATTGGAGCGACGGCGATACTTCTTACGCTTGCCCATCACTTTTTTTCAAGCGCCGTTCAGGCTCAACGGACTGAAAACACCTCCGCAACCAGTATTCTCGTTGTGGCCAACACCGAATCGGCATCCGCGAAGTTGGAATCGGAAGAATTGCCTCCGGCAAACGTGGCTAAACCGGCCAGCACCGAGATGGTGTTGCCTGTTGACCTTTCGCCAGCGGTGGCAGAAATCGCCAAGCTGGTTCAGTCCCATGTGTCGGACGATGTCATACTCTCTTACATTCGCAATTCCGGCGTCATTTACAAGCCGACCGCAGATGAGATCGTCTATCTGAACGATTTGGGTGTGTCCAAGCAAGTGTTGACAGAGCTCATCGAGCGCGGGAAGACAACTTGGGTTGGCAATCCGGCTTCGGAAGCCAATGCCGCGCCGATGCCTGCGGTCACGCTGGCTAATGCTCCATCGCCGTCCTATTCCGTTGCGGCTGAACAACCGGCGCCCCCGCCCGCGCCGACAGCTCCGACAACGGTGGTTGCGGCGCCGACTCCTCCGGCTCAGCCCGTTACCGTTGAGTATTTCCAGGAAAACCTGTCGCCATACGGGACTTGGGTTTGGATTGGCGACTATGGCTGGTGCTGGCGTCCGACCGTGGTTGTGGCCAACCCTGAATGGCGTCCCTATTGTGACCGTGGCAGGTGGATATACACCGACTGCGGGTGGTATTGGGAATCGGATTATTCATGGGGTTGGGCAACGTTCCATTATGGACGTTGGTCGCAGCATGGAGTGTATGGCTGGGTGTGGACGCCGGATACTGTTTGGGGCCCTTCGTGGGTTTCCTGGCGCCATCACGACACGTATTGCGGCTGGGCGCCGCTGCCACCCCGAGCGCGTTTTGAGGTGGGCATCGGGTTGATGTTCAATGGCAAACATGTGAGAACGGATTTCGATTTTGGACTGTCAAAGACCATTTACACGTTTGTGCCGTACGGCCATTTCCAAGATCGCAATCCTGAGCACTTTCGCGTTCCCCCGCGCGAGATTGATACTATATTTCTGCACAGCAGGCCCGTGAATAACTACACTGTCATTAACAAGACAAGGGTTATCAATGAAGGTATCGGACGCCAACGGGTGATGGCTGTGACCCATCAGCCGATTCAGCCGATGAGCATTCGTCATGTCGCAGCCACCGGCGGTGAACGCAAGATGGAGCGGTTGGACGGAGCGTCGAGGACCTTGTCGGTTTACCATCCTCCTCATGTAACGACCACAGCGACCAGGAGTTCGCCAGCAGCGCCCAAGACGTCGTTCACGGTCAACCGCGCTCCGCAACGGACGATGGTGGGCGTTCCGGAGGCGGGCAGGACAACAACTGTTTCGGGATCTCCGGGACGCACAGTGGTGCCTCACAATACGGGGCCTGAGAGCCGCCCAGGTTTCGTTCCTGTTCATCGGCCAACTGACGTCAAGGATGCTCACCCCAAACTTGAGACACCTTCGGCCCGTGTGCCGGGATCGGATCACTCCGTCACTCGCGTCAATCCTTCGCAACCCGCGACTGTGCCCCATCCGACCTCAACTGAGCCAGCACGCCCAGTAAATCCGCAAAGCGCTCATTCCACGACCGTTCAACCAGCGCGGTCAGCAACTCCGCTGGTGCCTTCGCGCGCTACCACAGTGCAGCCCGCACATCCAGTTGCTCCGCTTGATGCCACACATTCCGGCGTCGCAACTCCGGCTCATCCTGAAACTCCGACACCCGCAGTTCGTCCGGCTACACAGGAGAAACCCAAACCTGTACAGGAGAATCCCAAACCTGTGTTTGCTCCGCGCAACGATTCTCCAAGCCGCTCCAGTTCTGCAGACAACAGCGGCGCGACACGCGCGCGCTCGAAAGCGCAGCCAAGTCCTTCAACCTCGCCCGACGCATCCAGTTCCTCTGAAAGTACTTCGCCGAGTTCGCCTAAGACGGGCAGTTCCGTCCGGTATGGAAACGGAAACAGGCATGGAGATTAGTTGATGGTTGAAACATGGACATGTGCAATGAGGGAGCCATGCGAGGGTGTTGAATTGAGGAAAAATAGTTCATGCTGATAATTGTCTTTTTCAATAAAACCCGACTTTGGTCGAATGTTAACGCTTGGAATGTGAGTTTTGGTGAAATCTCAAATTTGAAATTTGAAATTTAAAATCCAAAAACTGCAAATGAACCGCAGAATACGCGGAACACGCG
>CAIUEN010000010.1 GCA_903898185.1 uncultured Verrucomicrobiales bacterium
GTTGGTCATAAACCGGCCAAAATCCAAAGCCATCGCTAACAATTATGCGCAGATTCGACGATCATGTTCAATACAATAGCTCTATTTCAATTATTTATCTCGTTTTCTGCCAGACACTAGTTAGTTTTTTGTCTTTGTGTTGAGAGTTCAGGCAGAGGGCGAATGCCGGCTGGGCACCCGCCCGCGTTGCCTGCATTTATTTCCCTTTTTTACCCCAACTGGTGTTGGACTTCACATCCCGGAAAATCAATCCGGGTTTGTAGACGGTGCTATGGCCGGACCCATCACCATAGCGGACAGTTTCACGACGCAGACCATTTCCAAGTTTTGATTTTGTAACCGTTTTTTTGCTCATTTTGGTGACTTTCTCTTTTTCTGCGTTTTCGGCACTACTGGTTCGTTTTGTTCCGAACTGCTTCTCGATCACCAACCACACGGCCAGAGACCTATTGCCGAGTCAGACTTTGTCGGTTTTTTCTTCCGCAATTTCGTCTAACATGCGAATCCTAGCCCAAGTGCGAAGCGCAGTCCTCCGGTCAAACTCTGGTAAAACTCAGGGCCGGAAATGATTGGTAATAGATGATTTACGGATTGAACTCTTTTGGGGTGCAAATACACTAATGGCCATGACAGAACCCGCAAAGGACGGACCTGCGACTGCTCCGGTTTCGTTGGTGCTCGAAATTCGCGGCAAAAAGCCCGCGCTGGTGCGCGTTATATTTCAGCAAGGCAATAAGCAAGAGACGCTCGATCCACAGCAACGAGACACGACTAAGGCAATCACCGTGGTACTGACACTGTTCCGTGCCTATTCCGGGTGTGCGTCATTCCGAATCACGTCAAAAAAGAAGAAGTCGAACTTGGTCAAATTCATCGTAAGCGCAGTGAGAGAAACCAACAAGGGCAACGGGAACATCTACTCCTTCGCAGACGGTCATTTTCTCAAGCTGTTTCTTGCTCCTCCTGATCCCGAAGATTTCAGCTATGTGGACTTGGATCTGAAGCGGTTGCAACCTGCTTCGGTGACGATCAGAAAGGACAATCAGACAGTTGAAGATGCGCCAGCCCTGCAAAAGCTCGCTGAACAGGTTGCCGCCAGCGGCAACTGGAAATTGGCTGACTATCTCATTGAACCTTCCACTCCGCCGCTGCCGGTCTCGTCAGAACAGAAACGATCGGCACCAACTTCCAGCGGAACAAAAGAATCCACACGAGCCGATTTGCGAGCGAAGCTAACCCATGCTCAAGAGATCCACGCCCGCGACGATGCCAAGGCCGCCATCGGCCTGATTGAAGAAGTATATCACGCTGCCCGGGCACACGGATTTAAGCAGGAACAGTTGGAGGCGGTGCTAAATCTCGCCTTTGCTGCATCCGAGAAGCGCGACATAAAATCCATCGAGCGCCGACTCACCGAGGCCGAGAAACTCCTTCGGGACGTTAAAGGTGCGTGGTGCCAAATCCAATATTACCGACTCAAAGCTAGATTGCTCCGTTACAGCAAGAATCTCGAAGCTGCTGAGAAGTTACTTGGGAAGGCCATCGCCCTCAGCAATGGAGGTGACAAAGATGTCGAGCAAGTGGGCCTACTCGCTCGCGCGAGTTACATTCACTTGCTCTGCGAGCAAAAGCGGGTAAACGAGGCGGAGGAGCATGTGTCACATGTGCGCGCAATCTTGGAAAAGCCAAGCGAAGACGCCGATATCGGTTTGATCGCCGAAATGCTCGAAGCGTGTGTCCATTGGGCGACCGCTAAACAGGACAAGGAACAGGTCAAAGATTTAATAAACATCGCGCTTGACCTAGGCACTGGACGGGAATCGGCCATTTGTTTGGGCCACTCGCTTCATGATTGCGCAAATGGCGCACGCGGAATGAAAGCAACGGACATTGCCTTACAGTGCGCAGAAGCGGCAGAGCGTCTTGGTCATGTCGCGGAGCGACCTGATATGGCATTTGTCGCTGCCTATACTGCAGCGGCGGTGCTCGCTGATAAGGAAGATTTTCAAACGGTCCGAGAGCGATGCCTTCGCTTGCTTGATGTAGCGAAAACTTTGACCGAGCCAAAATTACGCTTTTGTCTATTCCATTTGCTCTCTTTGGCAAGTCGTCAACTCGGAGACAAAACATCCGCCGTTGAAGCGGCCGAAACCGCTTTGCGGGATTCCGGGGGAGATAACACGGGATTGTGCATGGCCAAAATGGCTTTGGCAGAGGCTCTGCGTGATTGCAGTCGCATTAATGAAGCGTTAGAACATGCACGCACTGCGTTGAAACTTTCGGAACATGCCGATGTGCCGCCTGAATGGGTGGAAGAGAACATAGTCCTCATTGCCGATTGCGCTGCGCGAATTGGCGACTGGGCTACAGCGGAGAGTCATGCAGATCAACTCGGCAAACGCTTACCATCGACGCCCGGCTCTAAGGATCGTCGGATGTTGATCGCGAACTGCATTCGAATGCACAGGATGCTCCGGGAAGGTCTGACTTCCGTAATTAACGCCCCAACACCGCTTTCGCTTGCAAGAACAGAGGGCGCGACTTCTGTCCAGGCCGCGAACGCAATGCTCTTTGGTGGCCTCATCCAGGGGTGGAAGAAATATCCGAATGCGGCGCCTGCGATGTATGACTACTGGGGCCGAGGAAATCTGACGAGAGCGATGCTGAATATGCGGGCATTCCCAGGCACGCTCAACATCACGCTTGAGGTGCATACTGTTCAGGAAGCTCGACAGGCAATTCGTCTTTGGTCTTTGATTGCTGACGTCCTGATTCTAATTTGGAAGGGGCCAACTATTTCCAGTCGCGTTATATGTCCTGTGCCTGATTCGTTCACAAATGCGGGAGGAGGTGGCTACATCGCGGCACTGGTGAGAGGCTCACCTCTCGTCGCCGCAGAGGTGACCGGAATGGAAATCTGGAAAGAAAACGATTCGACCGATGCAAAAACCGCTATCATTGCTGTCCCTTGCGCTTCTCTGTTTCCGCCTGAAGTGGGACGTTTCCTGTGCGAAGAAGCCGTGCATCTGATTTCTTTGGGACGTCTAATCCTCGTCCCGGCCACAGGCATCGGCTGTATTGGAACTGGCCATGGTACTAGTGAAAGTCTCTTTGCGGAAGCTTGTAACGCAATCCCGGCAATCAAAGGTGATGCAGCGAAATCTCCTACCTCCTGGCTGCCATATTTCCAGGACATCCCACTCAACGCACTCGCGCACGTCGTGCAAGAATACGACGAGTCCTTGCGCAGACTTAGAATTCTTCTGATGCGAAAAACCCGTCAATTTCGGACCAGCGGCATAATCGGAACAGAAGCAAAAGAGTTGGAGCTGGAAATCCAAGATTCGCTCGCCAAGATTGCCGATACTCAAGCAGGGCTTCGTCGAAAGTATGGATGGAGCGAAGGACAAGAGGCAGTGTCGTCAGATCACGACGGTTTTGATGAGGACAGCATCGCACCGATTCTGATCTTGCAGAACATGGGCTATCGCTGGCGAATAGAGCGCGCCGCAGGCGAACCGGCACCCGAAATGAGAATGATTCCGCAAGATAACGAGCCGATCTTAACATGGTTGCACCCAGCCGATACGAGGCCGAAGTTCATTACTCAAGATGACATGCCGGGTACGCGGCGGAAGCGGAAGTGATTTAGAGGGGCTATTGGAGCTTTTCAGCTTTTTAGGGCTCACTAGCCCTACTTTCGCATTTAAGAGCATGAATCCTGCATATTTCACTGCTGATTGTGTTTATCTATGCTACATGAAAGAATGGTTGGAAACCAACGCTCCAACTCAAACACCCGCGCAGCCCGGCGTTGTTCCGCCGTCA
>CAIUEN010000011.1 GCA_903898185.1 uncultured Verrucomicrobiales bacterium
CGAACCGAAGAAGTTGTCGGCGCAATGCAACGGCCTCCTGGCGAGAGCAAGCGAGTGGCGTGTCAAAAGAAAAACTTTTTGGCAATGGAATCATTTTATGTGTTGACACGAACCTTTAATGGATGACCCCAAATTGACCCCAAATCCGCCTAAGGACATCAAAAATGGGATTTTCCCTCTCAAAATCAAATTGCTCCATTTATACAAAATCAATGGAACCAAAAGCATCATTTTCCGTGGTGCAAGAATTCCTTAGGCGAGGATTAGGGCAGACCCCTTTTTGGTGTGGTCTCACGAATAATCGCAGATATCTGAAAATGCCTGGGCGGGGTCAGGAAGTTTGAATTTATGCTTTCTGCTTTCCAAATTTCTGCTTTTCGCTCCAAACCCGTCGGAAAGCATTACACAATGCTTATTTCATTCCTAGATACCTATCCATTAGCAACTTATACGATTTCGGATCCGATTTTTCACAAATTGAGCATCATCCGAGCGTCGGAAAGGCTTACAGTCGCAGAAAAATGAACAATTTTAGAATACTCAGCAAGCACCTTGTTTAAAGCCACTTACAGTGTTTTTGAAGCACTGAAAAAAGCATGGCATGATCTTTGCTTTAGAAAAAACAACCAGTGAGTGAACTGGGAAACAAAGTTTAACAAAAACAAAAATATATATATGAAAAAAGTAATGATTCTTGGCGCGTTGGTCGGGATGCTGGCAGCACCTGCGGTATTCGGTAACACCCTCTCCATTAAGTGGGTTGACAGCAGCACTTCTCCTGGTGGCCCATTTTCAGTTGTTCTTGATAATGGACGACAGTTCAATACATTCTGCATTGAGCAAAATGAGACTTTCAGTCCGGGTCAAAACTATTCTTACAAAGTTAGCGAAACGATTGACAGTGGAAACATTGGCGGAGCTAACACTTATACGCCAAATGTTGGCACTAGTATAGCGAATGGTACGGCTACACTCTATTTAAAATACGTAACCGGCGGTTTTGCCAATGCGGCCATTGGCACATTAAAGCAACTCCAACGGGCAATCTGGTTCCTGCAAGGGTATGACGGTCATACCAGTGGAGGTGGAGAAATCTCAACTTTGAATGATGTGCAAGCTTTCTTAGGAACTACTGTTTCTGATATTCATAACGACGTGTTTCAGAAATACAATGGAGGACAAGTACAAGCCTTGAACCTATATTCTTTAGATGGAAACACTCTTGAGCAATCTCATTTGATTGTTGTGCCAGATGGTGGAACGACCTGCGCTCTTCTCGGCGTGGCGCTTGCCGGACTTGGAATGGCTCGCCGCAAGATGTCGTAAGCTGATATTCTGAGTTTAGTTCATTCAAGGCACGGCTTTTCAGCCGTGCCTTTTTTTACTTGTAAACGGGAGGTTCTGCAGAAGGAAACGAAGAAACGAAGGGGGAAAGCAGAGAATGTGGAACTGAGGGCAACCGCTAATATCTCATAAAGGGGTCATCCATTAAAGGTTCGTGTCAACACATAA
>CAIUEN010000012.1 GCA_903898185.1 uncultured Verrucomicrobiales bacterium
GTATCCGATTGGGAGAAGAGTTTCCGATCTGGAGATGCAGAGCGTCAACTTGCACCGTAACATATTTCACGGTGAATGGAACTATGCCATCAAGCCAGCAGTCAAGTAATAAGTTGCTACCTTTATTTATGACCGCCGCCTTACTTGCTCAAAATGAGAATTGCTGGATTTCATGGCACCGCGATGCTGGACGCTGCGCGAGTGGGCCGGGATGCAGGCCGGATTGCCGATGAAGTGATTGCGCACCTTGCGGGGTTGGTCGGCTCCAAGCTGACGGTGACACTGGAAATCGAAGCGGAAGTGCCGAGCGGAGCGCCCGAGCATGTTGTGCGGACCGTCACGGAAAATTGCCGGACGTTGAAGTTCAACAGTCAGGGATTTGAGAAGGAATAGGTGGCGGTTCCCTGGGATCAGGACTCCTGAGCCTCGTTGATCTCCTTGACGATCTCAATTCTTCGGATCACGGCTGGATACGCTACCATGAAAAAACAGCATTGCGAGTTATAAATTCATGGTGTGCTTTGAACGGATAAGAATGTCACTTCTTGCACCGAGAACAAGGAACAATCTTACCTGTTTACAGTATAATATGGGCTTGACGTGCGGGAGATGTGAGGCACATTGAGAGCATATTGGGGGGGGAGAACGGTCGGGTTGTGGCGTAGAAACCGTGATTTTGAAAGCGCCCCAATTGCCTGCGCGCTTGCGATCAAGTGCTGTTTTGGCGATAAACAGCCGATGCCGACTTTGTTTGTTGGCAAAAAATGCTGGTAACTTGTTCAGGTCAGAGGGTGAAATTAGCGACTCGCTGACGCTCGCTGAAAGAGGGGCACAGGCAAGGATGCTTATGCTACCTGAATACAAAAACACTAATGTTGACTTCTTTTAAATCTCAATCTATCATATCCTCTAATGAACGGCGGCGTTTGCCTGACTTTAAAATGATCGGAGCGCCAGGTTGCCGGAGAGTTGAGATTAGATTATACTGCAATTCATGAGCTTAAAACCTGTTTTATTTTGCAATACCGTTTTACGCGATGGCCATCAATCGGCTGCCGCAACCCGCATGAGCACCGCCCAGATGCTCCCTGCCGCGCCTATCCTTGATGAAATGGGATTTCATATCCTTGAAACATGGGGTGGCGCCACAATCGATTCGTGCCTGCGGTTTCTGAACGAAAACCCGTTTGATCGCCTTCGCGCCCTCAAGAAAGCCGCGCCCAAGACGCCCCAAAGCATGCTGCTGCGCGGTCAGAACATCGTCCAATACGCCAGCTTCCCCGATGACGTTGTTGAGTCTTTTGTCCACAGCATGTGTGCCATTGGCCAGGATGTGATTCGCATTTTCGACGCCTTGAACGACGTCCGGAACCTCACGACTGCGATCAAAGCCGTCAAGAAAGCTGGCAAACAAGCGCGCGGCGAACTTTGTTACACCATCAGCCCGGTTCATACGGTCGAGAATTTCGTCAAGATGGGCATTGAGCTGGAAAAGATGGGCTGCGACGCCATCGGCATCAAAGACATGTCGGGCATTATCCAGCCCCAGATCGCCCATCGCATGGTCAAGGAACTCAAGGCCAAGGTGGGTGTGCCGATCAGCATGCACACACACGACACCGCTGGCTTGGGCGCTTCGAGTTACCTCGCCGCGATTGATGCCGGCGTGGATATTATTGATGTCTCGATTGTTCCGTTTGCCAACGGCACCTCGCAACCTGATACAGCCCGCATGCTCGCGCTGCTCGAAGGTAATCCGCGCTGCCCGAAGTTCGATCTCAAAAAGCTCACGGAACTGCGCTCGTATTTCGAAGGCGTCTTCAAGCAGCTCGAAAAATTTACCAGCCCCGCCAATGATCGCGTCGATAGCGACATTCTCATTTACCAGGTGCCCGGAGGCATGCTCTCGAATTTCCGCACCCAGCTCAAAGAGCAGGGGATGTCCGACCGTTTCGACGAAGTAGTTCGCGAAATCCCGGTTGTGCGCGAAGCTCTGGGTTGGATTCCGCTGGTCACTCCGACCTCGCAGATCGTCGGCACCCAAGCCATGATGAACGTCAAGTTCGGACGTTGGAAAATGATTTGCCAGCCCGCACAGGATATCGCTCTTGGCAAATATGGCCAGACTCCCGGCCCGATCAATCCCGCTGTGCTCGAATTGGTCGAGAAACAAACTGGCAAGAAACGCATCACCTGCCGTCCAGCCGACCTTATCGAGCCCGGCATGGCCAAATACCGCGCCCAGTGCGTGGAGAAGGGTCTGCCGACTACGGACGAGGTGGTCGTGCTCTTCGCGATGTTCCCGCAGCAGGTGGAAGATCTTTACAAACCCAAGGCTGCTCCCGCGCCAGCCCCAGCTCCGGCGAAAGCCGCCGCGCCGGCACCCGCTGCCGCCGTTGCTCCGTCCGCGCCGACGCCTGTCGCCGCGTCTGTGGGCAAGGGCAAAACCATGTTCGTCACCGTCGCTGGCAGACGGCATGAGGTGGTCGTTGAAACACTTAACTAAGTCCGATTTGCAGCATAACTGATAACTCCAACTATGAGTTCCACGCAGACTCAATCCACCGATGGCAGGCTGCTGGCGGAGTTTCCGCCAGCCAGCTACGATGACTGGCGCAAGCTGGTCGAATCCGAGCTCAAAGGCGCGCCGTTTGATAAAAAGATGTTCACGCCCACGTACGAGGGCATTACTCTCAAGCCAATCTATCGGCGTGAGGATACCGCCGCGCTGCCGCATGTGAATTCGTACCCCGGCTTTGCGCCGTTCGTGCGCGGGGCCACCGCATCCGGCTATATCAAATATCCATGGGATGTCTCCCAGGAAATCGCCTATTCCAACCCGACCGAGTTCAACCAAGCCGCGCGCAATTATGTCACGCGGGGGCTGACGGCGTTGAACATGGTGCTGGACAAAGCCACGCGCCGGGGGCAGGACCCCGACTGGGCTCAGCCCGATGAGGTCGGCTACGGCGGATTGTCTGTTTCGACCTTGAGCGACTTGGATCGCGCGCTGGACGGCATTGATCTTGACAAGATCACGCTGCTGGTTCGCTCTGGCGGCGCGGGCATGCCCTTTGCCGCCCTGCTGGCCGCCTTGGCCCGCAAGCGCAAAAAGACAGCCGAAGGTCTGCGCGGCTGTATCGAGATGGACCCGTTGGGTGTGCTCTCTCACGAAGGCAAGCTGCCGCAATCGCTGGATAGCGCGTACCGCGAGATGGGCGCGTTCACCCTATGGGCCGCTGAATGCGCTCCAAAGCTGCAAACCATTTGTGTTCACAGCCGGGCTTGGAATGAGGCCGGGAGCAATGCGGTGCAGGAGTTGGCATTTTCGCTGGCGACTGCCGTTGAATATCTCCGCCAAATGTCCAAACGCGGGCTGACGGTCAATGTCACCGCGCCGCGCACTCGTTTTGCCATCACCGTTGGCACGAAGTTCTTTACTGAAATCTCCAAGCTGCGCGCCTTGCGCATGCTCTGGGCTCGCGCCGTTGCCGCCGCGGGTGGCGATGAGAATGCCCAGAAGCTTTCGCTGCACGTCCGCACCTCGCGCTGGAACAAGACTGTCTATGATCCGTATAACAACATGCTGCGCACGACCATTGAAGCCTTTGCCGGCGTTCTGGGCGGCTGCGACAGCATGCAGGTGGGGGCGTTCGATGAAATTTTGCGCCAGCCCGACGATTTCAGCCAGCGCATTGCCCGCAATACGCAATTGGTCTTGCAGAAGGAATGCAATCTCGAACACGTAATCGATCCAGCCGGCGGCTCATGGTATGTCGAAGTCTTGACGTCTGAACTCGCCACCCGCGCTTGGAGCCTGTTCCAGGAGATCGAGAAGCTTGGGGGCATGGAAGCCGCGCTACGCGCCGGATTCCCCCAAAAGGCGGTCACCGAAAAAGCCACCGAAAGATTGAAGGCCGTCACTACACGCCGCGACACAATCGTTGGTGTCAATCAATACGCGAATATCAAGGAAAATCTTCTGGAATGCCCACAGATCGACGCTGTTGCGTTTCACAAGCGCCGGGTACAGCAAATCGCCTCTCATCGCACCTCGCTTGAGGATGACGAAAGCGAGGCCGTGCTCGCCAGCCTGGCAAAGATCGTGGTAATGAAGGACGTCGAATTGTTCGAGGCTTGCATCACTGCCGTCACCGCCGGGGCAACCATCGGCGAGGTTACCCGCGCCATTCGCATCAACGACAGTCCCTGCGCGCCAATCACTCCGGTTTGCATTACCCGCTCGGCGGCTCCGATTGAACATGTGCGCGGCATCGTTGACCGTTTCATCGCCAAGGGCAACGAACGTCCGACCGCGTTTCTCTGCAACATGGGCTCTCTCAAGGAGCACAAGGCGCGCGCCGATTTCGCGCGCGGCTTCCTGGCCGTTGGCGGATACGACGTCATCTCTTCCGAAGGGTTTAAGACGACCGATGCCGCCATTGCGGCGTTCGCTCAATCCAAAGCCAAAATTGCCGTGATTTGCTCGCTCGACGACAACTATCCGGCGCTGGTGCCGCCGCTGGTTGCTGGCATCCGGGCCGCGCGTCCTGACACCATCATCGTTCTTGCCGGTTATCCGCAGGATCAGCTTGAGGCTCACAAGAAGACCGGCGTTGATGAGTTTATCCACGTCCGCGCCGATGTTTGCGACACACTTAACAAATTCAATGCCAAGCTGGGAATCGCCTAAATGAATACCTTTCCTGACTTCACACAAATACCGTTTGATTCCGCTCCCGCCGCCGTAACCTACGAGCAGTGGAGCGAGCGTTTCCAAGCCGAGACCGGCCAGACGCCCGAACAGTGGGCATTCAAGACTCTCGAACAGATTGATCTCCAGCCGTTATATACGGCCAAGGACATCAAGGACTGCGAGACCTTGGACACCATGCCGGGCATCGCGCCCTACCTGCGCGGGCCTTATGGTTCGATGTTCGTGACCCGTCCTTGGACGGTTCGCCAATACGCCGGATTCTCGACTGCCGAAGAGAGCAACGCCTTTTACCGTCGCAACATTGCCGCCGGACAGCAGGGGTTGTCCGTCGCGTTCGACCTGCCCACCCATCGCGGGTATGACTCCGATCATCCGCGCGCCTTTGCCGACGTTGGCAAGGCCGGCGTGGCGGTCGATTCGATCCTCGACATGAAGGTGCTCTTCAACTCGATTCCGCTGGACCGCATTTCCGTCTCAATGACCATGAATGGCGCGGTTTTGCCGATTCTGGCTTTCTACATCGTTGCCGCCGAGGAACAAGGCGCCAAGTTGGAGACGCTCGCGGGCACCATTCAGAATGACATTCTCAAGGAGTATATGGTGCGCAACACTTATATTTATCCGCCACTGCCTTCGATGCGCATCATCGCGGATATCTTTGCGTTCACCTCCAAGAACATGCCCAAATTCAACTCGATCTCCATTTCCGGCTATCACATGCAGGAAGCGGGAGCGACCGCTGATTTGGAAATGGCATACACGTTGGCCGATGGCCTCGATTACATCCGCACCGGTCTCAAGGCTGGCATCGATATCGACGCTTTTGCGCCGCGCCTTTCGTTCTTCTGGGCACAGGGCAAGAACTACTTCATGGAAGTGGCCAAAATGCGCGCCGCCCGCGCTCTTTGGGCAAAGCTCGTCAAACAGTTCAATCCCAAGAGCGCCAAGTCGATGGCGTTGCGGACCCACTCGCAAACCTCCGGTTGGTCGCTCACCGAGCAGGATCCGTTCAACAACGTGGCGCGAACCTGCATTGAAGCCATGGCCGCCGCGCTGGGCCACACCCAGTCGCTGCACACCAATTCACTCGATGAAGCCATTGCGCTGCCGACCGATTTCTCGGCCCGAATCGCGCGCAACACCCAACTGCTGCTCCAGGAAGAGACCAATATCTGCAAAGTGATCGATCCGTGGGGCGGTTCCTTCTTCGTCGAAGCTCTGACCCAGGCGATCATGAAACGCGCATGGAGCCACATTCAGGAGGTCGAATCGCTGGGCGGCATGGCCAAAGCCATCGAAACCGGCCTGCCCAAGCTGCGCATCGAGGAAGCCGCCGCCCGTCGGCAGGCTCACATCGATTCGGGCAAGGAGGCCATCATTGGCGTCAATCTCTTCCGGCTTGAGAAAGTCGAGAAGCTTGAGGTTCGCGATGTCGATAACACTTCCGTCCGAGATTCCCAGATCAAGCGCCTTCATCTGCTCAAATCCGAACGCGATGCCGCCAAGGTGCAGGCTTGTCTGGAAGCTCTGACCAAGTCCGCCGAAACCGGCCAAGGCAATCTTCTGGCTTTGGCCATTGATGCTGCCCGCGCCCGCGCCACGCTGGGTGAAATCTCCTTTGCGCTCGAAAAAATATTCAACCGTCACAAAGCTGTGATTCGTACTGTTTCCGGTGTTTACCAATCCGAATTCGGCCAGGACCCACAAATTGAGCAGGTCCGGCAGCTAACCAACAAATTCGCCCAAAAGCACGGACGCCATCCGCGCATTCTTATCGCCAAGATGGGCCAGGATGGTCACGACCGTGGCGCAAAAGTGGTCGCCACCGCCTATGCCGACCTCGGGTTTGACGTCGATATCGGGCCGCTCTTCCAGCAACCTGACGAAGCGGCGCGCATGGCGGCAGAAAACGACGTGCATATCGTGGGAATCAGTTCGCTGGCGGGCGGTCACAAGACGCTGCTGGTGCAACTGGGCGAGGAACTGCGCAAAGTCGGACGCGATGACATTCTGATCGTAGTGGGGGGCGTCATTCCGCCACAGGACTATGACTTTCTCAAAGCAAATGGCGCTGCCGCCGTGTTTGGCCCCGGTACATTCATTCCCGATGCCGCCAAGGAGCTTTTGACACAATTGGAGAGCCGCCTGGGTTGAAATACACGGCCAGAAATGGGGCCATTGTCCGTTCGGAGTTCAGGCTGTGCCCTGACTTCGTCTGCAATGGCCAGGTTTAAGCGCTTGAACTTCAAGCAATGAGCGAACTCAACAAAATCAGCGCGGATGGAGGATCATTTCCCCGCCGCCCTCATGCGCTCAGCGTTGATGACTACGTCGCCGGTGTGCAGGCGGGCAATCGAACCATCCTTGCCCGCGCCATCACGCTCGTCGAAAGTAGTTCGCGCATCCATGAGGTACAGGCCCAAGAGGTGTTGCAGCGCCTGATTTTACGACCCGCCAAGGCGAGACGCATTGGCATTACCGGCGTTCCCGGTGTCGGCAAGAGCACTTTCTTGGAGAAATTCGGCTGTTTTCTGACTGCCAAGGGGCATAAAGTGGCGGTGCTCACCATTGATCCATCGAGTTCCCGATCCGGCGGCAGTATTTTGGGCGATAAAACACGCATGGAATGCCTCAGTCGCGATGAGAACGCGTTCATCCGTCCCACTCCCGCTGGCAGCAACTTGGGCGGTGTGGCTCGCCGCACGCGTGAGACGATGATCCTTTGCGAAGCGGCAGGATTTGATACTATTTTGATCGAAAGTGTCGGGGTAGGGCAATCCGAGATCACGTTGCGTTCAATGGTTGATTTTTTTCTGCTGCTTCTGATTCCGGGCGCGGGCGACGAATTGCAGGGAATCAAGAAGGGGATCATTGAGATGGCAGACTGGGTGATGATCAACAAGGCGGATGGAGATAACCGGCTTCGCGCTGAGCAGGCTCGAATTGAACAGGATGCCGCTCTGCACTATATGCAGCCTGCCACCCCGACTTGGAAATCCGAAGCCGCCCTTTGTTCCGCTCTGACAGGCGAGGGCATTTCCGAATTGTGGGAGTGCATCGACCGGTTCTATCGCGAGCTCGAACCCAAAGGCATCATTGCCCGCCGCCGCCAGGAACAGGCTCTTGACTGGTTGACCGACTTGATTCACAACGAATTGCAGCGAAGTTTTTACTCCAACCCGCGTGTGACCGCGCGGATGCCCGCATTGCAGGGAGCCCTGCTGCGCGGCGAAATTACAGCCGTGCGCGCCGCGCAAACCCTGCTGGCGCTGCACGAGGGTCACAACGAACAATCACCGTCCACTTAAATTTATGATCAAAAAAATCGATCACATTGGAATCGCCGTGCGGTCTCTCGACGAGGCTGTCTCCTATTACGAAAAAGCGCTTGGCCTGAAGTGCGAACACCGCGAGGAAGTAGCCTCGCAAAAGGTGCGCACCGCTTTCTTCAGCGTGGGCGAAGTCCACATCGAACTGCTCGAACCAACCGACCCGGAAAGTCCGATTGCCAAGTTCTTGGAAAAGAATCCCGCTGGCGGCGTTCATCACCTTGCCTTTGGCTCGGACAATGTCGAAGCCCAGCTTGAGCAGGCCACCGGAGCGGGTGTTAAATTGATTCATGACAAACCCTTTGACGGCGCCGGTGGCAAGCTGGTGGCGTTCCTCCATCCCAAGTTCACCTTCGGCGTGCTGACGGAATTTTGCATGCCAAAGCCCGAAGGATGTTGTTGTTCTTGCAAGCATTGACCCAAACATTCATTCTCCCAAGATATTTTTATGGCTATTCAGAAAGCATTGATTGAGCAACTGGAAACCAAGCGGGCCGCAGCCCGCATTGGCGGCGGCGCAGACAAGCATGAAGCGCGCCGCAAAAAAGGCCTGATGTCGGCCCGCGAGCGTCTGGCAGCTTTCTTCCAGGAAGGCACCTTCCAAGAATGGGGAATGCACGCCGACCATGATTGCCACAACTTTGGCATGGAAGGTAAATCGGTGCCATGCGACGGTGTGGTAACCGGCGTTGGCTTGGTTGATGGCCGCACCTGCGCTGCCTATGCGCACGATTTTACGATCAACGGCGGATCTCTGGGCCGCATTCACGCCCTGAAGATTTCCAATCTTCTTGATTACGCGCTCAAGACTGGCATTCCGGTCTTCGGTTTCAACGATTCGGGTGGCGCTCGCATTCAAGAGGGCGATGACGCCTTGGCTGGTTACGGCTCGGTGTTTTTTCGCAACGTCCAGGCTTCGGGCGTTGTGCCCCAAGTGGCGGTGATTGCCGGTCCCTGCGCCGGTGGCGCTGCGTATTCGCCTGCCCTGATGGATTTTATCATCATGGTCAAAGGCACCTCCAACATGTTCATCTGCGGCCCTGAAGTCATCCAGGCGGTCACCGGCCAAAAGTGTACGATGGACGAAATTGGCAGCCCGATGGCCAATGCCAGCGTTTCAGGCAACATTCATTTTATCGCTGACAACGACGCCCACGCGATCGAGATTTGCAAGAAACTGCTCTCGTTCCTGCCTTCGAACAATGTGATGGATCCCCCGCATCATCCGGTGCCGCACATCGATTTGAGCACTGATCCTGAAATGGACGCCTTGGTTCCTGATGATTCCAAGACTCCGCTTGACATGCCGAAGGTGATCAGCCGCTTGGTTGATAACGGTGACTTTCTCGAAATTCAGGCGCTCTTTGCCAAGAATATGGTGGTTGGCTTCGGACGCATCCAAGGCGTGGTCGTTGGCATCATTGCCAATAACCCGCTGGTCAAGGCGGGTTGCCTGGATATTGACTCGTCGGACAAGGCCGCGCGGTTCATTCGCTTCTGCAACGCATTCAATGTTCCGATCGTCACTTTGGTGGACGTCCCTGGCTTCATGCCCGGCGTGCAGCAGGAACGGGGCGGCATCATCCGCCACGGCGCGAAAATGCTGTTCGCTTATGCCGCAGCGACCGTTCCCAAGATTACGGTCATCCTGCGCAAGGCTTATGGCGGCGCCTTCCTGGCGATGTGCAACCGCGAGATGGGCGCGGATATGGTCTATGCATGGCCCACAGGCGAAATCGCGGTCATGGGCGCAGAAGGCGCGACCAAGATTCTGTTCAAACGAGAAATTCTGGCCGACAAGGATCCCAAGGCCAAGGAAGCCGAACTGGTCGCTGAATATCGCGAGAAATTCTGCACGCCTTACGAAGCGGCCAAGAAGGGGATGATCACCGACGTGATCCTGCCTTCTGAAACCCGATCCGTGGTTTCTCTTGCGCTGCGCAGCACGCTCACCAAGCGCGAAACTCGTCCGGCCAAGAAACACGGCACCATGCCGTTGTAACCAGCAACCCCTCTCTCAATTGCTATGAGCCATCACGAACATACTTTGGACGTCGCGGGCGAAACCGCAGCGGCCGAGACCAGTCTCGGCAGGGCGCTGGCCGCGATTCATCGGGCGCTTGCGCGGCTTGATGAGCCCAGCCTCGCCGCCGACGTGCAGGCGCACCTTCGCAAAGCCGTTTCGCTGCTCGACTCGGCCCGTCATTCTCACGCCCTCGCCAATGGTGGCGATGGCTCATCTCACGGGGCGGTGGCCCCGGAAATCGTGGCAGTCATTGCCGCCGCGATCTCGACTGTTCTTACCGGCCCTTACAGGCTGGTTTCTGTTCAACAAGTCGTGGTTCCCGTAGCCCATCAAACCGCGTGGGCTGTGGAAGGCCGCGCGCAAATCTTTAGATCACACAGAGTCCGTTGAATTGTTTTTGGCAACACTATGATTAAGAAACTTCGAGTGACAGTGGACGGTAGCACGTATGACGTGTCCGTCGAAGTGCCCGATGACTTTGGCAGCGTCGCGGCTTCGGCCCCAAGCGCTCCAGCTCCGGTAACTTCAGCCCCTGCGCCCAAACCAGCCGCTGCTCCTGCCCCTGCGCCCGCGCCCGCCCCGGCTGCAACTCCCGCCGCTCCCGCCGCGAAGGCATCCGGCCCTGGCGATGTCGCCAGTCCGTTGACCGGCCGTGTCACGGCTGTCGTTGCCATCGGAGGCCAGGATGTCAAGGAAGGCGATCATATCCTGACGCTTGAGGCCATGAAAATGAACACCTTCGTCTTCGCGCCGAAAACCGGCAAAGTCACCGAACTCAAGGTGGCTGTGGGCGACGCCGTTGAAGAGGGTCAGTTGCTCGCCCGCGTCGGCTAAATGTTTAGTTCGGAGGGAGATATTTGCCGAAGACTGCGAGAGTTGATGGATGGAGTGTCCACGCGATGGGCGAGGTTGCTTCAACCAACTGGGTCGCAGCCAAGCTTCCCCAATGGAGCGCGGTAACCGCGCGCAGGCAGACCGCCGGACGTGGCCGGTTTCAGCGGAGTTGGATTTCCGATGAAGGAGGCTTATGGCTCTCGGCGGTTGTGCCGATAGAAGAGGGAAGTAGTTGTCGCGCTTTGCCTCTGGCCGTCGGATTGGCCGTGAGCAACGCGCTTTGCGAACTGGGGGTTCTCGGTCTGCGCATGCGTTGGCCCAATGATTTGCTCGTCAACAATCGGAAACTGGCAGGTCTATTGATTGACCAGTTCGAGCCGGGATTGGCTGTGGCTGGCATTGGTGTCAATGTCCTCAATCGTCCAGAGGAATCTGACCCGAGCCTCAAGGATCAAACCGCCCGACTGGCAGATTTGGTTCCATCGCCGCCGTCGCTGCCCGATTTGACGGGATCGATTTTGCGTCACCTCCGTTGTGTAATGGAACAGATGCAGGGCGGCGGATTTGGCGTTCTTTGTTCGGAAATCAACGGCCTGTGGGGCGCTCCCCGACAGGTTGAGTTGGACCTTGACGGTGTCATTCGCAGCGGATTGTTCGGCGGCATTGACGCGGAGGGAAACTTGATACTTTGGGATGAATTTGGAGGTTCGTCCACTTTTGGTTCGCACCAAGTGCGGCATTTGAAAGAATTAATGAAATGAATAAACCACTGTCTCGATTGACGGCTGCTGAGGCAGCCCAGCTTATTGAACACGACCAGACCGTTGCTTTCAGCGGCTTTACACCCGCAGGCGCGCCCAAGAACACCCCTTTCGCCATTGCGCAGCGCGCCAAGGAATTGCATGCCAACGGCAAACCTTTCAAAATCGGCGTCCTGACCGGCGCTTCGACTGGCAAATCGCTTGATGGCGCTTTGGCCGAAGCTGAAGCCATCCGATTCCGTGCGCCCTACCAGTCCGACCCGACCCTGCGCAAGAGCATCAACGAAGGCCGCGCGCAATTCTCCGACATGCATTTGTCGATGATGCCCCAAAACGTTCGCTACGGTTTTCTGGGCAAAGTCGATTGGGCGATCATCGAAGCCTGTGAAGTGACGCCGAGTGGTGAAATCACGCTCACCTCCGCCGTGGGCGCCGCGCCGACCTACTGCAACGTTGCCGAAAAGATCATCATCGAGCATAACAGTTTTCATCCCGCCACCCTGCGCGGGTTCCATGACATTTACGAACCGCTTGACCCTCCGTACCGCAAGCCGTTTGCCGTCTGCGCTCCCTCCGACCGCATTGGCGCGCCGGTAATCAAAGTGGACCCAAGCAAAATTGTCGGTGTTGTCGAGACAAACACGCCCGACGAAGTCGTCGGTTTTGGTGAAGCCTCGGACATCACTGCCCAGATTGGCTCAAACGTGGCCGATTTTCTTGCCCGTGAGATTTCCCGTGGCCTCATTCCCAAGTGCTTTCTGCCAATCCAATCCGGCGTCGGCGACACTGCCAATGCGGTGCTCAAAGCCATGGGCGAACGGGCGGACATCCCGGTGTTTGAAATGTACACCGAGGTCATCCAGGATGCGGTGGTCGCTTTGATGAAATCAGGCAAGGTTCGTTTTGCCAGCGGCTGCTCGTTGACGGTCAGCCCCGCAGTGCTTCGCGAAATTTACGCCGACATCGAATTCTTCCGTTCGCGCACACTGCTGCGCCCGCAAGAAATCAGCAACTCGCCTGAGATCGTCCGCCGCCTCGGCCTGATTTCGATCAATACCGCCATCGAAGTCGATATCACCGGCAACGTCAACAGCACTCATGTGCTGGGCAAGAGCATGATGAACGGCATCGGCGGTTCCGGCGACTTCGCCCGCAACGCCTTTCTGTCGATATTCACCTGCCCATCAACCGCCAAGGGTGGAAAGATCAGCACGATTGTGCCGCTGGCCAGTCATCTGGATCACAGCGAACACTCCGTGCAGATCATTATCACCGAACAAGGTGTCGCTGACTTGCGCGGCAAAAGCCCCAGTGAACGCGCTCGCACAATCATTGAGAACTGCGCAAGCCCCGATTATCGCCCAATCCTTCAAGACTATGTCGCGATGGCCGGTGCCGCCCATACGCCTCAAACCTTGAGCAGCGCCTTCGGAATGCACCTGGCCTTCAGCAAGAAAGGCGACATGCGCCAAGTCAACTGGTCAGATTGCAAGTAAAGGTCAGACTTCCTGACCCCGCCCACGCATTTTCAAATATCGGGGTTTATGCGTGAGACCATTTAAGGCGTTTTGGTGATAACTTTATTGGGAGACGAACGGTTTTTGGTATCAGGACAGTCTCAATTATTTTCCCTGACATCAGGAAGTCTGAAGGTAGGTTTCGTTAATGGAAATAGAGCGGGTAAGAAATGGGTTGCCGCTGCCAATTTAGGCAGCGGCAAAGAAAGGGGTGGGAAGCGGTGGGTTTGAACCACCCCCTTGTCTTATGGGGCCTCTCACCATCGTTCGCTGGCACAGCGTCTCAAGTGAAACCGCCTTATAACGGACCTCCCACAAGGGTCACCATCAAAAGGTTCAAGGCAAATATTGATGCGATGAACAGTTTGCTGCTGGAATTTTTATTTGTATTGCTATTTTTGTCTTTCATATTTTCTTCTTTCTCCTTGTTTGTTGCGTCAGTTTTAGACGGCGTTTCATGCAGGTAGCCGACTTGACCTGCAATTGTCGTCTCGGATTGGAAGGCTATATGGCAGTTACCAATAGATACTGTGCCAGCCCAGCAATGGTGGAGGCCCAAGCCATGTAAAAGAACAAAAACCAAGCGGTATTATATCGACCCGAAATGAAACGTCGAGCGAAACAAACGGCTTCAATCAGGTCTCTCCACGTCCAGTTTGAGCAGTGCAGTGAAACCCCAAGTTTCTCCCAAGTTCTCGGTTCCCATATGAGTTTACCTTCGCCGTTGTCACCGTATTTTGCTGATTTGTGCAGCACCTTGAAAACGTCGTCGGTGATGATAGAGGAATAGCCTCAGGACTCCTGATCCAGTGGAAAATGGCTGAACCCATTTTGATAGCATTTTCCTCAATGACCTCACGTAATGCTTTGATATTCAATGACCGTATTCGCCGCATGGTGTCAGGCGTTTTCCACGTCTGCCAGAAATAAGGGGACGAGATCGGGAGTCCTGAGCCTGCTTGGTTCAAGGACGAGAGTTTGGCCGCGTAATTCGCCGCGCGCCCAACCCAAACCAAATCGTTGGAACCACGAATGCCCGTCTTCGCTACGAACAGTGTGCTGGTGTCGATGCCGACTGATTGCTGAACAGTATAGTTCTAGCCCGTAGAAAACCGGCCCGTTTCCAGCCTCAGAAGATTCCCACTTTTTGGAACCAAAGTTGAA
>CAIUEN010000013.1 GCA_903898185.1 uncultured Verrucomicrobiales bacterium
CACCAATCGACAGTCCTTTAGCGGATGCTCACTGAGCATCAACTCATTCCAAATGCGCTGATGTTCCTGATCCTCCACCAGGATCAAGCGCAACCCTCGCAGGTCTTGGACCAACTCCGGAACATCGGTTGGAAGTGGCACCGGCTGGTTCAAACGAATCGGATTCCATTGGCGGGGGCCACTGAAGAGTGGCTTGGGCAAGAGCCATAATCCCTGAGCTTCCAGTTCGCGCAGTGCCTTGCTGGTGGTGGCCATCTGCCACTTGCCTTTAGAATCGCGCAGGTCCAGAGAACGACAGAGTTCTTTGGCTAAAGCATTGCGGCTGGGCGGTGGATCAGCCTTTAAAAGACCGATCACCAAGCTCCTGTTTTCGGGCTCTGCCAGTGTTCGTTTGATGGACGAGGTTGATTGCATCGCCCAAGGAATACAGAATCGCGAGACTTTTGTCCCGCTTTTTCATATGGGGCAAGCGCAGGGCTTGCCTGTGGTTTTGGGGATTGTTCGAGCGCACAAGGGGTGCGTCACGGTGGAAAGTCAGCCAAAGCAGGGAAGCGTCTTCCGTGTCTTCTTGCCGCTATCGGCGGAAGCGGTTCTTCAAAAGCCAGCGCCACCGATCCAAGCTCCGCAAACAGGAGTGGGTGGCATGGTGCTGTTGGTCGATGATGATCCCATTGTGCGCAAATCCATTGAGATCGTGCTCAAACGATTTGGTTTTATAGTGCTAACAGCGGTGGATGGAGTCGATGCCTTGGAGGTGTTCCAGCAACATCGGGACGAATCGGTTGCGTCCTGTGGGATCTGACGATGCCTCGCATGAACGGCTGGGAGACATTGACGGCTTTGCGCAAGCTTTCTCCCGGATTTCCGGTGATCTTGTCCAGCGGCTACAGCGAAGCTCAAGTAATGGAAGGAGACCATCCTGAACTGCCCCAGGCATTCCTGAGCAATCCTTATCAGTTCGAGACATTCATAAATACGATTGCTCGCTTTATGAGGAACACTGACCAGACAGGCAGTGAAGAAGATTATCCGGTAACCCATCATCGCGGTTTCCTGTGGTGATTTTTTGCCCGATTTGGAGTTGCCTGCCCCGTAGAATCGGACAAAATGACTGCGCTTCACATGCGCGCGCTTGTTGTTGGATGCGGTTATGTTGGATTGTCTGTGGCGACCGAATTGGCTCGCCAAGGACATGAAGTGTTTGGTCTGCGGCGGTCGCCGGGCGGTCGAGAGGCGATTGAGGCTGCTGGAGTCAAGCCCATTTTCTGCGATATCACGCGACGCGAATCCTTGGATCCACTTCCGCTGCCGTTTGACTGGATTGTCAATACAACTGCATCGAGCAAAGGAGGCGCGGATGAATATCGCGAGGTGTATCGTGACGGCACTCAGAACCTTCTCGATTTTTTGCGTCAGTCACCACCCAATAAATACGTCTTTACCAGCAGCACGGCTGTCTATGAGCAGAATGAGGGAGAATGGGTCTCCGAATCCATGCCCGCCCAACCGACTGCCCCCACGGGCCAAGCGCTTTTGGAGACAGAAAATATCCTTATCGAAGCCGCCCGCCAGTGCCGATTTCCATCTGTGATCCTGCGGGTCAGTGGAATCTATGGTCCCGGACGCGGATACTATCTCTCGCAGTATTTGTCAGGATGCGCGGTCATTTCGGGCGATGGCGGACGGTTTGTTAATATGATCCACCGGGACGATCTTGTAACGGCCATTATTGCAGCGCTCAAGAGTGGGCGCGGAGGCGAGATTTACAATGCCACCGATGACGAACCGGTAAGGCAGATCAACCTCTACCGATTTCTTTCCGAGACGCTGGGGCGCGCCATGCCGCGATTCGTTCCAGAATCGCTCAAGGCGCGCAAGCGGGCCGTCACCAACAAGCGTATTTCCAACCGCAAACTCAAAATGGAGTTGGGCTGCCAATTCAAATACCCAAACTTCAGGGGCGGATTTACGGCGGAGATCCAGAAATTGTCGTTGCCGCCTCATGGGGTGCCAGATCTTGAAGTTTGAGATGGGGGTGTGACCGGAAAGTAACCCTGTGGGGCAGGCATCCGGCTTGCCGGCACCTCGTTATCGAGGTGCAATGATTAGTTGTGCTGACTGTTGCGGTGCCTCTGGCTCCGCAGAGAATTGAAAACCTCATGCGCAGGCAGATCAGAGTTTCCCCCCGTATTCCCTCAAAATGAGAATTGCTGACTTGATCTGGAGAAAAATGTGTCGAGGGGGCGGAGACCCCTCGAACCGGCAGACCGGAGGTCTGCCCCACAGGGTTACTTTCCGGTCACACACCCTTTGAGATGACGCACAACAGAAAGGCGACGCAAAAATGAATCTTTACGTCTGAGCGCAAACCGATAACGATTTCGTAATTATTCAGGTCAGAGGGGAAGATTAGCGTCTCGCTGACGTTTGCCGGAAAAAGGCACAGGCAAGGATGCCCATGCTGCCTGAATAGTTATACGATTTCAACCGCATCATGCTCCAATATCAACAACTATTGAGAACCGTCCTCGACGAGGGCAAGGTCAAGAGTGACCGCACCGGCACCGGCACACTTGCGATTTTCGGCGCGCAGGCTCGCTTTCCCCTGCAAACCGGATTTCCGCTGCTCACAACCAAGAAGCTTCACATTAAGTCGATCATCTATGAGCTTCTTTGGTTTTTGCGCGGTGACACGAACGTAAGATATTTGACAGACCATGGCGTGAACATTTGGAACGAGTGGGCTGACGCCAACGGAAACCTGGGCCGGGTTTACGGCGCACAATGGTGCGACTGGAAAACCGCCGACGGTCGATCAATCAACCAGATTGATCAAGTGATTGAGCAAATCAAGCGCGCGCCCTCCAGCCGCCGTCTGATCGTCAGCGCTTGGAATGTCGGCGAGGTCGATGATATGGCCCTGCCGCCATGCCACGCGCTCTTCCAGTTCTTCGTGCAGGGTGACGAGCTGAGCTGTCAGCTATACCAGCGGAGCGCCGATTTATTTTTGGGAGTCCCGTTCAATATCGCCTCCTATGCCCTATTGACGATGATGGTGGCCCAAGTCTGTAATCTCAAGATCGGGACGTTTGTCCACACTTTCGGCGACCTGCATCTCTACTCCAACCACATTGAGCAGGCCAAGCTTCAGCTCACACGCGAGCCTCGTCCTCTCCCGGTGATGACTCTGAACCCATCAATACACAACATCCACGACTTCAAATACGAGGATTGCCAGCTTACCGGCTACGAACCACACCCATCAATCAAAGCCCCTATTGCAGTTTAACAAACCCCTGTCTGAAATAGCTACAATAATCGTAACTGTTCGCCGGAATAAGTCAGCGTCTCGCTGACGCTCGCCGGAGAGGGGAGCACAGGCAAGGATGCCTATGCTACGTGAATAGTTGCAACAAATGTTAACCGCGTCTGAGGCCAAGGCGGAGTATTCTCCAAGAATGAAAGCCAAGGCCTCAGTCACGGCGAGTGAGCAGACTAAAATGTCAGTTCTCTAAAACTGACATCTTCAAAGACGCTACGTTAATCCTTCTTTGGCTTCTGTTTGGTAATAGCCAATACATCGCCACCCTCTTTAGGAAGAGACTTAAGCGTGTCAGCCGCGGTAAAAGACGATTTCACCAACAATGCCGCATATTCAAAACCACCATGAGTTTGAGTTGCCCAAGTTAAATCCTTCTCAATTTCAGTCTTCTTTTCATCCCTTGTTGGTTGAACATACCATTTATCTCCAAATGCATAGATAATTACCTTGCATTCGGTTGGATTCTTAACTCCGGACACCTTGCCAGAGATTTCGTCCATTCCATCCGGGCCAGGAGCTATGTTTGGCACTTTGTCTATTGTGACCGTGGGCTTCACTGGAGCGGTTTCATCTGCTGCGAAAACGGTCGCAGATGCCATCAACACTGCGCACAAGAACGTGGCAATCGTTATATTTTTCATTGTAGCTATTTATTATTCGTTTTGAGTTATTATTGAATGTGCTTCGGTTTTGCCCAAAACACCTTTCGATTTTACATATTTATCGAAATCATATTATGAATGACAAACGGGGTATGTTAGATCAGAACACAGTCTCGCAACCACCGACATTTGTAATATTCTTAAACATTTTCCACTACAGCTAATACTACTTTATGGTTTCTTTTTAGAAAGCCAGTCAAACTCATTCTTAATCTTCGTGATGCTACCAACGCGCGGTGTAGGCGTCAAACACAAAAATAAATGTGAATTGCTGTTCAATTCAACATCCCTGGCCGCTCCCCATGCCATACGGTGCTCCGCTCATACGCGTGGGCGAGTTTGAGGATCGTTTCTTCGCCGAATGGTTTGCCCAGCAATTGAAGGCCGATTGGCAGTTTCGGACTCTGGGTGAAACCGCCTGGGATGCTGATGCCGCAGATTCCCGCCAAGTTGCACGAAATCGTAAAAATGTCCGACAAATACATTTGCAGCGGGTCGTCGGTCTTTTCCCCGGCTTTAAAGGCGGCAGTCGGAGTGGTTGGAGTCAGCACCGCATCCACCTTCTCGAAAGCATTGAGGAAATCCTGCCGGATCAGGGTGCGGACTTTCTGGGCGCGCAAGTAGTATGCGTCGTAGTAGCCGCTGCTCAGCACGTATGTGCCAAGGATGATGCGCCGTTTAACCTCGGGACCGAATCCGGCCCCGCGGGTTTTGCTGTAGAGTTCGAGCGGGTCGGCTCCATCCACCCGCGCGCAGTATCGGATGCCGTCAAAACGGGCCAGGTTCGCGCTGGCTTCGGCGGTGGCGATGATGTAGTAGGTGGCTACAGCGTAATCGGTGTGTGGAAGCGAAATTTCAACAATTTCAGCCCCCAGTTTTTCATACTGCTTGACCGCAGCCTGCATGGCGGCGCTGACCTCCCGGTCCAATCCGCCGATCATGTATTCTTTGGCCAAGCCAAGCTTGAGCCCCTTGATGTCGCCTGTCAGGGTGGCGCTATAGTCGGGAACTGCCTGCGGGATGCTCGTCGAGTCCGCCGTATCCTGCCCGCTGATGACGGAGAGAAGGATGGCGGCATCCCGGACATCCTTGGTGAACGGCCCAATTTGATCCAGCGACGATGCAAAGGCCACCAACCCATAGCGGGAAACCCGTCCGTAGGTGGGCTTGAGGCCAACGCATCCGCACAGGGCGGCCGGCTGGCGGATAGATCCGCCGGTATCCGAGCCGAGCGTGGCGATGCATTCGTCAGCAGCTACTGCGGCGGCGGAACCGCCCGAAGACCCACCGGGGATGCGGGTGATATCCCAAGGATTGCGTGTGAGCCCGAAAGCAGAGTTTTCAGTCGAGCTTCCCATCGCAAACTCATCCATGTTGAGCCTGCCAAAAACAATCGCGCCCGCGTTTTTGAGTTTCTCAATCACGGTGGCGTTATAAGGCGAAATGAAGTTGCCCAGGATTTTTGAGCCGCATTGCAGCGGCTGATCCTTGACGGCGATAACGTCTTTGATGCCGATCGGCAATCCCAGCAACGGTTTTTCCGCATGAGTAGCTCCTGCGGCAAGAGCCTTGTCTGCGGCATCCGCCTGGGCGAGAGCATCCTCAGCGTTGTAGCTGAGAAAGGCATGGATTTTGCCATCCACCCGCCCGATCTGCGCCAGGCACGATTCGACGATCTGCCGCGCGCTGATTTCACTGGAGGCGAGCTTTTGGGTGAGTTGAGAGAGAGTCAGTTGATTGAGCATGATTATTCGACAATCTTGGGCACGACAAACAGTCCGTTGGCTTTTGCGGGAGCGTTGCGCATGGCGTCCTCGTTGGAAATGGAGGGTCGGCAGACGTCATGGCGAAACACGTTGACCAGCGGCACCGCATGCGCGGTCGGCTCGATTTGAGTAACGTCCAATTCCTTGAGCTTCTCGATGTAACCGAGAATATTCTTGATCTGCGCGCCAAATTTCTCTTCTTCGTCCGGCGTCAGCTCCAGGCGGGCCAGATGAGCCACGTATTTGACATCTACATCAGTAGGCATGGCAAAAGAGTAGAGTTCACCCATCAAAGCGCAAGCGCAAGTTTGTCAGCATTTCTCTGTCAGCACTTCTCATTATCGCGAACTCCTTTGCGGCACTACAACTGAACTCGGGTTGGAACATTTTTTTACTTCATTATTGGACATTCCTTGTTCGATATTGGATATTCACAGGGATGAGCAACGGAATGCTGGGATCGAGAACACTTCTTCCGATTCAACAGTTCAACGATTCACGATTTGCAGAACGAGCCACGGAATGCAGGGAAACGAGAACACTCCTGAGCCGCATTCAGTGTTTATGCAATTCCACTTGCGCTCCCCCGCCCCACTCGCTATTTGTTTCGACCGATTTATGAATTACAGAATCTCTCGACGCGCCGCAGCGCTGACACCGTCCCTAACCCTGGCAATTGATGCCAAGGCCAAGGAGATGAAGGCGAAGGGAATTGACGTGGTCGGATTTGGCGCGGGAGAGCCTGATTTTGCAACGCCGCAGCACATTACCGACGCGGCGATCAAAGCCTTGAACGAGGGGTTCACCAAATATACCCCGAGCAGCGGCATGCCCGAGCTCCGTCAGGCTGTGGCAGACAAATTTCAGCGCGACAACGGCCTGAATTACAAGCCCTCGCAAATCATTATTTCATGCGGCGGCAAACACTCCTGTTTCAACGTCGTCACAGCCTTGTGCCAACAGGGTGACGAGGTGATCATCCCCGCGCCTTACTGGCTAAGCTATCCCGAGATGGTGCGCCTGGCCGAGGCAACTCCGGTCATCATAGAGACCGCAGACAAGTCCGATTTCAAAGTCACACCTGATCAATTGCGGGCAGCCATCACCCAGCGCACCCGACTGTTCATTCTTAATTCGCCGAGCAACCCGACCGGCTCGCTTTATACCCGCGAGGAACTCAAAGCCTTGGGCGACATCTGTGTCGAACGCGGGGTATTGATCATGAGCGACGAGATTTACGAAAAGCTGGTCTATGACGGAGCCGAGCACGTCAGCATTGCCAGCTTTTCGCAGGCGCACTTGGATCACACCATCATAGTCCACGGGCTGGCCAAGGCGTATTCGATGACTGGTTGGCGCATTGGATTTACCGCCGCGCCGGAACCGATTGCCAAGGCAATCGACGCCATCCAGAGCCACAGCACCAGCAATCCGACGTCGTTTGCTCAAAAGGGTGCCATCGTAGCCCTCAACGGCCCGCAGGATCACATCGCTCCCTGGCTTGCAGAATTTACCCGCCGCCGAGCGTTTGCTTACGCCAAGCTCAACAGCATCCCCGACATTTCGTGCGTCAATGCCAAAGGCGCTTTCTATCTTTTCCCGAACATTTCCAAGCTTGGGCTCAAGTCGATCGAATTCTGCGCTCAGCTCCTTCAAAAACACAACGTAGCCGCCGTTCCCGGTGTGGCCTTTGGCGCGGACGACTACATTCGCATCAGCTACGCCACCAGCATGTCGAATATCGAAAAAGGTCTGAACCGGATTGAGACGTTTGCCAAGGAACTTGGAGGAAGTTAATGGAAGTGGCTCTCAATTCAGGTAGGTGCCGACGTAAGGAGGCTCTGACGTATTGTGACCTCACATCTTGCATGATTTGAGCATCCTTACGTCGGCACCTACCTGAAGAGTGACTTCATGTTGACCCTCTATCCGCTGTTGGCCTTGGCTCCCATGCAGGACGTATCAGGGCTGTCGCTCTGGCGGCTGATGAGCCGTTATGGCGGCGCTGACGCTTGTTGGACCGAATATTTCCGGGTGCATGCCGACTCACACTTGGAACGGTGGATACTGGAATCCATCACCAAGAATCCCACAAGACGCCCGGTGGTGGCTCAAATGATCGGCAATGACATCCCGTCGCTGATTCGGACTGCGCGCGAACTTCAACGCTATCCAGTGGCGGCCATCGACCTGAACCTGGGTTGTCCCGCCCCGGTGGTCTATCGCAAGCGCGCTGGCGGCGGCCTGTTGCGGGATCTGGCGCATGTGGACGCAATTCTAGGGGCGTTGCGCGACGCGGTTTCCATTCCGCTGACAGTCAAGACGAGAATCGGATTCGATTCGGCTGCGGTTTACGACGGGTTGCTTGCATTAATTGCCAAACACTCGGTGGATCTGTTGACGGTTCACGGACGGACAGTCAAACAAATGTACACCGGCCAGGTTCGATACGATCTGATTGCGCAAGCGGCACGGCAACTCTCCTGCCCGGTGATCGCCAATGGAAACATCCATTCTCCCGAGCAAGCGCAGAAACTTCTCAAGGATACCGGCGCGCGCGGACTGATGATCGGGCGCGGGGCCATTCGTAATCCGTGGCTCTTCGATCAAATTCGACAGCAACTCCGTGGAGAAACCCCTGTTCTGCCGACCGGACGCCAAGTTCTAAACTATATTCGCGAACTGTGGGATGCCGAGATCACGGAGGGCGTCCGCGAATTATCGCAGGTACAGCGTCTCAAGAAATTTACGAATTTTATCGGGGAGGGCGTGGAACAGGCCGATGCGTTCCTGCACGACATCCGCCGTACCACGACACGCGCTGGCTTCTTCGGTCTCTGCGAGGAACACCTTGATCATGATCGACCAATGAGTCTGATTCCCAAGGATATAGCCAAAACTATACTTTGAACGGGTAAGAATGTTGCTTTTTGCGTCAAGAGCAGGGAACGACCTTCGGACGTAGCGCAGACATTCTTGTCTGCCGTTCCGCCGA
>CAIUEN010000014.1 GCA_903898185.1 uncultured Verrucomicrobiales bacterium
TGGACGCCGTCAAAGATCGGCACTCACGCGGTGAGCTCGTAGGCGACCATAGCATCAGCCTGACATCAGCGCTACGCCAGAGGCTTCCCGACCTGAAAGAACTAAGCAAAGACCACTCTGCATCAGCCATTGCCTCAGCGCTGACACAGGAAGGGTTCACGGTGTCTGCATCTACCGTGCAACGAGTGCTCCAAGGAACACCGGCAAAAACACGAAAGCCACGGACGGCAAAAGAAACGGACAGTGAAAAACAGATTGAGGTCGCGACATTGGCACCCTCTGCCTCTGCACCATCGGAATCTGTAGGAATAAAAACAGCAACCGACGCAGCATCTTTACTCAAAAAGTTACGAGAGGAAACAGGCTTGCCTGAAACCCATGGCCCCAAAACAGTGGCATTCTTGAAAACAAAATAACAAAGGCATATTTCCATGAATTCAATAATAGAAAAAACGCTAAATGTGGTGGCCAATGGCAAGGGTGGAGAGGGAAAATCAACAGTCACCGCTGCAACAGAAGACTGGTTGTGCTACCAAGACATCAATCACGCCCTGCTAGACTGTGATGACAATCGTTCACTTACTAAGATGCACCCACAAGCTCAGCCTCATCGCATCAAGAGCACGGACGATATCCAGTCTCTCATCGCAAAGATTCTTGAAAGCAACGTCACTGTGGCAGATACCCCCGCTAACATCACGTCTGAGATCATGGCCCTTTTTAGCCATGTTCAGTTTGGGACTGCACTGGAAGCCATCAACGCCAAACTGGTGATTCTGGTGCCTGTATCGGCTTCTGATGCTGCGTCATTCGAGGAGGTTGCGCGCCTGGTGGCCGCGATCGAGAAAGGTGCCGATTATGTCGTTGTAAAAAACGAGAAGAATGGTTCGGATTTTGCACAATTTGAGCAATCCATCGCAAGACAAAGCCTGCGGGCGGTAGGGGCTTCTCATGAAATCCGGTTTCCAAGATTTGAGGACAAACTGCAAAGTGAGCTCAACTCCCGGCGAATGAGCTTAGCGCAGTTTATTGGCTACTACTGGGGTCTGCAAAAAAGCGATCCTCGCGGATTTTTTAACCTCACGTTTTTCGCCCAAATGGCCACCAAGCACCTCAAAATTATCTTTATGGGGCTCAACCAAATAGCCCCAATCCTGCTACCGACAACCTCAGTGGCAAAAATTCGAGAAATCACTTCTGAGGGAATTAAAACAACTTGCTGCCAAGCGTGGGAGAAAAAACAGGCAGCCAAACAGAAAGAGAATCAAATATGATCAACGAAAAATACACAGATGGAAAAGACAAACCGCCCGGTCTTTACGCATGGCAGCTAAGAAACGATGTTCACGATGAAAACCCGTTTTACGAGATTGGAAACCTCCATTTTTCCTTGCTGGCGATGCTTCCACGGTACCTTGCCGATCTGGCAGTCGAACGTGAAACCGCCGCCAGAGAGCATCGACAGCATTTGGCAGAACTGGATGCAAGGCACGCCTCTATTCGGGCATCCTTGACAGACGCATCAAAGAAACAGGATCGCGCTACACAAAGTAGTGAGATCATGCTGATGCGCCAGGAACGCATCTTGGCACATCTGTGCCAAATTGAGTCCGATTTTGGTGTGAACGTGGTTGGTAATCTCAATTACGACCGAATTGCCATGCCTCTACAGGCCCGGGTCGAATCGATATGCGCCAAATTACCTCTTGACCGCCTGGAACAGCAGGCCCAGCATATTACCCACTCCGGCGACAAAATCGAGCTTGCGGCGTACAAAATCGATACCATCGCGGATGCCATTGCAGCAGCCAAGGATACCAAACGCGAATTGTACCTGCTTATGGCGGGCGCTTTTACCGGTTCGGCCATGCTGGTCTTTTTGGTTTTTATATTGTCCAGTTCTGCGCATGTCATTGTCAATTCAGCGTCACCTGCGGCAAACTCGGTGCCTGCACCGGCGGTTTCATCCGCTGAGCCCGCGACTCAATAGATTGTGTCTGTTGAGAGATAACTCAACGAAGGAGAGCGAGTTCCTAGAACTCGCCCTCCTTCGTTTTGTGCTGATGAACAGTTCCGATCAGTCATTTCAGCGCTGATTCAATCACCGTCTCCAAGAGCGACTTGTGGGCCTGTAACGCCGCACTCGCACCCTGACCCGGCCCAGTGCCAATCCGCGCGACTTCACTGGCAAAGTGGCCTTCGCATCTGGCATTACATTCAGCGAAACTGGCGTTGACGCAACTTGCACAACCAAGCAGGTACGCACAAACGCCAATAGCCATGATCCATGCTCACGAGCAATTTGGCTCGGTGTTTCCATCTCGACAAACGAATCTGTTTTTGCGTCGTAAGCCACCAATCCCATATACTGATCGCAAATTGATCCCCATCTTACGGAATCGACGTCATCCAGTCGCGACCACAATACCGGCAGATCATGGCGCAA
>CAIUEN010000015.1 GCA_903898185.1 uncultured Verrucomicrobiales bacterium
AGGCGCAGAGGCGCGGAGAGAAGGAAGCCATGCATTATTTTCTTCTTCTTACTCTGCGCCTCTGCGCCTCTGCGGTGATTTTCCCACTCAAACTCAGTAGATGGTTCTAAAAAGTGGGAATTTCTTGAACTATTATCACTTAAAAATAACCGCGCATAAGTGCTGTGCTCTGGTGCGTAGCTCACATTTTGTAGATTAGTGCTAAAATCCAATTGTTTTACATCCTGAAATATGATTAAATCCAATCCAATTTGAAAAGAAACGCGCAAACATCATTATCCGAATGGCGGGATCGCCCTGGTCGCAAGCCTTTGGTATTGCGGGGGGCGCGACAGGTGGGCAAAACGTATCTGGTGGAGCATTGGGGGGCGGAGCAGTTTGAGTCGGTGATGACGGTGGATTTGGAGCGGGAGCGGGAGTTGCACAGCCTCTTTTCCCTGTCGGATCCCAAGCGGGTGCTGACGGAACTCGGTGTCTTGAAGGGCCGGAGCGTGATGCCCGGCAAGACGCTATTGTTTCTTGATGAGATTCAGGCGTGCCCGCCGGCGTTGGCATTGCTGCGCTATTTTCATGAATTGCTGCCGGAGTTGCACGTTATCGCGGCAGGATCACTGCTTGATTTTGCGCTACGCGAGTTTGAGTATTCCATGCCCGTGGGGCGCATCGAATTTCTGCACCTGCACCCGATGAGCTTTGAAGAATTCGTAGCCGCAACAGAGGGTGAGGCGCTGGCAACATACCTCAAAACGTGGAGTCTGGCGCAGCCGCCATCGGAGGCGGTGGCCCTGAGATTTCTTGAAGCCGTGCGGCGCTACTGCTTTGTGGGCGGGATGCCGGAAGCGGTGCGGGCGTACGCGGCGCGGAAGGATTTACTGGAGGTGCAACGCATTCAGACCGCGCTGGTGGAAACGGTGCAGGCAGACTTTGCGAAATACGGCGACCGGCGGCTGCATGAGCTGATGCGCAAGACCTATCGCCACATTGCGCAGAATGTGGGACGGAAGATTAAATTTGTGAATATCAGCCGGGAGGAACGGGCGGCGGAGGTGCGGCGCTCGTTGGAGTTGCTGACATTAAGCAGGGTGGTGTATCCAGTGGCGCATTCCTCGGCCAACGGACTGCCACTGGGAGCCGAGCGAGACGATCGGCAGTTCAAGGCTCTTTTCCTGGACATCGGGCTGGTCAACCGTTTGTGTGGGCTCGATCTGGTGGGCGTGGATGAATTGATCACGGTGAACGAAGGAGCGCTGGCCGAGCAATTCGTGGGGCAGCAGTTGCTGTGCGCCGCGCCGGTGTTTGAAGAACCGCAGTTGTTTTATTGGGCGCGCGAGGCTCGCAACGCCAATGCCGAAGTGGACTTCGTCATCAGTTGGCGCCTGGACATTCTGCCCGTGGAAGTCAAGGCGGGCAAAACGGGGACGTTGCGCTCGATGTTCCAATTCCTGCTGGAGAAGGGTCGCCATCGGGCTGTGCGATTTCATACTGGGGCACCCGCTTTGGATGTGGTGAGCATGCCGGGCAAATCAGGAGATTCGGCGCAACTGCTCTCATTGCCCCTGTATGCGGTGGGGCAGTTGGACCGGTTGCTGGTAGAATCATTTGGCAAGGGGTCAACGGAACGTCAAACCAAGGCGAATGAATGGTCGTGATCTAATATGTTATACTTTGAACGGGTAAGAATGTTACTTTTTGCGTCACGAACAAGGAACGATCTGTCCGTTCAAAGTATAATTCTTTTTTAATCTGTGTAAATCTGCGTCATCTGCGGATTACTCTCCAATTACAAAGAGTTGTCCGCAGATTGCACAGATTTTCGCAGATCAGATGGTAAGGTATTATGTTCATAATTCTAACTGTAAATGGGTATGATCGTTCTTGTTCTCGGTGCAAAAAATAACATTGTTGCCCATTCAAAGTATAACTGCCAAACAGGGAAAGGCTCACACGAAGACACAAATGAAAGAAGAACAGGATTACTCAATTGGCTGACAGAGAATGAGTCGGAATCAGCGCTTACTGCAAATATCCCGGCGTTCACTGCATTTCTGGCAGGTTTTCGCTAAAACAGATGGTATAATAGGACGCAATTACAAATGGTTGCGATTATATTAAATTATTTTGAACAATGCGCTTTACTACATTTCAGGAAGTACTTGGCAAGTATTACCTGAGCGTTGGCTTGGACGAACAGTCCAGCAAGGCGGAGTGGGAATCCGCTCTCAAGGGATTGCTGGAAACCAAACGAAAGACGCTCGGTAATCTCACTAATCCCGCGCTTAAACGCAAAGGCGAACGCGAATGCGCCGAAATCGAGGAGGCGTCTCAGATGGCGTCGCATCTGAGCGTATTTGAGAGGCTGCGCCAGCACATTCAGGACGACAACCAGGAATCCTTCGAGTGGGAGTCAAAAAATCACCAGACTCGGGCCGCTTTGCCGTCGGAAGAGCACCCCCTCTACGGCGAGTTTTTGCAGGTCAAAGGCGAGGCCAGGAAGAAGTGGCCGAGGGTGGTTTTCGCCGGCGCCCAAGCCACATCCGAAGCGATTCGTCCCCCCGAAGCACCCGCCACCGGAGCTAAACTCAAGGACGCAGCGGCAATTATGCCTTCGTCCATGTCTCCAGATGAAAACCAATCCCCAACGACTGAGGCAGCGTCGAAAACACCAATGCCCGATAATAGCAAGGCGATGGCCTTGGTTGGCGATCTGAAAGCCCGTGGAAAACTGCCCGCATTGGAGGCCAATGTTGGGATTATATGTAGTTTGACAGCCAATCACACCACCTGCATTGCTGATCTTACCGCAGTCATTCTGAGAGACTGCGCTTTGACCTCGGCAGTGATCTCGACCGCCAACTCGGCCATGTACGCCCCGGCAAACCCGATCAAGACCGTTTCCGGCGCAATCACCATGCTGGGCTTTGAGAAAGTCAGAATGCTCGCCCTGGGTTTTGTGCTGATCAAGCAAATGAGCCAAAGCGCGCAAGGCCGCAACCTCTATCGGCTCTTTACCTGCTCCTATTTTGCGGGGCTTTTCGCCATGTCGCTTGGACGCAAAGCCGATTTCGAAAACCCGGAGGAGTTGTTCGTGAGCGGACTTCTAAGCGCCTTGCCACGCCTGCTTCTGGCCAACGGGTTTCCGGAGCGCTACGCGGCAGTGGAAAAGCGGATCGTTTCCGAAAAAGTCTCCACCAATCAGGCATGCCTGGAAGAGTTTGGCTTTACTTACGATTCATTTACAACGGAGGTGGCCCGGCATTGGAAGATACCCGAAAGTGTATCTGGCGCCATGGACATCAGAGGCAGATGCGACCGCTATTCACTCCTCGTCGCGGGTGGCACACAGATCGCCGACATGATGTTCGGCAACGTCCCCGGTGGCCCCTCCGCATTCTACGCCGCTGAGTCCAATCTCCAATCCGTTCTAGGCATCAAGAATTTCGCATTAGTGGGATTTATTATCAAGACATGCGAGGAGGATTCGAACGTCAAACAATTCTTTAAGCTCAACGCCAAAGACATTGATAAGATGGTCAAGAGTGTCGGATGGGGAAAAGTGGATTCCTCGCAAGTGGCAGCGACGCTGACCTATGGCGAGGCAACGCAGAAAATGCGGGAGTGCGAGCAGGATCCGGCTCTGATCGTCGGGCAATATTTGTCAGACCTCGCGCTGTGTATGCGCAAGTCTCCGGACATTAATCGCTTGTTAATGACCGCAATGGAGGCCATTTACCGGTGCGTCCGACCGGATTTTGTGTTGGTTGGCTTCATCAACAAACAGAGCCAGCTTGTGGAGGGCCGGTTTCTGCTCGGCTCTTCCACGACAGCGCGGCCGACAGACTTCCGAGTATCCGTGGCCGATCGGAAATCGCCTGTCAACCGTTGCATGCTGACCAGGAAGCCTATCACCGTACTGGTTGAGTCCGAATTTCCACTGCCATTCCTGCAAGCTCTCAAGCTTGAGAGCCTCCGTTTGATTCCCATCTTGGCCGTGGATAACTCGGTGGGGTTATTTATGCTGGGGCGAGAAAAGATTCAGTCCTATACCGCGCAGGAAGAGATGTGGCTGGAAGCGATTGTCGGCAACGTGTCCATGGGATTTGAACGGGCCATATTTATCATGGAGAGGCAAAAGATTCAGTCCCATACCGTGCAGGAAGATGTGTGCCTGGAATCGATTGTCAACAACACGTCCATGTGATTTATACTTTGAACGGGTAAGAATGTTACTTCTTGCGCCAAGAGCCGTGAACGACCTTCGGACGTAGCGCAGACATTCTTGTCCAATGCCACTAACTTTTCGCATTGGAAATCCTGAGGGTTTCTTGTGCGGCGGCGCGATCTCCCAAGAGTTCTTGAAAATCGCGATGGAATTTCCGCACGGCACGCGGTTCTGAAGGTC
>CAIUEN010000016.1 GCA_903898185.1 uncultured Verrucomicrobiales bacterium
AGGCTCCTGGAACCGGCAGACCAGAGGTCTGCCCCACGAGGGCATGACTGCGCCCCCTTGGATCAGCCCTTGCCACGAGCCATTTTTGTTGCGCCCCCGCGCATCTTCAAACCCGGCGAAGAATGGATACTCAAGCAGGTCCGATCATCCGAGGCGGACGGATATCTGGTTCGCAACTACGATCACCTTCAGTTTTTCGCTGGCCAGCGAATGATCGGGGATTTCTCTTTCAACGTCGCCAACCCGCTGACCGCTGAATACTTTCTGAAGCGATTCGGGCTGGAGCGTGTGACAGCATCGTACGATTTGAACATCGCTCAACTTGATGCCCTGCTCAAGGCCGCGCCGCCGCAATGGTTCGAGGTAACGATTCATCAGCACATGCCGATGTTTCACATGGATCACTGCGTGTTCTGCGCGTTTCTCAGCAAGGGGACCGATTACACCAACTGCGGGCGTCCGTGCGATCGGCATGTGGTCAAATTGCAGGATCGGGTCGGCTCGTTGCATGCTGTCAAAGCCGACGCCGGCTGCCGCAACACAGTCTTCAACGGACGGGCTCAAACCGGCGCCGAAAATGCCGCTCAATTGCTTGAGCTGGGGCTGCGCCGGTTCCGAATTGAATTTGTTGACGAATCCGGTTTGGAGACCGCCCGGACAATCACGAAATACCGTTCACTTCTGCGCGGCGAAACAACCGGCCCGGAAGTCTGGCGCGAACTCAAGCTCTGGAACCAACTCGGAGTTACCCGCGGCCCAGTCAAAGGATGAATCACCGCGAGGCGCAGAGGCGCGGAGAGAAGGAAGCCATGCATTTTTTTCTTCTTACTCTGCGCCTCTGCGCCTCTGCGGTTTGATGGTTCCAAAAAGTGGGAATTGCTTGAAGCGAAAAAATTGCTGCGCTATTTGCAGTCCGATTTACGGAAGCGCATGAAATCGATGTTGTACCGTTTGACTCGCAGGCCGATTTGCCGCTCGGTCAGGCCGAGCGCGCGCGCGGCTTTGGCCATGTTGCCTTCGCAGCCCTTGAGTTCGGCGACGATCATTTCAAATTCAAGCGCCGAGACGGCGGCTTCCAATGCGCCCGACGGACCTGGTTCAGAGGGATCCTTCTTCTGCAGGGTCGGCGGAAGATGGTGCGCTTCGATGGACAATCCTTGACAGAGCAATACCGCCCGTTCCATGCAATTTTCGAGTTCCCGGACATTTCCCGGCCAGTGATAGCTGACCAGAAGGTCGATGGCTGCGGTGGTGATGCGGGATACTTTCTTTCCGTTCGCGGCGCTGAATTTCTCCACAAAGTGGTCGGCAAGCTGAAGCAGGTCGGATTTTCGCTCCCGCAGAGGCGGCACGTAAATGGGAAAAACGTTCAGGCGATAATAGAGGTCGGAGCGAAATTTGCCCTGCTCCATCATTTCCTCCAGGTTGCGGCTTGTGGCGGCAATAATGCGGACATCGCATTGGGTGGGCGTTGCGCCTCCCACGCGCTCGAATTCCTTCTCCTGCAAGACGCGCAGGAGCTTGACCTGGGTGGCTGGCGAGACATCGCCAATTTCGTCGAGGAAGATCGTGCCTTGATCGGCAATTTCGAAGCGGCCCTTGCGCATGGCAATGGCGCCGGTAAAAGCCCCGCGTTCATGGCCGAATAGTTCGCTCTCAATGATTGATTCCGGCAGCGCGGCGCAATTGAATTTGACAAATGCTTTCCGCTTGCGCGCGCTTTGCTCGTGCAGCGCGCGGGCCACCAGTTCCTTGCCCACACCGCTTTCCCCACGTATCAGCACAGTGGTATTGCTGGTGGCAACTTGCTCGATGTGCAAAAAGAGCGAGCGCATGGCGTTGGAATTGCCAATGATGTTGCGGGGGCGGAAATGAGTCTGGATTTGCTCCTGCAAGCGTTCGTTCTCGCGTTGCAGTTCGCTCAATCGTTTGTGCGCCAGCAGGTGAAAATGAACCGATTGCGCGATGACATTGGAAATGAGTGAGAGTAACCGACGGTCGGCGGCCAGGGTGGACTCTGTGTCAACGGATCGCTCGACGCTCAGGCAGCCGATGACCTCCTCTCCGAATTTGATCGGCACACACACGAAGGCAACCGTTGGGCGCGGCGATTCAGGGCAAGCGTCGTTAAAGAGGTCCAATGCCTTAAGAGCGGGGTCCAGAGAAATGTCAGGCACAACGACGGCTTTTCCGGTGGTCACGACTTGTTGGATCAATTCGCGGCAGCTCTCAAAATATACCTCCTTGGTCCGACCGGCGGGGATGCCGACCGCCTCTGTCACTATCAATTTATCGAGGGTCTCGTTGAAAATGGCAATGGCTCCACGCTTCATTCCAAGAACGTCGGCCATTTTGACCAAAACAGGGCGTATGACGTCGCGCAGTTCGAGACTGCTTTCCAACGTGTAGGAAATATCAAACAGGAGCGTCAACTCCTCAAGGGAACGGCACATAACTCCGGCGCTGGAACCGGCGGACCGTTCCAACCCGGCGCACTCTTGTGGACAATGGTTCAACTGAGGTCGCACATAACACCTGTCGCAATGATCGTGCCAAGCGCCCAAAAGCGCGCGTAAGAAAGGAATTCCCAAGACTCCACTGCTCAAAGAAACACAGTCGATGCCTCATTCTCAACACTCCGCGCAAATTTGCTCACCACGCTGTGTCAGGCGCAAACCAATGAAGTCGAGCCGTTTTAACGGCTTTTCTTGCGCTTTGAAGCCGTTAAAACGGCTAAGACTCACTTTGCAGATTTACACCCGACTTTAGTCGAATGTTAACGCTTGGGATGTGAGTTTTGGTAACTTGAATTCCAGGTCAAAAATACTCACTACATTTATCTGAGAATAAATTCTTGCTACATTTCATAGGTAGATTACGTGTTTTGTTGTTCAAAAATGTACGTGTATGTTTACCAACGTAGTGAGTAATATGCTCACTAC
>CAIUEN010000017.1 GCA_903898185.1 uncultured Verrucomicrobiales bacterium
TCAACCATACCAGCCTGGGGCAAGCGAAGCGCCGCCCCAGGACGCAAGCCCCGAAAACCTCATCAGCGCTGAAAGCGCGACTCATCAGACGGGCAACTGAATCGCGCTTTCAGCGCTTGACCGGATTTGGCCCAGGTTCCTGGGGCGATGCCCCAGGCTGGTATGAATTGCGCCTTTGGCGCTGTTGCTCGACGCGCTGACGCTCGCTTGGCAGAGCCTATGCTACCTGAATAATTACGAAATTTACTTGAATGAATAATATGAAAACTTTTCTTGCAGACAGAATCCTCGGAAGCATTTTCATCACTTGCTGGATCGGCTTAGTGATGACACCTGCCAGTTCCCTTTGCGCTCAAACAAACCTCATCAAGCCAGACCAATATCTCGCTCTCCAGCCAAAACCGAATTTCGCGCCAGGTCACCATTTACCGCACTTAACACGATGGGCATGGCCACTGTCATCCAATCTAAATATCGAACTCGCAAAAAATTGGGGGTACACCCTTGATTTGGGTGACGCAACAACCAATCTAGTGGCACGATTGGCTAAAACCAATACAACGGAATCACGATTCATCTTTCTCGCCACCAACTTTCCCAAGCAGTACGCCCTCTCCGTAAACATGGATCGGACTTTTCCCGCCCCCATTCCTGATGCATTCTATGTCACAAATGTTCTGGGATTATTTGTAGATGCCTCTTCCAACACATGGCGATACGCCACCAATAAAAAATATGCGAAAGTTGTCAGCCCAGAAGGGCCGGACAGCTACTGGTCCAATACCGCAGCGTATTGGGCTGCGCCTCTTCGCGCCATACAATCCAAAGCTCCCATTGCCATTGTTCGAAACGGGGGCGAATACGGGCTTGATGTTACAGGATTTGGCGTGAAAGCATGGCAGTTTGACCCACGAGTCATGGCGGCGATGAAAACCAATGGACTATCATGGAACAGGTATGTTTCCAAGCAAAAAGCGCATCAATTGGGGTTTCTGACCAGTGCTGTACGAGCGTCGCTGCCAAGCCGTGAGCTTTATATTTTTTACAATACTGGAAACGAGCAGAACCGTTTTGTGGTCAGAGGGTATGGTGATTGGGAAGATAACTCGGCTTATTGGGGGTGGGCATCCGACGTGATGAATGCCAACACTGATTTGCCCAGTTTTGAATCGTATTATATAAACGGCAACAGTTGGATAAATATCCCAGGCGCTAAATGGTATCAGATTACTGATTTGCTTACAAAGCACCTGAATGCCGTCGGCTACAACATGAAGCTTGGCAACAGCTTAAATTACAGTTGGGTTTGTGGAGGCTGGGGCACTAATATAGCAATCAGGCTATCGGAGATTCCTCGGTATATGGGGTTTCTGAAATGTCTTTACACGTCTGGCATGAATGGCGCGGTTGCAGGCTATTTTGACTACCCAATAGGAGGGTTCGATGCTCCATTTTCCACAACCGCTCCACCACATTGGTTACTGCAAATCCAAGCACTAGCGCAAGTCCATGCGCTTTTTTCAAAGCTCGAAATTTTCCTGTATAATGGGGACTTGCTGCCAGGGCCGAATACCCATTTCCTATCTGTTGACCAACCCGCTTACGAATTTCCAACAGGAGATTCAACGGTGCGTGTGCTTGTGCGCAAACTCCGCGCCAACCAACTCTGGCTAATTACGGCATGGGCGGCATCAGGCGATGATCGGAATGTAAACGTAACAGTTCCTGAGCTTGGAACTATACAAGTTCGCGCCCGCGCTTCCGGTTCCGTTTATCAGGCTAGTAAGAATAGTTTAACCCTATTAGATTTGAACGGACTTCTGCCCTCTGCGTGGAGCGCACCATCAAACCTGCAGATACAGCGCTGACGAATAAGTAAGGCAGCTTGATTCGCATGTTACAGATAGGGAATGTGGTTTGGCAATCTGTTAAGCAAAAGGGTACAAATTACAAGCGTGCCTTGAGTCAACAAACTCCGACAAAGCCGAAGACTTTAAGGATGTTGGGAGTCTCAAAGCCGCTTCGCCCTTCGGGCCAGACATCTCACGTCCCGTTTCAAATAGAACATCGTCTTTTTCCCACAGCTTCTTTGGCAGCATCTTGAATGATAACAATTTTGGCTTTTTAATGCGTTGTTGTTGCCTTCTGAGAAACTAAGCTTTCAACATTACATTTCGGCAAGCAAATTGGACGTTTACCCCGTTTCCCAGATTGCAAAATTGCAAAATTGCAAAGTGATTAATGATGTATGAACGCGCGAAATTCTATTCTAGTCTGGGGTGCTTCTGGACACGCAAAAGTTGTTGCAGACATTTTGAAGAAAATGGGCATAGCGATTTACGGATTTATCGATGAGATTAATCGCGAACGACACGGTAAGACCTTTTGTAATTCGGTGATTGTCGGCGGCGCAGAACAAAAAGAGGTCGCATGGAAAAATGGAATTAGAAAAGCCATTGTTGCATTCGGTAATAATTCCAGAAGATCGGAAGTTGGAAGACTCCTTGAGTCGCGCGGCTATGAGCTGATTGCTGCAATTCACCCAACATCCGTAATAGGGGAAGATGTTACGATCGGAACCGGGACTGTTGTGGCAGCGGGCGTTGTAATAAACTCTGGTTGCCGCATTGGAAAAAACGCAATCATCAATACCCATGCCAGCGTAGATCATGATTGTCATATCGCCGATAGCGCTCATATTGGTCCTGGAGCTAATTTGGCAGGAAACGTTACGGTTGGCGAAGAAGCATGGTGTGGAATTGGTTGCACAATTATAGAAAAGACAAGAATTGGTGCATCAAGCATTGTAGGTGCCGGTGCTGTTGTAATTCATGATGTTTCCGAGCGCTCAATTGTCGTCGGCGTCCCAGCACGGACACTCCGGCAGATCGATTAATATTATGCAACCAGAACAAGCCATTCATCCTCTGCCAACTCTTGCAATTTTTGGTGGAAAAAAATCATTCTCTCAACCACTTCACGTTGGACGGCCCAACATTGTAAACAGAGATAGGTTTCTTCAACGTGTAAATCAAATACTGGATAATCGGTGGTTGACCAATAACGGACCCTTTGTACAAGAATTTGAACGTAATATTGCATCCTTCTTAGGCGTGAAGCACTGCATATCAATTTGTAACGCAACGATTGCCCTTGAAATAGCAATTCGGGCACTATCCCTTAAAGGCGAAGTAATTGTTCCATCCTATACCTTCATCGCAACTGCCCATGCACTGCAGTGGCAGGAAGTCACCCCAGTGTTTGCAGACATGGACCCAAGAACATACAACATCAATCCAGACACAATAGATGAACTCATAACTCCCAGAACGTCGGGAATCATTGGGGTTCATCTTTGGGGTAGGGCGTGTGATACAGCCGCGATTGAAACTCTGGCGGCTCGCCGGGGACTGACCGTGATGTACGATGCATCACATGCGTTTAGCTGTTCCCACTTAGGGCGTAAAATCGGATCTTTTGGTGCATGTGAGGTGTTCAGCTTTCATGCGACGAAGTTTCTTAACAGCTTCGAAGGTGGCGCTATCGTAACAAATAATGACAATTTAGCCGAGAAGATACGTTTGATGTGCAACTTCGGTTTCAAAGGTTACGATAATGTAATTCACCCTGGCACAAATGGAAAAATGACCGAGGTCTGCGCCGCTATGGGCATTTCATCCCTTGAGGTAATTGATGAAACAATAGCGGTCAACCAGCAAAATTACAGACAATACAAGAACGGACTATATGGGATGAAAGGACTGTCCCTGATTGAATATGACACTGCTGAATCGAACAACTATCAGTACATTGTTCTGGAAGTGGATCCAAACACCGCTGCACTGAATCGTGACGACCTCGTTAAGGTGCTTCACGCCGAAAACGTACTCGCTCGCAAGTACTTTTGGCCCGGATGTCACAATATGGAACCCTACCGTTCCTACAACCCTCACGCACACTTCCTTTTGCCCCAAACGGAACGTATGTCCCCAAGAATAGTTGTCCTTCCCACCGGGACCGCTGTGGGTTGTGATGAAATCGCACGAATTTGCGAAATCATGAAGTCTGCGCTTGACCAAGCGTGTCAAGTGCGTTCAGCACTTGAGAATAGACCGACCGTGTAACACTATTGTTTCATCAGCATTGCTTATTGTAGGAGCCTCCGTTAGGTGCCGTCGAGGCATTATCCATGGAGCGATTTCACCAAGTGGCGATCCAATCTTACGGGTAAACACGGATGCTAAGCATAACAGCCCATTTTGACAATATATGAAAATTTCAGCTCCAAGGATTTTTGACGACGGTAAGTCCGTAGTTGTATCTGCTGATTTCATCTGCGGCCAAGATCGAGATACGCTATGGTTTAAGCTTGCTACAGAATATAGAGAGTATGTTGAAACCGAAAGATCTGATGCCTTTTTGGTTGGGCTACTGTTTTATGCCATGATTCGAGGAGAAGATATTGAAATAGAATCAACAATTTCTGAAAAGTTATATTACAACTTGTCCAATTATTTAATTCCGGCTTTAACTTTAGCCAATCCGAAGTTGCTTCCAATTAAGGTTTTCCCGGCAAAACTTGCAACTGAATCGGTGAACATCGGAAAGTCCGTCGGAACCGGATTCTCTGGGGGAATAGATTCTTTTTGTACGATCTATGAACACTACGCAAATTCACGCTGCCCTCAAGGTTACCGTCTGACACACTTGACATTCTTTAATACGGGGTCACATGGTGACCTAGGTGGTGATGAGGCCCGAGTTCTTTTTAATAAACGATTTAATATTTTAAAGGAGTTTCCAAAGGAAATTGGCCTAAACTTCATCTTTGTTGACTCGAATATTTCGGAAGTGCTTCAAATGAATTTTGCTTCAACACACACTATGCGCAACATGGCACCTGTGCTGCTGCTGCAAAAACTATTTCGTGTGTATTATTATTCATCGGGATACCGAATGGATGATTTTCGCATAATTGGCGCTGCATCCGACACTTCCTCATACGATATTCTGAATACAGCTATGCTTTCAACCGAATCCGTAAATCTGTACTCCTCTGGTACCCAATACACGCGGGTCGAAAAGACAGCACTGATTTCTAAATATGAGCCAACTTGGCGTTACCTGAATGTGTGCGCCAGTGATGACCACAATTGTTCATCATGTTTTAAGTGTATGCGCACATTGTTTACGCTTGAGTTGGTTGGGAACATCCAAAACTATTCACAAGTCTTTGATTTAAGTAAATACTCCCAACAGCGCAAAAGGTATATCGCAGAAATTTTATATAACAAAAAAAAATACATATATAGGGACATCTTCGATAAGATGATCAAAAGAGGCTTTTCTGTTCCTTTTAGATCTCGATTGATTTTTGCGTGTCTTTTCGTGCTTCGGTTTTTTCGCAAGATTATTCGTTCAACTTGAATATATGAGATATGTTCCCTTGTTAATGGAAACATCCGATTATGTCCCATTGGCAACTCCGTTGCCAATCACCGAACACAATTGGCCAGCGGGAACGGTTCCTTTGCTAACTATTTGCTGTATCACCTATAATCACAAGTCTTTCATATCCAAGACAATTGAGAGCTTTCTAATGCAGGAAACAACGTTTCCAGTTGCAATTAGCATTCATGATGATGCATCTACAGATGGAACCGCTGATATAGTCCGTAATTACCAGACCGAGTATCCGCATCTGATACGCAGTGTTTTGCAGCATAAGAATCAGTATTCACAAAATGGGAACGCGGTCTTGTTTGAATTTCTTAACAGCGCTCAAGGCTCATTTGTTGCCTATTGTGAGGGCGATGATTATTGGACGTCAAAGAACAAATTGGAACTGCAATTGAGCTACCTTAGAGCAACCCCAGACGCTATAATTAGTTTCCATGATGTAATTCGGGTGGACGAGAATGGAGCCCAGTGGTCCAGTTCAAAGATTAAGGACCTCATTGGTCAACAACAGCCTAAGAAACTAGTTAACTATAAGATGATTTCATGTGCATTGATTCCCACCCTATCCATCGTTTACCGCAAGGTGCCAATTAAATATGGACGTCGTGCCAAACGCTTGGTAATTGCCGATTGCTATTTGTTCGCCAGACTCTCTGAATTTGGCGAGGCACATAACATTGGAGTTACGATGGGAGCCCACAGATCCCACCCTGGTGGAATATGGACATCCCAACCTGACTCAAAACGGTCATGTTTAATAAGGCAGATGCGACTCGCCATCGCCTGCGAAATATCACCTGCATTTTGCTTGCAAGCAGCTGAAGTTCTTGCTTGTTCTGCATTTAACGACGGGAAGCTCGCAATTAGGCAAAAGCATTTTAGTATAGCTGTAGAATGTCTCTCTTATTTTGCTTTTTCGTTGTTGATCTGTTTTCGTGCGCCAAAAGCGACGATACATGATTGGTTTTCAATTTTTTGTGCTGTGATGTATATTGCATTTATCCCTATCAGGCACATAGCAAACTATCTGCGATGCCATGCGAGGCAACATTCATTTAGGCGTGAGTGATTTTCCGGTTCCTAGGTTTATTTAAACTTAACCACGGATTTTGATGCTAAAGCGCAAAGCCTCCGACGCAATTATTTGGAGCACTCTCGATCAATTTGTTCAACAAGGACTTTTCTTTGCAACATCTTTGATCTTGGCGCGTTTGGTGACTCCGGAAGAGTATGGTACCGTTGCGTTGCTTCAACTATTCACTGCAATTGCGACTGTGTTTATCGATGGAGGATTATCATCTGCTCTTATCCAAAAAAAACAATCTACGCAGGCCGATGAATCCACAGTCTTTTGGTTTAATATTGCAGTTGGTACCCTGATGTCTCTCGTTTTGTTCATTTTCGCCCCGTTGGTTGCCTCCTTTTACAGCATTCCTGTTCTTGTTCCTTTGACGAGGGTTATTTCTCTGCAATTATTCCTTGGTGCATGCAACTCTGTGCAAGGAACCTTGTTTAGCAAGAAGCTTGATTTTAGAATCATCCTGAAGATTGGATTGCTTACTAATCTCGCGTCATCCTGTGTGGGAATCGTAATGGCCTGGAAGGGTTTTGGAGTTTGGGCTTTGGTTGGACAAACTACGACTTTCTCCGTAGCTCAGACTCTTATAACTTGGCGTTTTTCAAAGTGGCGTCCCACATGGCAATTCCAAACTGCATCTTTCAAATCTCTTTTCAATTTTGGTGGCTTCCTTTTCCTAGCCGGTCTCCTGGATGCAATCTACAGTCGGTTTTATACCTTGGTAATTGGTCGATTGTACGGTGCGCTTGAGCTCGGCATTTACAATAGAGCTGAGGGAACAAAGCAACTTCCAGTGGGAATGCTCACTGTCATTTTATCTAGGGTCGCCTTCCCAATTTTTTCTCAAACATCGCAGGACATACCCAAATTGCTGAACGGTTTTCGCCTGTCCATACGTACCGTCATGTTTGTCACTCTACCAGTAATGCTCGGAATCGTGGTGGTCGCCAAGCCTCTTATTCTAACTCTATTTGGTCGAGCTTGGGGTGAGGCTGTGCCGTTGCTTCGTATTCTTGCTTTGGGTGGAATCCTTTGGCCATTACACGTACTGAATCTGAGCATCCTCAAAGCACTTGGCGAATCAAAGAAGTTCATAAAGGTTGAGATGGCCAAGAAGTGCGTTGGTTTGCTCCTATTGCTTGCAGGAACTCGATTTGGATTGGTTGGAATGGCATATGCAACCGTTATTTCCTCAGTTTTTTCCTTTATCTTCAATGCTTATTACAGCGGTCAACTGCTGGGTTATGGAGCATGGCGACAAGTTGTTGATTTTTCACCTTCGCTCTTTTGCAGTCTTATAATGAGCTCTGTTGTTGGCTATTTCGCCACGCTAATAAACCGTCCGCCGATTATTGAATTGACTTTACTAACAATTGTAGGAATTGGAATTTATTTGATTTTTGTGAAATCACTTCTGGTCAGGGAGTTCAATGAGATTTTATCATTATTGAATGCTAGGACGCGTGCGGTAGGCTAGATTGTGGCGTAGTAAGCTGCAGATTGAAGCTCAGATGTTTGATTGAACTTGCTGCAAATCTACTTGAGATTTCAAACCGATTTCCATCAGCGTGATAATTAGAGGCTTAGTGTTTTGGTGCCTCGGTAGTATTGTGAGAATCCACATGATTTCGTGGTTACCGGCGACGTTTCGTAGATCGTTCTAACATCTGGAATACGAAATCCTTTGTCAATTGAACATGTTGGTTGCCAACTTTAGGTATAGACCCGAAATCGACGGTCTTAGGGCCGTAGCAGTACTGGCTGTAGTGCTTTTTCATGCGGGGCTAGGGATACCAGGAGGTTACGTTGGCGTCGATGTTTTCTTCGTGATTTCCGGGTTTCTTATCACCTCCCTAATCATAAAGGATTTGCAGGACGGCAAGTTTCTATTTTCGGGATTTTGGGAACGACGAGCACGGCGCATTATTCCAGCGATAACCGTAGTCGTGGTTGCAACTCTTCTAACTGGGTGGTTTCTCCTACTCCCAGATGATTATAAACAACTTGGCAAGGCGGGATCGTGGCAGTCTGTCTTTGCTGCCAATATTCATTTTTGGTTCAACACGGGCTATTTTTCTGGCTTAGCCGAGGAAAAGCCATTGCTGCACACTTGGTCCCTTGCCGTCGAGGAGCAATTCTATCTTTGCGTACCGTTGATCCTAGTGCTTTTGTTTAAATTTGGTGCTCTGCGCAAGCGTAGTGCATTATTGGTCTTTATTGGTGTGGGAATTGTTTTGAGCCTGGCTCTGAGCGCTTATGGTGTCGCACGGTATCCATCTGCTGCTTTTTATCTTCTACCTACACGCGCATGGGAACTATTGTGCGGTTCATTTGCAGCGATCTTGCCCGTTTCATCGCTGTTGAACTCACGACCGTTCCGTGAAGTTCTCTCATGGGTTTCCTTTTGCTGCATTCTTCTTCCGTGTTTTATATACACCAAGAATACTCCCTTTCCTGGTTTTGCTGCCTTGCCGCCGTGTTTCGGGGCTGCCCTGCTCGTTTGGGTTACTCAGAAATCTGATTTTCCTGCGCATCCACCCTGCACATTGTCGCGGATTCTCGCCTTGCGCCCCGTTGTTTTCGTTGGCCTTATTTCTTACTCTCTCTACCTTTGGCACTGGCCTTTGGTCGCGTTTAGCAATTATTGGGCGCTCAGTTCCCTCTCTGTAAACTTCCGCATAGTTCTAGTGGGTATAAGTATTTTTCTTGGGTATATTTCATGGCGTTTCGTCGAGATGCCGTTTAGAAAGCGCTCGCTTTGTGCGAGCAAATCGTCGATGCTGATACTTGCTGCGGCTTGCATACCTGCCGTCCTGCTCGTCAGCATAGTTTTAGTAATGGGACAGGGGTTTCCAACCCGTCTGCCCGCTGCCGCGCTCACTTATTTAAACCAACCCAAAAACCCCTACAACTGCGACGTTTCCAATGACGAAGCTCGAGATGGTCGCTTCATCCAAATCGGAAGTCCCGATACCAATGCCGCTGGTACCGTTCTGGTATGGGGAGATAGCCACGCAATGGCGGTAATGCCTGCGTTTGACGAGTTTCTTAAAAACAAAGGTCTTTCTGGATGGCAGGCCACCACATCTGCCACTGCACCATTGCTGGACGCCTACTGGAAGAGTGACTTTACTAATCCAAAGGATGCGAGAGCGTTCAATAATGCAGTATTTGAATTTGTAAAAGCGAAAAACATTTCCGATGTGATTCTCGTTGCGTACTGGGACCACTACACAGACGACATAGGAGACACGCATTTTGATAACGCAATGGTTTCGACAGTGAGGAGTCTAGTCGATCTGGGTGTCCGCCCGTGGATATTCCTCCAAGTACCGCATCATCGATTCAATGTTCCAAGAGTCCTAGCTCTTCAGTATATTTACCATCGCGATCTTTCGGGGCAACTGGCGAACCCACGCGATTGGATACAAGTGCGCAACACGAAACGCTCGCTCTTGAAAACTGTAGAGGCAGATGGCGGGCGCATACTTGACCCTTGCTCCGCATTTCTCGACAGCAGTGGAACCCGCTATCTAATAGAAATAGACGGAACACCTCTTTATTGTGACAGTCACCATCTTTCCGTTGAGGGTGCTAGAAAGGTCATTCTGCCGTTTCTTAACATATCCTTGACCAATGCAATTCCAAAAGCGCTCCAACGAGTAACTCTAAGTCGATAAACGCATGTTAATGCAGATTAACCACATACTGCAATTTTGCGACATTTAACAGTAACGCTTGTAGATCACGGATGAGTAGCTTCAGACAATCTCTGTTTTGGAAGGCAAGCAAACGCTTCGCTTTCGACCCCACCCGACGGGTGCTGGCGAGGCTCAGCAAACGCGGCAGAATCCCGTTGGCCTACTGTGACATTCCCAATTGGGGTGACGCATTAAACCCAGTTCTTGTTCAGTTGTTATCGGGATGCAAAACACAGCATTTGGAGGCTTTTTTTCATAACCGCTATCTAGCTATCGGTAGCATTTTACAAGGTGCTAATTCCCGTGCGCAAGTTTGGGGAAGCGGCTTTATTGATGAACGGTCAATGGTTATAGAGCCCCCACTTGTGATCCATGCGGTTCGCGGGCCATTGTCTAGGTCTGCTCTGCTCAGCGCTGGTATTAAATGTCCGGAAGTTTACGGAGATCCCGCCATATTGCTCCCACGCTTTCTTAATCCTCCTGTAATTCAGAGATACGAAATTGGCATAATTCCGCACTATAGTGACAAGGGACATCCTTGGGTCGAGCAACACAGGCATGACTCTCAGGTTCTTATTATTGACATTGAGAGCAGTATCGGGAATTTTGTGAAGGCTGTTAAATCCTGTAAAATGATTCTGTCCAGTTCCCTTCATGGACTAATTTGTGCCGATTCCTATGCTGTGCCAAATGTGTGGATAAAGCTGTCGGATATGTTAATAGGTGGAGATTTCAAATTCCGGGACTATCAGTTGTCGATTGGCGCAGGAGAACCTCACCCTTTTAACGTCCGTATGGATTCATCCCTCAAGGAAGTATCTTCATATGCAGAACTTCACGAGTTGAAAATTGACCTGCGCAAGTTGCTTCTTGCGTGTCCATTTTTACATCCCCAGTTGCGCAATACGGTGATTTCTGCGCCTCAACAATCCTGCGGTCTCCCTGATAGGCTGCAGTCAGCGATACGCGACGACACTGCGTTCCAAAAAATGTTCTTTTGACAATCATTTTTTAAAAGTATTGAAGTTTTGAAAGTCCTTTTTGTTAGCCCAGGAGCGAATGCCTACGGATCAGAGCGCAGCATGCTTAACGCAATGCCGCGCACAAAGGAATTCGAAGTAGTGGTTGCATGTCCGCCTCACGGGACTTTGGAGAAAAAGCTAGCGCAGTTAGGAATTCGCACTTATACCTTGGATTTTGGTAAGTACGCTTTTAATCATAGGCCTGACTGGCATTTTGGGTTTTACCTGCGTTTCCGGCGCATACTTGTCGCATCCCGACCAGACATAGTGGTTGTGAACCTGGATGGGAACACCCCTTTGGTTACTTTGGCTGCCCTTCGATCTGGAATTCCAATCGTCCGCTTCAGCCGATTTGAATTCAAGAGTCCCAAGCGGTGGATAGAAAACTATTGTTGGCTTAAAGCTGCCGCTGTTATCTGTCCTTCGGAAATGGTACGTGAGCAGGTGCTCCTCTGGGCTCCGGTTTCTTTTCATTCGCGCGTAGAGCGATGGTACGACCCCATTCATATTCCTCCAAATTATGCTGATCAAGAAGAGAAACTAAGAGCGGAACTAGGTTTGAAATTTTCAAAAGTCATTATTTTCGTAGGGCGCCTTGATCCCAAGAAAGGTATTGAGACTGCTTTGCATGCCTTTTCTTTGATTCGGAAAATCTGTTCTGACATCCGTTTCATATTGGTTGGAGACCATGACGGATCTGCTGCGGGTGCCGATTACGCTAGCAACCTCAGAAGATTGACATGCCAATTGGGTTTGGATGACGCGGTCTCCTTTCTTGGCTATCGAAATGATGTTTTGGCTTTGCTGGCTCTCTCCAGCGTTTCTATACTTCCCAGCGAATCAGAATCTTTCGGGATGGTATTGGCTGAGGCATGGTCAGTAGCCACGCCGACAGTGGCGTCTGACGTCGGTGGCTGTCGTGAGATCACACTGGCATCGGGAGGCGGACGTTTGTTTCCCGTAGGGAACTCAGACAAACTGGCGAAACTAACTTTGGAAGTTTTGCAGGACCCGGCACTGGCACGATCTCTTGCTCTCTCCGGCCAGGCTTGGGTTCGGAAGAACTGCGACCCGCAACATTACGCTTCACGCTTTGCAAATCTAATGCTAACCCTATGTGTCAGCAAACATCCATAATGTCTAAGCTTCGAATTGCCTGGGTAATCAACAGTGTTACTTCCGGTGGCATTGGCACTGTCTGCAAATACGCCGCTGAGAGACTTGCTCGACTCCCGGAATGGGATGCAACTGTTGTATCTATTAACGAGTTCCCGTCTAAGCGAACAGATGCTATGTCCGGGGTGCATTATGTTACACTTGGCTTGGAGGATAAGGCTCCGCAACGTTTTCTAGCGTGGCTCAAAGATAACCCGCAGCACTACGTTATCACTAGTGATGTACCAACGATCGAACCAGCCTTTCAGTATTTCCCAAAGGAAACTCTTCACATTATTCAGCTTCATGATTCGTTTACAAGAATCGTTAATGTTGCGATTAGAAATAGCCGATATGTGGATGGTATTGTATGCGTCGCTCATCACATCACAGATTACCTCCGAAAGCCTCTAAATAACGTCAACTACCGAGGGGTGTTAGAGACTGTGCATAATGGAGCGGCGTTTCCACTTGCGCCAATCCGCACAATCTATTCCGGTCCACTTCGTCTCATTTATATGGGAAGCATGGATCCAATTAAGGGCATCCTAGACACAGTGCCTATATTGCAGAAACTGAGAAAAATCGACGTTCCAGTGACATTGAAGATTGTTGGCGGACATCATGAACTGCTAGAGCGGCGCTTCAAACAGAAACGTCTCGAATCGCTGGTCACATGGATTGGTCGTGTTCCACATGAGGAATGCTATAAGTTGGCTTCGGCTTCTGATCTATTCTTGATGCTCAGCCGGAAAGAGGCATTTGGCATGGTAACCATAGAAGCCATGTCCATGGGCTGCGTTCCAATAGCATACAATGTTACTTCTGGAAACATTGAGATCATAGAGAATGAAAAAAGCGGAATTCTACTCCCAATTGGAGATTTTGAGTCTTGTGCAAACGCCATTAATTCCCTTCACAAGAATAGGGAACATCTACTGCGTCTTTCAGAGGGAGCAATGCATCGATCTCGTACGCAGTTCAACGAAACGATGATGGCTGATCGTCTTTGTGGTGTATTGAAGCAAGTGCAGAAAAATGCAGAAATACACAAATCCGAGCGCAAGCTTGGACTGCCTTATGAAGTATCTTCAAGATTTCAGACGAAGTATTCCTTTTATCAACTTATCTCACCAACAATACGCAATTGGTTGCGTAATCGCATCGGTGCCTACCCAAGGCTTTGCTTGTGGTTTCTCAAACACTGGTGATGGCAAATTACAAGTATTTTTCACTTAATGTCCATAGGTCGGGTCTTTTCGGCAACGATGCTGGCAAGCGGACCGAACATTGAGGCTGAAGCGTCCCGAATTCACAGTTTTCCTCAGTGCTCATTTGGCATTCACCTGAATCTGACGGAATTCAAACCAATGTGTGCCTATCCAGGCATTTCTCCAATCCTGAACAATCAGGGACAATTTGCCGCAAATCGAATTCGTGAAATCTTTATTTCTGCTGCGCTTCGTGAGTTCATCTTCCAGGAATGGTCAGCTCAAATTGAGCGGCTTCTTGCGTGGGGGTTCCTGTTTCCAAAAATGAAGTGCGTTTTAAGAGTTACTTGGAATTAACTAATGACAACCTCTAGCATTACGGGAATTACGATGCGGCTCAAGCCGGTCTCCATGGGATTGACGCCCAGGCAATCAGTCGGTTTGCTCAAATTCGCCCGGTGGACTGCGATCTCAATAGTATTGGTTTATTTCATCAGGGGAACCGTTCTGCCTTGGTATCTGCATGTGCCGTATTCCATCTGGATAGGACTGACGATTTTGGCTCTTTCAGTTGGGGCTGGCGCTGCCGTTATTGGCGGAGGGAAATGGCGATGGGGCTGGGTTGCCGTTCTCTGTTCGTTTGCCGCGAGCATTTTTCTGGCAGAACAACCAATTTCAGCGGGACTTCATTGGTTCGGAATTGTGTTGCTGGTTCTCGCTGTGGGACCAGTCATCCCAAACCCAATCGCTGTCCGGCTGCGTTTCATCGCTTGGGAATTTCTTACCATGGGACTGACCACGTTGACTGGAATCTTTGTCATCTGGTATCTGCTCCACCTCCCAAGTTTTGGAGGCATGGTTTATTTTACAGGTTTCATGAACCAATCCATGCTCCTCGGACCAATCGCTGGAATGGGGGTTGCAATTGCTCTGGCCCGGGCTATCCACGGTCGATCCTGGAAATGGGCAGTGGTTGCAACGCTGGGGCTTATTCCTCTGTTGGCTTCAGGCTCGCGTGTGGCTGCTTGTGCGACCGGAGTTGCCGTCTGTCTTCTCTTGTTTCGACGCAAGCCTGTTTTGGGAGGAATCTGCGCGCTGGTCTTTCCCGTGGCGCTATACGCCATGATTGCGCTTGGACATCAGGAAGAGGAAGGTGGTTCCTTTACTGGCGCGCTGGCCCACAAGGGAATGGAGAACAGCCGCACTGACCTCTGGCGCTGTAGAATAGATGAGTTTGTGTCGAGCCCGATAATTGGCATCGGCGTTGCCATGGGGACAGGCAGCGGTAGCGAACAAGATTCAAAAGGAGATATTCGAGTCGAACCCGGATCTTCCTATCTTGCATTGTTGGCAATGACAGGCGCAGTCGGAACCCTTGCATTCTTCTCAGCTCTAGCGTATCTCCTTTACCGATTCAGCTTTGCGACGAAAGGCGCTGGATTGGAGATGGACATCTTGAGCGTGGTTGGCATCTACATGGCAGTTCACGGCGTCGCAGAGGGGTGGATACTTGGCTTTGGAAGCCCTCTTTGCTTTATTTTTTGGCTTTGGCTTGGAAGGTTCGCGGATGTGGCTCTGAAACCTGCGCGCGCGGTAATAAAGCAGCCGGTTCGCAATTACAGGAGGTTTAGATATTTCGTTCCTGTCCCGTCGAAAAGCTAAGGCATGCTCAGATCTCGAGGTTTCTGCTTTTGCTTTCTATTTCAGCTTTCTCCATTTCTGTTTTTGTTGGAATGTATTTCGTTTTTTGGCAGAATATCATCAGCCCTCACCAGGCCCCGTTCCTCCGGTCTCTCGCCGAGTTTGGTCATGAAGTGGTTGTCATAGCGGCGGATGACATGACTTCTGACCGCACAATGTTGGGCTGGAAAGTTCCCGATTTGGGTAAGGCTCGTGTAGTGATCAATCCCAATTTGGTTGAAGTCAGGCAGTTGGTTAACGGCAGCCCGCGCGATTCGGTTCACATCATGGCTGGAGCTCGTTGGTATCCACTCGGGAACCAGGCTCTTCAACAATGCCGGAAATCAGGGCGACGCGTTGGTGTTCTCTCAGAAGCGCCGGACCCAAGAGGCTTGGGCGGTTGCGCAAGGTGGGCCAAATACACATTGGAGCGTTTTAGCATCGGCTCTCATTACGATTTTGTTCTTGCCATGGGGGAATTGGGTGTAAAATGGTTTCGCTCATGTGGGTATCCTGTTCACCGCGTATTCCCTTTCGCGTATGTTCCTGAAGGTTTTCCGATTGTTCAGGCGCACAGTCCGAACAGTAGCGTTAGCCTGCTCTTTGCCGGTCGGTTTCTCCATCTGAAAGGACTGGATCTTTTGCTCAGGGCTTTTGCAGAGATTCCTCAAGATCGAACCCAACTGCGATTGCTCGGGGATGGGCCGGAAAAGCAAAATCTGCAGAACCAAACCACGAGTCTTGGAATTTTTGCGCGCATAATTTGGCTTCCAAAAACTGACAGTCTGGGGGTGTTGGGAGAAATGGGACGGGCAGATGTTACCCTGCTGCCAAGCCGTAAAGACGGCTGGGGTGCAGTTGTTAACGAGTCCCTGTCAGTGGGAACGCCCGTGATTTGCAGCGCCGCCTGCGGTGCGGCCGAACTTATTCACGAACCGTGGCTGGGAACGGTTTTCAAATCCGGCAGCATTCCAGATCTCACAAGAGCACTGCAACATTGGATTGATATTGGTCCGCGCAAGGAAATCGAGCGCGACCGTATTCGAAATTGGGCAAAGTGCATCTCTGGTGATGCCGTTGCGAGTTTTTTTCTCGCTATCATGAAGCATATATACGCCAGTGCAGATCGACCTGAAGCGCCTTGGCGCATCTCGAAGTAACATCAGTGACAATGGGCATCCGCGTTTTACTGACAATTCCAACGCTATCGCAGATCAGCGGAGGACCGGCTGCTGTTGTTCAGGGACTGAGCGAACATTTGGCGCTTTTGGGGGCTTCTGTCAGCGTGCTGACATACATGACCGATCCAGGGCAATCAGAGGTGTTGCTCCGTGACGATCTTGTAAAGGTGATCCATACATCCCGGAGCGGTTTCGCTGGCGGGTTCAGTAATTGTCTAAATAAGTTGCTTGCCACAAGGACAATCGACGTTGTGCATGATTTTGGCCTTTGGATGCCTGCGAATCATGCTGTCACTTCGGTATGTTACAAATCACGCATTCCCTTGGTCTCTTCGCCCTCAGGCATGCTGGCCGGATGGGCGCTCCGCCATAAGGCGTGGAAAAAGAGAATCGCGTGGTGGCTGTACCAACGCAGAGATCTGGTTCGAGCCACGATGCTTGCCGCAACCTCATCCCAAGAGCTCTTGGACATCCGCGCCAAGTTCCCGTCAAAAAGCATCGCGCTCATTCCCAATGGTGTGGAGATTTCCGTCCTGGAAGCTAATGCCCTTACCGAAGTGAACAATCGCGTCCGAAAAGTGGTGTTCTTGGGCAGAATTCATCCCGTCAAGGGCCTCAAGAATCTGATTGAAGCGTGGAAGATCGTTCGGCCAAACGGCTGGCGCTGCATTCTCGCTGGACCCGATGAAGCCGGGCATCAGGCAGAATTGAGATCCCTGCTGCAGTACTGTGCTTTGGAAGATAAGTTCGAGTTTGCCGGTCTCGTAGAAGGGGAAAGCAAATGGGATCTCTTGCGTAGCGCAGACATTTTTGCGCTGCCCAGCTTTACTGAGAATTTTGGGATCTCAGTCGCTGAAGCCTTGGCAAGCGTTACCCCCGTGATCACGACCAAAGGCACTCCGTGGGGAGAACTGCTTGAGCAACGATGCGGATGGTGGGTTGATCTTGGTGTCGAACCTTTGGCAAACGCACTGAGGGAAGCTATATCTCTATCTGATAAGCAGCGACATGAAATGGGACTTCGGGGTCGAAAGTTGGTTGAGCAAAATTACTCATGGGATATAGTCGGTCGAAAAATGCTTGATGCGTATAGCTGGGTTCTAGGGCGCGGACCGAAACCGGCGTGTATTGACCCGCGTTGAACAAAACAGAAATCAACCAGAGTTTCCCGTTTTGTTCTTGCGCTTTCTGTTTTGGTTTTGTGCCTGTAGATCTTTCAGCATTCTCAAATCCCCAGTTTAATCGGGGTGCTTCCAAGTTGAAAGAGGCTCTTTGGCTGGTTGTCAGCCTTTTGCTTTTCCGTTTATGTCCGTTCGGAATTTCACCATTCAAACGGTGGGTCTTGCGCCTATTCGGGGCACAAATCGGGAACGGCGTCGTCATTAAACCGCAGGTGAAGATCACGTTTCCGTGGAAATTATCCATCGGTAATCACGTTTGGCTTGGTGAAGAGTGCTGGCTTCTGAACCTTGACCGGATCACCATCGGCAACAATGTATGCATCTCTCAGCGCGCTTTCCTCTGCACAGGAAATCATGACTTCAGCCGCAGCACATTTGATCTCATTACCAAGCCCATTGCCATCGATGACGGCGCGTGGGTGGGGGCGGGAAGCTGGATTGGGCCAGGGGTCCACATTGGCGCTCATGCTGTCTTGGCTGCAGGTTCGATTGCGACCAAGGACTTGGAATCATTGGGAATCTACAGCGGTAATCCAGCCGCATTCCGAAAAAAACGACTTGTAAGGTCATAAGGTCATGCCACCAATTCTAACTGCTCTTCCAGCATTGCAAGAAATGCCAGAAACGGGGTTTAGAAGAACTTTTAGAAGAACTATATCCAACGATCAGCTTCCATCCTTGGATGCGGGTCGGTTTGTAGCTTGTCTTGGCGTTATAATCATCCATACCTTTGGGATCTGTTCCTCCTTCCAAAATATATCAGCAATTGGACGTTTCAGCGTTCCATTTTTCGTTTGTACTGCTGTCTTTTTGATTGCTAAATCAATTCTAAACAAACCGCACCAGTCCTTTCTTACTTATTTCATACAGCGATTTAATCGAATCTACATGCCGTTTCTGTTTTGGACTGGATTCGACATTCTTGTGCGTAATGGAAAGCAGATGTTAACAGGCGCTCCTTTTGTTACACTTGGGCCATATCTGTTAGCCAATGGATCGGCCAGCCATTTGTGGTTTTTGCCATTCATTATGGTTCTCAGTTTGAGCACATTCTTTTATGCGCAGAGGATCCTTCCTCTAACTTGGTGTAAGTGGGGGCTGCTGTTCCCACTTTTGTTGGGAGGCATCTTGGTGTCACAACATTCAATTCCACAGCACATCAACAACTCGAATTCTGATGGGCTCCTTAACGCAACCTATATTGTGAACCTTGGTTGGCATGCCTTTCCAAGCGTTCTCTGGAGCCTTGGGTTGGCTCCATTTCTTCCGCAAATGCGTTGGCTGATGGAAAAATGGCGCTCCGCAAAATGGATTGCTCTTACGCTAGCTATATTACTCGTCGTAGGCTGCATCTTTGATTCTGATCCCTTGCTTGGGAATCTTGCCGGTTTGATTTTTTTTCTGACCACATTGGGCGTCTGGCAGGGGAGCATAGTAAGATTTATGACATGGGCTGGTTATTACTCCTACGGAATATACCTTTCCCACCTCGCATGGGTACTTGGAGCTGATTTTGTACTAGTAACTGACCGAAGTTCCATTAGTGGAACAAAAATTCTTCTAATTTTCTTTATTGGTCTGGTCGGCAGCTTGGCTACCAGCGTCGCCATTTCGCGCTTTAATTGGCTCAAATGGACTATTCCATAAAAATCATAATGTCCCATTGCTGCTAACTTTAGGGGATTTCATCTATGAACGTATTATATATCATCCTCCCATTCGCGTTTCTCTGGTATCGCGTCATCGACAGCGTTTGCCTGGAGTGGTCAACCAACCCGCAATACAGTTACGGATGGATCGTTCCTTTTCTATGTGTTGGCCTCATTCTGCGAAACTGGACATCAATAACATCCTGTAACCAGAATCCAGCATCGCCCACCGCCTCTGATTCTGCTTCTCATGTAGCGCGGGCGTCCTCGCCTGCGGGTTCAGCGGGCGTCCCGCCCGGTGTTTCGGAAACTGGCGGCGGGACGCCCCCAGAACCCGCAGCCGGGACGGCCGCGCTACGTTATTTCCAGATTTCTGCTTTCTGCTTTCTGCTTTTCCTTTTTCTTCCCGCGCGTTTGGTTGCGGCGAGCACACCCGAATGGCGTCCCTTGCAATGGGTTCTGGCCTTGATTGCAGTAGGTTCGACTCTTTACCTGATCTGGTCTGTTAGGGGACGCTTGGGGCTGCGGGTATGCGGCTTTGCAGTCTGCTTCTTCCTGATTGCCGTTCCGTGGCCAACGCCAATTGAGCAGCCCATCATTCAGTCGCTTACCCGCCTCAATACTTCCGTCGTGGTCGAAGTTATGGGCGTTCTTGGCATTCCAGCGATTCAACACGGCAATATCATAGAGGTTGGCTCCGGGGTTGTGGGGATAGACGAGGCTTGCAGTGGGATTCGATCTTTCCAGTCCAGCCTGATGATCTCGCTCTTCTTGGGGGAGTTCTATTGGCTTTGCTGGGGGCGACGGATTATCCTGGTCGCTTCCGGAATCGCGCTCTCGTTTGCTTTTAATGTTTGCCGCACCTCATTCCTGACATGGATCGCCGCCAAAAAGGGGGTGGCCGCCATCGCCGAATACCACGATCCCGCCGGCTTGGCCATCCTGGTCGCCTGCACCCTCACCCTATGGCTGGTCGGCATGTATCTCGGATGCAGCCGTGTAGCGCGGGCGTCCTCGCCTGCGGGTTCGACGGGCGTCCCGCCTGGTGGTGTGACTGATACTGGCGGCGAGACGCCGCCAGAACCCGCAGCCGGGACGGCCGCGCTACGTTCTTCCCCGATTTCTGCTTTTCTCCCCCTCTCCTTAATTATGATTGCATGGCTTGCGACCGTGGAAATCGGCACAACATTGTGGTTCTCTCACCTTGAATCAAAGCTTGTGACCGGCCCCGACTGGACCATGAGCTTTCCCACAAACGAACCCTCGTTTACACCCTTTACCATCGGCGAAAAAACCTACGGACTGCTTCGTTATGATGAAGGCAAGGAAGGCGAATGGAAGAACTTCGATGGGATGAATTGGCACGCGTTCTACTTCAATTGGCTGCCGGGACGTGTCGCAGGCTATCTCGCCAAAAGACACACGCCAGAAATTTGCATGGACGCTGCCGGTCAGAAGCGTCTGGCCGGTCCAGACCTGTTCATAGCCAAAGTCCACAATATCGAACTTCCCATCCGTCAATATCTCTACGAATATCAAGGCATTCAGATGCATGTTTTCCATTGCCGATGGGAGGCTGGCGCAGACCAAGGCGCTGCCGCTCAATACGAGTCCTCGCGGTTGAACCTCATCCGGGGCATCTGGGCCGGAAGAGGCAAAAATGGTCAAAAAGTGCTCGAATTCATGGTGACCGGCTACGACACCCCCGAACGGGCCAGAAAGGCTTTGGTGCAGCAGCTTGAAACTCTCGTGCAGGTCGAACCTAACAAAAGCTCCACCTTGAAGCAGCCGTTTGCCCCGCGTCTTTCTCGCTAGGGAAATAAGCATTGCAACATGACTGAAGAAGAGTCCACCATGGCGGCAACCTCACAGCGTTCGAGCAGAACGCAAAATAAAACCATAAAGTCACAAGAATACCGTCCAGCAATCGACGGGTTGCGTGCCATAGCAATCCTTTCAGTATTCTTATTTCACCTTAAACCGAACCTTCTACCAGGAGGATTTGTCGGTGTAGATGTCTTTTTTGTTATTTCGGGATACTTAATTACTTCAATAATTTTTCGGCAATGTCAGCAGGACAGATTCAGTCTCGCTCAGTTCTACCAAAGGCGCATTGCTCGCATCTTTCCTGCATTCTTTACTGTCGCGTTAGCCACCCTTGTGGGGGCGTATTTCATCTATTCTCCGCAGGATTTTGCTTCCGCTGGCGTAAATCTGGCTGCTGCCAGTTTATCGATCGCGAATATCAAGTTCATGTTTCAGGGGAATTATTTTACAATTTCCCCAGACGCTCAGCCTTTTTTGCACTATTGGTCGCTTTCGGTTGAGGAACAGTTTTACATGATATTTCCTCTCGTTTTGACAATAGTTTACCGAAAATCTCCAAGGCTTATAGTGCCTATTCTGGCTGCCATTTCCTTACTTAGTTTTGCCGCCTGCATTGCCGTGACGACTGCTCGTCCATCTTGGGCATTTTTTCTCCTTCCAACCAGGGCTTGGGAGCTGTCGGTTGGAGCTCTTCTTGCCATTCGTGGTGATATGTCGGTTCTGGTTTCGCCAAATTGGCGGAGGTGGATCTCACTAATAGGCATTGCCATGATCGCTGCATCCTTTGTTTGCGTGAAGGAAGGAAATAAATTTCCTGGTTATCAGGCGCTCTTCCCCGTCTTGGGGGCGGTTCTTGTGCTCGTGCCAACTGCTGGGATTGCAAGCACTGGCGAATCCCTGCTTTCTCTGGCACCTGCGGTCTTTATCGGGCGAATTTCCTACTCGCTTTATCTTTGGCACTGGCCAGTTCTTTCCTTGGTGGATTACCAAATGTATGCCACGTCGCAGCCCATTCGCATCCTGCTGAAAATAGTGATAAGCTTTTCCGCCGCATACCTGAGCTTTAAACTGATTGAATCTCCTCTTCGTGTTTTCCTTAACCAAACTCGTAATCGCCGTCTTGCATTCTTCTCGTTGGCAGTGATTGTCGCGATTTGTGTTCCTCTTGGCATTGCCGTTCGGAAAGCTAACTACGTCAATGCGGAGATGGTTCAAGTGGCTCGCGGAGGACTTGTGTTCAACAAATCCAGTAAACTGGGAGCGATTGTTCTGATGGGTGACAGTAATGGCTCCATGTACGGAAAAGTCATGAGAGAAATAAGCGAGGAAGCCGGACTCAAACTAAACGTGATAAGCGTTGCTGCCGGTAATCCACTTCCTTCAACCCGTGGAGAGAAGCGACAACTTTGGTCAGATTCTCTTGCTGTCGTCCAAGAAGTGAAGCCCGACATCTTGTTTCTTGTTTGCGCTTGGGAGATACAACTTAAAGGCGATCAGGATGAGCTTGCTTTGGCAATCGACAAATTAAAACCGTTTGCTTGATCTATTATTTTGTTCACACAACCGCCCATTCTTCCGGAGAACGCAACAAGATCGGCCATCCGCGGCGGGGCTCATGCGCCATTCATCGAAGATCCGGTGAGAAGACGTCGCCGACTCGATGCCAACGCCTATGTAACAAGTCAACAACGTACGAATGTCGTTGTTATTGATATGGCATCCCGCTTCTCAATGACAAACTCGGAGATTAAATTTGTTGATGAAAAAGGCCATCTGTTCTACCACGATAGCACTCACCTTTCTGGTTTCGGATCGGAATTGGTGAAGCCTGATATTGTAAGTGCAATAAGATCTGTAGGATTGCCCCGAAAATTGGAAACCGACTCCACACATTAGCGAGATAATGGCCGTCTTGTTCATGTTGGACTGAACTTCCCATTGATTCAGTCTTTGAACTGTCGCGCACTGTTTTGAAATCTCTTTGGTTTAAACATAGAATCTACATTGTCGCCCTTATCGGTGTCCTCTCGGCAACAATTCTGACGTTCTTTTCTAAACCCGTTCTGTTCGTCGAACTCAAGTCCGAACATGCCGATGCTGTTGTTGTTCTGGGCGGTGATTCTGGAGACCGGCCTTTTCGAGCGCTGGAAGCTTTGAAGTCTGGCAATGCTTCATACATCGTGGTCACCGGGATCGGCGATTGCTATTTGATTCGAGATCGGCTGGTCTTGGCGGGAGTTCCGAAAGAGAAGGTTTTCGTCGAAGAAAACGCACGGAACACGAAGGAGAACGCCGAGTTTTCGGTAAAGGTGCTTCAGGAGCACGGGTGCAAGAAAGTCATTCTGGTCACTTCCTGGTTTCATGCCCGGCGGGCTCTGGCCTGCTTCCAGCATTTTGGACACGGGATAGAGTTCTTTTCCATGCCCTCCTATCACGGTGTCAATATGGAACATAAGCCGTATTTGGCAGAGACCCCTTATGTCCTGCATGAATACATGGGGCTGGCGTGGTATTACGTGAGGTATGGGATTGGGCTCTAAGAAAAGTAGAAATTTGGAAAGCAGAAAACAGAAATCAACAACAAGAAGAGATGACTAAATCTATTTCCTCTTTTCCCAATTTCTGCTTTGGTCTGACGATTTCTTCTTTTGAGTTTTGAAGTTTCTTCTTCTCAACCAATTTTATCCCCCCGATCCGGCGCCAACCGGGCAGTATCTGCATGATTTGGGGAAGGTTCTTGTTGAACGAGGGCACCAGGTGCGGGTGCTGTGTTCACGCAGGTCTTATAATGGAGAGGATGCGTTCCCGGCCAGAGAGACACGGGATGGAGTTGAGATCATCCGGCTTGCGGCGACCGGCTTTGGCAGACGAGGGTTCGTCGGGAAGTTGGCGGATTACGCGACCTTTTACAGTTCGCTGTTTGCCGCGCTGATGTCTGAACGGGGCAAGGCGGATGTGATTCTCTCGCTTACCACGCCTCCTTACATTGGGCTGTTGGGCAAATGGGCCGCATGGCGACATGGGGGGCGGCATGCGCATTGGATCATGGATCTTTATCCCGATGTCATGTTCGCCCACGGCATGGCTCGCAAGAACAGCCTGCTTTTCCGGTTTCTGCAACGCCTGACCCGTTACCAGTTGCGCGGATCTCAATTTGTCTTGGCCTTGGGCCCCATGATGGCCGCAAAAGTCGATCAGTATTGGGTAGGCGAGGGGCGGGTAACAGGAAGCAGGAAACAAGAGACGGGAGATTCGGAAATTTCTGCTTTCCGTTTTCCACTTTCTGCTTCTTTTCCGCATCCCTCGATTCACGACTCTCGATTCACAACTCACGATTCACGATTCACGACTCTCCACCTCCCCCTCTGGAGCAATTCCGATCTGTCCCCCTGGCCTGATCTCCTGCCAAATCCGTTGCGAGTCGAGCGGGGGTGGAAAGAGAGCGAACCGGTGTTCCTGTACTCCGGCAACATGGGACTGGGGCATCGTTTTCGCGAGTTTCTCGAAGCCGCGAGGCAATTGGGCGCATCGGGTCCGTGCTGGGTTTTTGCCGGAGGTGGCAAGCGTCGCGCTGAGGTCGAGGCATTTGCCCTGGCAAACCCGGCTGTGCGCATTGAGTTTTTTGATTACGCGCCCCATTCGCAGTTGCGCGCTCACCTTTGCGCCGCTGACGTTCATCTGGCCAGCTTGGATTCCGCCTGGCAAGGGCTGATGGTTCCCAGCAAGCTCCAAGGGAGCTTTGCCGTCGGACGCCCCGTCATCTATGTCGGCGGACGAAATTGCGAAACCGCCGCTTGGATTGAGGAATCCGGTGGCGGATGGGTGGTGCCGGAAAACGATCTTTCCGCGCTGCTGGCGGCCATCAAACAAGCCTGCAATCCGTCGGAATTCCGCGCTCGCGGCCTCGCAGCCCGCCGATTCGCTGAAAAGAATTTCAGCGCGACGATCAATTGTAACCAGATTGCCGAATGGATGGAGGCATCAAAAGAAAGCAGAAATTGGGAAAGTATACTTTGAACGGGTAAGAATGTTACTTTTTGCGCCAAGAGCAGGGAACGACCTTCGGACGTAGCGCAGACATTCTTGTCTGCCGTTGCGCCGACTTTCCAGTCGGCAAAGCGTCGGTAGCAAGA
>CAIUEN010000018.1 GCA_903898185.1 uncultured Verrucomicrobiales bacterium
AAACCTACCTGTTTCAGGTTGTCGCACCTTTGGCCAATGTTCAAGCCGTCACAGAAGCAGATCAGCGTGGCGTCATTGAAGCGCGTCAGCGAGTGGCCCAAGAAGCAGAGGAGCATCTCCGACGTGAGACTGAATCATTCGTCAGCGACTGCATCACGACTCTTCGCACCCAAACCGCCCAGCTTTGCACCGACATGCTGGCCAGCATCAACTCGTCAGAAACAGGAGTTCATCAAAAAACCTTGAACCGGCTGGTTAATTTCATTGAGCAGTTTCGCTCCTTGAATTTTGCTGGTGACGCAGAAATGGAAGCTCAACTCGACGAAGTGCGCCGACAACTCTTGTCGCGAACTGCCGAGGAGTACAGGAGCAACGAAGGGTGGAAACAGCAACTGGTGCAAGGTTTGACCGGTCTGGCCGACAAGGCTCGCCAGATGGCTACAGCCGACAAGGCCGCACTGGTTCGCAACTTTGGGGAAATGGGAAAACGAAAATTCTCCTTGGCGGCGTAATTGATCTATAAGCCCCCAAATGATGCGAATGCTACTCCCCATGCCCATAAAGCATGGGGTTTTCTCATCACAACACAATACAACAAAATTGGGAATTTTAGACACTGTTATACACCTGTGCCACAACAGCTTATGACAGACATCCAGTGTATAGATAGAAACTGTGGGGGAGTGTGGCGCGGAGATATTTATAAAAATTGGATTAACTATTTCCTGTTGCAATAAATGTTTTCGTGGAAAGTTTGGTGTCAATACGACTGATTTGTAGTAGTGTGTTGTGTCTATTTTGAGAATGGGCCTTGGGCAACCCAAGGCCCATTGTAGTTTTTTTATGCCACTGCCAGTTTTTCATTGGCTAATTCGATTAAGGCGTCCTCGATTTCAGCGTTTCTTTTCTCGATGGCCAGTTGAATGGCAATGGCCTCACTTGCCATCTCTTCCAGTCGAACCAATTCGGTGGCATCCATTTCTGCCAATGTCGGCTCATTGGTTGTTTCATTATTGTTGCGGATAGTTCCGGTTCTTTTAGCTGATAATTGAATATTTGTGATCATAATTTTTATATATCTATTGACCACTTTATTTTAACTGTCCGAAATGAATCGTATTGGTCCGGGTTGCTTAGTTTTGGCAAAAAGCCATGTAACCGTCTGCATGTAAGTATGTTACAAGAATGCCATATATATTAGCAAAATGAGTGCGTCCGTTTCCAATACTGATAAGTAGCCTTATTTTTCAGGATTTTACGCCTCTGGCATTGTAGTTAATTGTTACAAAAGAGTCTTTTAGCCGCTTTTTGAAACATCAAGTCTGCCGTAATTCCCCTGAATCTCATCTTTTCCGGCTCATTTCATGAGCCTTCCTCGCTTCATAAACCTTTTCAATCACTTATGTCACATTTTACGACCATCAAAACACAGATACGCGACACCGAGGCATTGAGAGCCGCATGCTCCGAACTCGGTCTCGAATTGCTCCAAAATGCAGAAGCTCGTGGTTATTACACGCAAACTACCAAAGGCGAATACGTCATTCGACTCAAAGGCCCATACGACATTGCCGTCAACCGGCAAGCCGATGGCACCTACGGGCTTACCACAGACTGGTACAACAATCATGTTGAAGCCGAGGTTGGCTCCAATTATGGCAAGTTGATTCAACTGTACGGCGTCCACAAGGCGACCGCTGAGGCA
>CAIUEN010000019.1 GCA_903898185.1 uncultured Verrucomicrobiales bacterium
GTCTATGCCAAAGGCGTGCGCTTGTGCAAAGCGGCCAAGGCGAAATTAGAAGAGCGATTGCAGCGATCACCCACTTTGCCTAAATGGGATGTTCTTATTGAGCCGTGCGCTCTGGTATGATTATTTCTTCCAACTCCCTAGATCGTGTTGAATTGCGCGCCGCCGCTGAACAATCGCGCCTGCTTGCCGAATCTGAAAAATTCGGGCGAACACTGTTAAATTCCATTTCGCACGAACTGCGAACGCCCCTCGCGGCAAGCGCCAGCGCCGCCGATTCTTTGGCGGCTTCGACGATAATGCCCAGGGAGCAACAGCAAGATTTGATTGGAGAAATTCAAGAGGCCAACGCCCGGCTTAACCGCATTGTCGGTAACCTGCTGGACGTGGCGCGATTGGAATCATCCAGTATTCTTCCACGCCTCGACTGGCATGACGCGCGCGATCTTGTCCAAACAACATTGCGCGAATTGCGACGGGAACTCGCATCACATCCAGTGCAAGCCGATCTGCCCGCATCCCCAATGCTAGTCCGGGTTGATGGTTCGCTTGTGCAACATGCCTTGGCCAACCTGCTGCTCAATGCGGCGTTTCATACTCCCGCCGGAACGCCGGTTCTGGTGCAGGCCCGTTTGGAGGAAGGCAGCCTGATTATCATCGTGGCGGATCGCGGACCGGGCATTTCGCCGCAATCGCTGCCGCGCATCTTTGATAAGTTTTTTCGGGCGCCCAGCACGAGAACCGGCGGCAGCGGCCTTGGGCTTGCCATTGTCAAAGGATTTGTTGAAGCCCATGGCGGCTCCGTCACTGCCGAAAACCGCCCAAGTGGCGGAGCGTTATTTACAATGCGCTTGCCCCAGCCTGAAAAACCACCCAACGTTGAACCGGAATAATGAACGACCAAACAATCCAACGACCACCGGTGGCGTTTGTCATTGATGACGAACCTCAGATTCGCCGTCTGCTCCACACCGTGCTTGAATCGAACGGCTATCGTGTCTTTGAAGCCGCCACTGGCAGCGACGGAGTGGCGCAGGTCGCCCAGCGTCGGCCCGATGTGGTTCTACTGGACCTTGGCCTGCCTGACATGGACGGCGCGCAAGTTTTGAGGCGTTTACGCGAATGGAGCAGTGTGCCTGTCATCATCCTGAGCGTGCGTGATCAGGACAACGACAAAGTCGCTGCGCTTGACGGCGGCGCTGACGATTACGTTACCAAACCATTCAGCAGCGCAGAGTTGCTCGCGCGAGTTCGGGCTGCCTTGCGCCATGCTCAACCTCAAGGCCCCGATGCTATTTTCACCAGTGGCAACCTGGAAGTGGACCTGTCAAAGCGCCTGGTCAAAAAATCTGGCAATGAAGTAAAACTCACTCCCACGGAGTACGCCTTGCTCCGTTTGCTTGTAACTCACGCCGGAAAAGTCCTGACCCACCGGCATCTTTTGACTCAGGTTTGGGGAACCAAAGCCACCGAACAAACTCATTACCTTCGCGTTCACATCGCCCATCTGCGGGAAAAGATAGAAGATGACAATGCAAAGCCGGAGCTTATAACAACCGAATCGGGTGTGGGCTACCGGCTGAGCATGTCCAGAATTTAGTTGAAAATATTTTGAGTGGTTAATTGGATTAATTTTCAGTTTAGTGCCTGCTTTTCAATCGTTGAATGTTCCAGTTCGATCGTAGCGAGGACATCATTGATTTTCTCATGCCCTTTGA
>CAIUEN010000020.1 GCA_903898185.1 uncultured Verrucomicrobiales bacterium
AGGGCTTTTGCCGATGATCGCCTTCACGGCCTGCGCCATGAGCGGAGATCGTGAGCAAAGCCTTGCCGCCGGGATGAACGGCCATCTGGACAAACCGATTGATCCCGTTGAGCTCTACCATACCCTGCAACGCTGGCTGCCCGCAAAACCAGTGAACATAAAACAGCATGCGTTGGGCAGTGTTATCTCCGGCGCTTCCCTGCCAGCCATTCCTGGCATCAACATTGACTTGGGCTTGCACCATGTAAGCGGCAACCGGAACCTTTACCAAAAGCTTCTGCGGCAGTTCCTCACAGAGTTTGGGGACATGGAACGCCAGTTTCTGGCCGAACTTCAAGAAGGCAGAACCGCAGATGCCCTCCGCCGGGTGCATAACCTCAAGGGCGTGGGGGCACCTTGGGCGCGAGCGATTTGCAAAAGGCGGCTGCCCAAATGGAATTGGACTTGGGCCGAAGCGAAAGCAACGCTGACCAGCGGCTGAATCCCTTATGGCAGCAGCTCCAGAGTATCCTTGTGGCCATCGCGACAACCTTGGAGCCGGAGGTGAATTCATTTGAGCTTCGGACGGATGAATCGCGCGAAGCAGGCACTGCGGAGCAATTGATAGCAATGCTGGAACAAATGAAGGAACCTCTGCGCAACTACGACCCCCCAGCCTTGTCAGGAACTGATGGAAGCGATCCGATCCAAAACGTGGCCCGAGGAGTTCCGCATCAATCTGGCCGAGTTGGATCGTCAAATTGGAAATTACCGGCTGACCGAAGCGGTCGCCATCTTGGAAAGGATGTTATAATGAATCAACAAGAATCAGTTTCTTGCGAAGCGCATCAACCGCCACCGGCCAAGAGGGATACAATACTCATTGTGGATGATCTGCCAGCCAACACGGATGTTTTGGTTGCGGCGCTGGCCGACACTTAAATTCTTGACATTTTCAACACAAAGTGTAAATTGAAAATGCAGTGACTTCCGATCTAATGAGCAAAAAGAACCACCCCGAACCATCCGCTCAGCCGCGCATTCGCATCTTGGTCGTGAACCACGATCCCGACATTCTGAACGGCGCCGCGCGTCTGTTGGAACAAGCCGGTTATATTGTGGATAGGGCATCCAGCGGTGGGGAAGCCCTCCAAGCTGCCAAGGCCCTCCGTGCGGATCTGGTGGTGGATGGAAATAACCAAGCCAATAGCCACCAACCTTATCTCACATCCATCAGCCTGATGAAAGACGCCGTGGAGGCCATGGAGCGGCTGGAAGCCACGAACCAAAAACTGAGCAGTGAAATCGCCGAACGTGGGCGGGCGGTGGATGCCCGGGAAGAGGCGCGGAGCCGTCTGCTAAAAATCGCCAACACGGTGCCCGGGGTTGTTTACAAGTATCGGTTGCGCCCTGACGGCAGTTCCTGCTTTCCTTTCTCCAGTGAAGCGATGCATCAGATATACCGGCTCAGCCCGGAGGAAGTTTGCGAGGATGCGTCCAAAGTATTTGCCATTCTTCACCCGGACGACCGCGACGGCGTTGTTGCCTGCATCAAGAAATCGGCGCAAGACTTGACGCCGTGGAACCAGGAGTATCGGGTGAAGTTTGACGATGGCACGGTGCATTGGCGGCTGGGCAACGCGATGCCACAGCGCGAAGCCGACGGCTCGACGCTCTGGCACGGCTTCATCACCGACATCACCTTGCGCAAACAGGCGCAAGATTATGGAGATATGGGGCGGGAAATCCTGCAGATACTGAACGAGCCGGGAGATTATAAGCAGTTTATCCAGCGTGTTGTCACCTCATTGAAGACATGGACAGGAGTCGATGCCGTGGGCATTCGTCTGCAAGAGGGGGATGACTTTCCGTATTTCGCCCAGGACGGCTTTTCCAAGGATTTCTTGCTTACGGAAAACACGCTCATGGCGAAAGCTGCGGATGGCGGGTGCTGCCTGGGCCAAGACGGCAACGCCGAATTGAAATGCAACTGCGGACTGGTCATTTCCGGCAAGACCGACCCGGCCAACCCGCTCTTCACACCAAGGGGAAGCTTCTGGACAAACAACATCTCCCCGTTGACATCCCTTTTGTCCGATCAGCTTGAGCCTCATCCCAGCACTCCATGCGCTCAGCAAGGTTACGCCTCGGTGGTCTTGGTGCCCATAGCGGATAAAAGCGGGAATTTGGGTCTAATCCAGCTCAACGACCGGCGCAAAGGTTTCTTTACCCTGACTGCAATTGAAATTCTGGAAGGAATTGCCTCGAACATCGCATTGGCGTTAATGCGCAAGCGGGCCGAGGATGCGCTTAGAGCGAGCGAGGCATTCAACGTCTCGATCCTCAACTCCGTGTCCGCTCAAATCGCCGTGCTGGACCGTGACGGGATAATCCTGACGGTCAACGAACCTTGGCGGCGTTTTGCTTTGGAAAACAGCGCTGAGCCTGGCAAGCCCGCGCCCCATACCGAAGTCGGCGCCAATTACCTGACAGCCTGCCGGGCTGGCATTGGTTCCACTTCAGAGGAGGCAATGAACGTCCTCGCGGGCATCCAGGCCGTGTTGGATGGCAGATTGCCCAGCTTCAGTCTGGAATATCCTTGCCATTCCCCGCAGCAACAACGGTGGTTCAGCATGAACACCACCCCTCTGAACCTGGGTGGTGTGGGTGTGGTGATCTCCCATGTGGACATCACCGAACGCAAACTGGCGGACGAAGCGAAGCGCGAAAGCGAAATCCGCCTGCGCATTATCACTGATTCAGCCAACGATGCCATCCTGATGATGGACCCGCAAGGCCGGGTGTCCTATTGGAATCCGGCCGCCGAGCGCATTTTCGGTTACACAAGAACCGAAGCCATCGACCAGATGATGCACTCGCTCATCGCGCCCTCGCGATATCATGGGGAGCACAACGCCGCCTTCCCGGAGTTTCTGCGCACGGGACATGGAGGCGCTGTGGGAAAAACGCTGGATCTGGAGGCGATGCGAAAGGATGGGAAGGAAATCTCGGTGCAGATTTCGCTTTCATCGATTGAACTGAGCGGCGCTTGGCATGCAGTGGCGGTCATCCGCGACATTACCGAGCGCAAGCAGGCTGAGATCGAACATGCGGCAATCATTGAGACCGCCCTTGACGGGTTCTATATGGCGGATCTTGAAGGCCGGTTTCTCGAAGTAAACAATACCTGCTGCCAGATGAGCGGATACTCGCGCACAGAGCTCTTGAGCATGCGCATCACTGACATTGAGGCTGTGGAGACTTCTGAGGACACCCAGAAACACATCGCGAAGGTCATAACCCAAGGCCAGGATCACTTCGAGTCACAATACCGCCGCAAAGACGGGAGTGTCTTTCCTGTTGCGGTAAACGTGCAGTGTTCCAACGTGCGGGGCGGCATCTTCATCGTTTTCATACAGGACATTACCAAGCGCAAATTGGTGGATGCGAACAAAGAGCGCTTTCTGCAGCGGCAGCAGAGCATCAGTCAATTGCAGCAGTCCCTGTTGCGCCAAGCCCCGCTGGAAGATAAACTGCGGATGATTACCGACGTCGTCGTCCGCCTATTCGACGCCGATTTCTGCCGCATTTGGCTCATCCGTCTTGGAGATCTGTGTGAACAGGGCTGCATTCATGCCGAGGCGCAAGATGGTCCGCACGTCTGTCGCCTGCGTGACCGGTGTTTGCATTTGCTGGCGAGCTCTGGACGGTACACCCACACCAATGGCCGGATTCACCAGCATGTTCCATTGGGGTGCTACAAAATAGGACTCCTGGCATCGGGCGAAAATCCCAAATTCATCAGCAACGATCTCCCGAATGAGCCGCTTATACACGATCATGCCTGGGCACTGGGCTTGGGGCTTGTCTCGTTCGCTGGCTACCAACTCCGTGTGACGGGGCAAGAATCCATAGGCGTTTTAGGCCTTTTCTCGAAACATCCGATCTCCGTCGATGACGATATCATATTGGAGGGACTTGTGAGCATGGTAGCGCTTTTGGTCAAGCAATCCGTTGCCGAGGAAGCGCTGAATCGTTCGGAGACGAAGTTCCGCACGCTCTTCGACTCGACTGGCGACGCCGTGCTGCTGCTCGACAAAAATGGGATCTTTGACTGCAACCGGGCGGCTCTCCAAATGATGGGCTGCGTCAGCCGGGATGAACTCTGCTCGAAACATGTTGGTGACCTTTCCCCGCCGCAGCAGCCGTGCGGCACGGATTCACTGACGCTGGCGCGGGAGCAAATCGCAGTGGCAATGGACATGGGGAGCCTGCGCTTCGAGTGGGTGCATCGGCGGGCTGACACTGGCACAACGTTTCCTGTCGAGGTTTTGCTCACATCCATGCGAATGGACGGGAGGCCGGTGCTGCAGGCGGTGATGCGCGACATCTTCGAGCGCAGACAGGTGGAGTTGGCGCTGCAAACAGCCAAAGAAGCCGCCGAAGCCGCCACTCGCGCCAAGAGCGAGTTCCTGGCCAACATGAGCCACGAAATCCGCACCCCCATGAACGCCATCATCGGCATGGGCCACCTGGTACAGGATACCCCTCTGAATCCCATGCAGCAGGGCTATGTCAAAAACATCAACCAAGCCGCCAGATCGCTCTTGGGGATCATTAACGACATCCTTGATTTCTCGAAGATCGAGGCCGGGAAACTGGAACTTGCAACGACTGACTTTGCCTTGGAAGATGTCCTCAGCAAGGCCTTGAGCATGATTGGTGGGCAAGTGGGTGTAAAAAAACTCCAACTGCATAGCCTTATCTCAGAAGACGTGCCAACACACCTACATGGGGATCCTCTGCGATTGATGCAGATACTGAATAATCTGATGAGCAACGCTGTGAAATTCACCGCATCGGGAGATGTTTTCATCTCTGTCAAAGTCA
>CAIUEN010000021.1 GCA_903898185.1 uncultured Verrucomicrobiales bacterium
CGTAAAGGAATGGTTTGAGGGTAACGGAAAACCGACGATGTTAAGCAAGAGAAAGAAAGCCTTCGCAACCGGGAAGGTATAATAGGAACATATATTGCATGAACTTTATATGGCTAAATCCCGATCAATTCAACACCCTACCCCCGCCGCCCAATAATCCAAGCGGCCATTCTTTTTGATAGGCGTCCAATCTTCCCGTGATGCGCCTTACAGGCAGAGTTGGGCGAAGCAACTGGCCGTAGGGCAGACATTCCTGTGTGCCGTTCCGCAGGTTTTCTAACCTGCAGGGTGCGTCGATAATTCCAGCGGTTGTCTTGCTATCGACACTTCGCCGACAGGAACGTCGGCGGAACGGCCGAAGGCAGCTCCACAAAGGTTCTTGGGGTGCCGAAGGGCGCTGCGGATAGAGGCTGGTGGGAAATGTCGCTGACGAAATTGCATTCCTCGCCACATTCGGCAAAGCCGGGCGCGATAACTGCGGGCGAACTGTCCGCGTTCGCCTATCGCAATTTTTTCAGCTTGTTTTTCAGGGAACGACTTTGATCTTTGTCGATCTGCTTGAACATTTCGTAGTGGCGGGCCAACCGCTGAACGTACGCAGGATCATTGCTCACAACATCAGTTACCGGCTACACAAGTCTGCTGATCAGCAACTCGCGCTGGTAACTCAGTTCTTTCGGCATATCGGCGTATAACTTGAAGAACAGTTCCTCTTGCGAAAGCGCCTCGCGCTTCCATTCCTCGACGTTAATGGCTTGAGCCTGAGCAAACTCAGCCGGACCGAAGTCCTTCAAACCAGCCAGTTCGAACGAATCCACGGATGGCACCCAACCCAGCGGCGATTCGACGGCTCCGACACGCCCGCGCACGCGGTCAATGATCCACTTGAGCACTCGCATATTTTCGCCAAAACCAGGCCACAGGAAATTGCCTTTTTCGTCCTTGCGGAACCAGTTGACGTGGAAGATGGATGGAGGCACGGCAATGAACTTGCGCATCCGGAGCCAATGCTGGAAATACTGCCCCATGCTGTAACCGCAGAATGGCAGCATGGCCATCGGATCGCGGCGCACCTCGCCCACGGCATGGGCGGCGGCGGCGGTGGTTTCGGATCCCATTGTCGCGCCGGTAAATACCCCGTGTCCCCAGTTGAAGGACTGGAATATGAGTGGCATGGTCGTTCCCCGGCGTCCACCGAAAATAATCGCGCTGATCGGCACTCCCTTGGGATCGTTGGCTTCGGGTGCCAGCACCGGGTTGTTCCGCATCGGCGCGGCAAAACGGCTGTTTGGATGCGCCGCTTTTTCTTTCGAATCAGGCGTCCACTTCTGGCCTTTCCAGTCGAGGCATTCCTTGGGCGGCTCGCCATCCTTGCCTTCCCACCATACGTCCAAGTCGGGCGTCAATGCGACGTTTGTGTAGATCGTGTCGCGCTTGATCGTCTCCATCGCGTTCGGATTGCTCTTGTAATTAGTTCCGGGGACGACGCCGAAATAACCGTTCTCGGGGTTGATGGCATAGAGCCGTCCATCAGAACCAGGTTTCATCCAGGCAATGTCGTCGCCCAGCGTCCAGATTTTCCAACCCTTGAATTGAGCGGGCGGAACGAGCATCGCGAAATTTGTTTTGCCGCAAGCGCTCGGAAATGCTGCGGCAACATACGTTTTTTCACCTGTGGGCGATTCGACGCCTAGAATGAGCATGTGCTCGGCCAGCCAGCCCTGTTTGCGAGCCAAGTACGAACCCATGCGCAACGCCAGGCATTTCTTGCCAAGCAATACGTTGCCCCCGTAATTGGACCCGACTGAAATGATCGTGTTATCCAGCGGAAAATGAGCAATGTAACGACGGTCGGGATTGATATCGAGCATGCTGTGAATTCCCCGGTTAAAATCGTCGCCGCTGCCCAACTGGTCGTAGGCCACCTTGCCCATGCGCGTCATGACGCGCATGCTCAGCGCGACATAAATGGAATCGGTAATCTCGATCCCCACCTTGGTCAGAGACGATCCTAATGGTCCCATCAGGTAAGGAATTACATACAAAGTCCGGCCTTTCATGGCGCCAGCAAGCAAGCCTTTGAGCTTGGCATACATCTCCTTGGGGGCGGCCCAATTGTTTGTCGGACCGGCTTCTTCCGCCGTCTCAGTACAGATAAATGTCAGTTGTTCCACGCGCGCCACGTCGTTAACGCTTGAACGGTGATAATAACAGCCGGGAAGCTTCTCCTGATTAAGCTTGAGCAGAACCCCCTTTGCCACAGCATCTTCGGTTAGCGCCTGTTTCTCTGCCTCAGATCCGTCGCACCAATGTATCTGGTCGGGCTGGCAGAGTTCCGCAGTTTCCCGCACAAACTTGAGGACGTGCTGGTTGTTCGTATTGGCGTTTTCCAAGTAGTTCGTTGACATAATTATAACTTATCTCGCCTTATGGATTGATTTATTGTTAATGTCTCTAATAACTCGATCTTCAGGAGCTCCAGATTGAGTACACAAAAGCCGCACAAACCACGGTTGGAAAAACACGGTGCGCACCGAAAAACCAACCGCACGTTTGTGCAGCAACATTTAAATACTCAACCTCAAAAGAAAACTCAAACAAAATCTGTCACACTTTTGCCACATTTTCTCTGTAACAGTTCACGTAGCATAGGCATCCTTGCCTGTGCCCCTCTCTCCGGCGAGCGTCAGCGAGACGCTATACTGTAAGATCGTTCCTTCTTATCGGTGCAAAAATAACATTCTTACCCGTTCAAAGTATAAATACCTTGTTCTTCATCTGCGTTAATCTGCGTCATCTGCGGTTAACAATATTCTAACCATAACCTACGCGCAGCAGGGGATTGGTTTATGATTTGCCGGAGATTTCAACCATTGGATCACCTTTGCTGATAAGTTCAATCGCACTTGGCAACATGTCCTTTAGGATGATCCGCAACGCCGCGTTGCTGGTGTTGCCACAAGTCAGCCAAATGACCGCAGGCGGCGGGCCAAAGCGGTCCACCATTTCTGCAAAATCCACGTCTTTGGTCAGCACAATGGCGTTGGCTTGTCGAGCGGCAGTGAAAATATCCTTATCTTTGGCATGGCGCAGCCCAATATCACGAACAGACTGGGCGGGATGGCCAAGAACTTGTTCAATCCAGTTGGCCAGTGCGGGCGACAGATGGGCATCCACCCATATCATGCTGCCACCAGAACCGCGTGGTTGAGTCTGCGGCTGGCGTATTTATGGCAAGCCTGGATGTCCTCCAACTCAATGTCTGGCAATTCCTCAATGACTTGCCGTGGGGTCAGCCCGTTTCCCAGCAGATCAAGCACATCCGTCACCCGAATGCGCATTCCCCTGATGCAGGGTCGCCCTGCGCATTGCTCAGGGTCAATGGTAATGCGATTCATAAGAGGGCTCTCGTTACTCATAATTTAAGAATACACCCGTTTGTAAAAAAGCCAAGCCTTGGATTCACCGGCTGCCCCATCGAACCGTTTAGAGGGCTCCGCAGGAAGTGTAGATTTATGCTTTGAGTGCGCATCTCACATTTTTCTCAGCATGTAATAAACGCAAAGGGCAAAAGACGCAGGGGCGCAAAGAATACAAACAACTTCTTCCCCTTTGGGTATTTGCGCCTTTTGTGGTTAGAAAATTGTTATCCGCAGATAACGCAGATTAACGCAGATGAAGAACAAGGCATTTACTTTGACCGGGTAAGAATTTTATTTTTGCACCGTTAACAAGGAACGATCTTACCCGTTTGCAGTATAATTCATTCCGGCGACCTTCCAAGTAACTACTTTAGTTACTTCCTTCCGCCCGCCACCCTTGGTGGTAGATTTGCTGAACAGTTGCCATGTAGAGTGACAGTTCACGTAGCATAGGCATCCTTGCCTGTGCCCCTCTCACCGCGAGCGTCAGCGAGACGCTAATTTATTCCGGCCACTTGAACAGTTGCATTTTCTCTCAGCTTCTTCCAAGCCGCCAGACCCGTGATCAGCGATGCCACACCACAAATGACATAAGGCATGGCCGGACTGGCATCGAACAGGGTTGCGGCAAAGATTGGACCGGCGATTCGCGCCAAGCTTCCGGCGCTTTGAGCAACTCCGATGGTTGTGCCCTGCTCGGTCGCCGGAGATAAAATCGAGATCATTCCAAAAATTGGCGGACGCGCCAAGCTTGAGCCAATCGAAAGCACCGCCAGCAGCAGCAAGAGCCCGGTCCACCCAAATTGTTCCGGAGTCATCCACGGCATGGGGCCAATGCTCACGGCTACCAACAGGAAGCTGACGGCAATAACTGCCGGTTCCCCATGACGTTTAACCAACCGTCCAATAAATCCCCCCTGCACCAAGGCGCCGATGAACGCACAATAGGCGTAAAGATAAACAATCTTCGAATCAAAAACAAAAACCCCGCGAACATCGTGAATCTTTAGATTGAAATTTTGGCTGACCAGCAGCCCAAGCGTCGTCTCGAACGCGCTGAAAATGAACGTTCCGATGAAAAACAGCAAGACAAGCAGGCCAAGCTTGGGCATTTTGATCGTATGCAGGAACTGGTCGAGATGCGGACGCTGCGGAGCGCTCTCCGTAGCGGGCTTCCAACTCTCGGGCAATCGTGCGAACGCAAATAGAAAATTCGCAGCGCACAGGGATGCTGCGATCCAACCCGGCCCGGTAATTCCAAACTGCTTAAGCCCTATTCCACTAAGAAACGGTCCCAGAATAAATCCCAAGCCAAACGCCATGCCAATGAGTCCCATCCTCTTGGATCGTTCCTCAGGCAGACTGATGTCGGCAATGTAAGCTTGCGCTACTGTGATGTTGGCTCCACAAATCCCCGCAAAAACCCGGGATGCAAACAAAACGATCAACCCAGGCATCCCCGTCATCCCGGAGCCAAACGCAAAGATGACGTACGAAATCGCCGCTCCTGCCGTGCTGACCAGAAGAATGGGACGGCGCCCGATTCGGTCGGACAAACGCCCCCAGATGGGCGCGAACACAAACTGCATCACCGAATAAACGGCGATCAGCGCCCCGATGGTAAACCCGTTTACGTTGAGATTCTCCGCAAGAATCGGAAGCAATGGAAAGACCATCCCAAATCCAATGAGATCAATAAGAACGGTCAGAAATACGATCAGCAGCGATGGTTTTTTCATCTGGCATTCAGGCACAAGCAAACATTCCCGCAGTGAAACTATTCATGTAGCATAGGCATCCTTGCCTGTGCCCCTCCCTCCGGCGAGCGTCAGCGAGACGCTAATTTCTCCCTCTGAGCTGAATAGTTACCTCGCAATTAGTATCGCTGAAATCGCGGGGGTTGCACCTAAAAAGAACGGAGTAGAACAGGCATCTTGCCTGTTCGGGGGGGGGGGAAGTTAGCGTCTCGCCGACACTTGCCGAAAGAGGGGCACAGGCAAGAGTGCATGCCTGCGCACGAGGTTTCCAATTCTCTACGGAGCCAGAGGCGCCGCAACAGTCAGAACAACTAATCACTGCGCCTCGATAACGAGGCGCTGGCAGACCGATGGCCTGCCTTACAGGGTTACTTTCCTGTCACGCACTCGCGGCAGGAATCGCCGCGCCCCGCCACGGGGAATTACAAGTTCAATCAACATCCTATTGCTTCACAATCCAAAGCCGGGCGGATCAGGAATGCCCTATCCGCCTGAAGACGTCTTACTACCGCTTATTGCAGCAACTTGAGGACGCTTTGCGGCATTTGATTCGCTTGCGCGAGCATGGCGGTGCCCGATTGTACCAGAACGTTCGATTTGGCGTAATTGGTCGATTCCTCGGCAATATCGACATCCATGATGGTCGAGTGCGCGGCCGAGAGGTTTTCTTTGGCCACCATCAATTGTTGAGCGGTCCAGAGCAATCGCGACTGGCTGCCGCCGACCGTTGCCCGGTCTTGAGAGAGCTGGGCGATGGCCGTCTGAATATTCGTCACCGCAGTGTGAGCGTTATCCAAGGTATCGATCAGTGTGGATGTGTTGCTTAGCACGGTTGTATATCCCGCAGCAGTGGGATCCACGTTGGACATCTGGAACTGGCTGCCATCAGCATCAACCGTTACGTTCATGTTCGGAACGAGCGGATCGCTTGAGAACAGAGTTACACCATTGAAAGTCTTGCCGAAGGCGCTGGTGATTGATTCTTGCAACTGACTGAATTCCGCAGAGTATGCCTGCAGATCGTTGCTCGTCTTGGTGACGTCCTGGGCAAGGGTTGCCAGTTCGCTCATGCGGGAGAGCGCGTTGCCGATGCCCTTAAGGTAACCATCCTGGGTTTGGGTGAATGAAACCGCATCGGCGACGTTGGTCTTGACGGCGTCGAGTTGTTTGAGCGTCGCTCCCATGCGATCCGCTGCGGCAAGTCCGCCAGCGTCATCCGCAGGTTGAGTAATTCTTGAGCCCGAGCTCAAGCGTGAGAGCGATTTTGCAAGCGCGGATTGCGCGTTTTGCAGGTTATCAGCGTTGACTATCGCTGTTGTATTTGTATTGATTACCATAGGTTTTGCGTTTTATTGATTGAACTTGCTCAGTTCCTTGTCATTTCACTTTCGGCGTGGAAACCGCCGACTTTTCCAAATCCGGTTTGGATAAATCTTTTCCAGAGAGCTTCGGCGCGATTGGCCGATTTCTTGTCAGCGCTTCCTGGTTGTTGCGCTGAATTTCGTCATATACTTCTTGACGATGCACCGGCACCTCCGCAGGCGCCTGAATGCCCAATTTGACCACGTCACCCTCAACTCGCATTATTTTGACAATGATGCTCCCGCTGATGACAATGCTTTCCCCGGTTTTTCTTGATAAGACGAGCATAGGTCAATTTTCGGATGCGCCGACGACCGGCAGAGGGTGTTGCAGCGCGTACTGCGCCGCGTTGGTGATGACCACCTGTTTGCCTGTCAAAGTGTAACGGTTGAGAACAACCGGCCCCTTGAGGTTCATTGTCGCCCGCCCGTTGGCGCGCAACGTCACGATATTATAAATCAAAGCGTCTTGTGGAGTCTTCAGCCCGATGAAAGCCGAGTCTTCATCGCCGATCTCCGGTTGATATTCGGGCGCGACCTCAAAAGGCGGAATCACCAGGAATGCCAATGTTGGATCACCCAACACTTGCAGCCACTGGAACGGAGCCTCCTCCGGGTTTGCCAGCAGCACATATTTTTTGATATGCTCAAAACCCAGCAAGCCCAGCGGTAAATGGATTATATTTTCATTTTGCACAATGAGCGGCTCCAGATTTGTTGTTTCAATTGAGTTCATTCTGATCTCGACGGTAGAATAGCAACGACCGTGCCAGCTTCCAATAATCAGTTTCACCGGCCAATTTCACCGCGAATCCCCTGCAAAACCCTCCAAATGACAGCCATCGCCCTCCCTGAAATCACCTTTCTAGGCAATTCTTGCATTCTCGCCCGGCGTTTTTTGCTGCCACCCTCCCCGAAAGCTGCTCTGAGGTGTCAAGTTGATCTGGTTCCTGCTGTATTTGTCAGGAAAGGGGGCTTTTTTTTACATTATTGGAAATTCCTTGTTCGATATTGGATATTCAGGAGCACTCACGCGGAGGCGCGGAGAGCGCGGAGGCTGAAATCTTCCACTCAATGTTTTGGGTATCTTGCCTGCCTGCCAAAATGAAAATCGCTGGAATCCACTTCTGGACATTTGCAAACTGTTCTGGTAACCAATTCGTGTGATACCGACTGCGCCGAGTGTATTATTGCTCATCCCAGCTTACAACGAAGAGCTGCGGATCGAGCCGGTATTGCTGAATTACGCCCGCTATTTCAGGGATAATTACTCTGGCAAATTCCAATTGAAAGTCGTCTTGAACGGCTGCCGCGACAAAACGCGCGAGGTCGTGGACCGGGTTGCTGTGGAGTTTCCCGAAGTATCAGTCCTTGAATTTACAGAACCCATAGGCAAGGGGGGGGCGCTGATCGAAGGCTTGAAGCTGGTGCCAATGGTTGATTTAGTCGGCTATGTCGATGCCGACGGCGCAACTGGGCCTGCGGCGTTTCTTGACCTCATCAACCGGAGCGATGAGGCTGATTGTGTGATTGGTTCGCGTTGGATCAAGGGCGCTGTGCTCCATCGCTCGCAAACAGGCCGGAGACAGTTTGCCAGCAGGGTGTTTCATGTAATTGTTCAGGTGCTCTTTAGGATGAACATTCGCGATACCCAGTGCGGCGCCAAAGTTCTGCGCCGCGCTGCCGTGGAGCGGATTCGCGAGAATCTCTTCATTGCCGACATGGCGTTCGACATCAATCTCCTTTATCTGATTAAGCGGGCCAAGATGCGCATTTTGGAGGTGCCAACGGAATGGACAGACAAGGTTGGAACGAAAGTGGCGTTGGGTAAGACCTCTTTGACGATGCTTTTGTCAATTCTGCGGTTGCGCTGGATTTATTCGCCGTTTTGCGGACTCAGAAAATTCTTTTCCCCCATCGAAAATAGCCTGTATCGCAAGCTGAATGCCCCTCAGCCGGTTCCGGCCCTGAAGATGCCAAGACCGAAGAAAACTTCTTCGCACTCTTGAAAAGCGCAGGTAACTATTATCATAATGCGCCCGCTCTCTGAAGCCCGTCTCTACACCTTTATCGACACCGCTTACCTGAGCGGACGCGACCCCGCGCTGGTTGCCCGGCAACTTTGCGACGGCGGATCAGATCTGATCCAGTTGCGCGCCAAGAATTTCCCCGCCGACGCCATCCGCGCAATGGCGGAAATTGTGTTGCCAGTGTTGGAGCGCGCCGGGGTGCCATTGGTCATCAACGATCACTGGGAAATTGCCCGTGAGCTGGGCGTCGCATATTGCCACCTGGGGCAGGAGGATTTTTTTGATTCGGGATTGATCCATGCATCGCAGATCTCCACGACCGATGGCCGTCCGCTGCTCGGCCTAAGCACTCATGCCCCTGAACAGGCGGCCCGGGCAATTGCAGCTCAACCGGCTTATATCGCCATCGGCCCGGTCTATTCGACCGCCACCAAGCCAACCGCCAAGCCGGTGACCCTCGATTACGTGCGTTGGGCGTCTGAGAACATCACAATCCCATGGTTTGCAATCGGCGGAGTCAATGCCGCCACACTGGACGCCGTGCTGGCGGCTGGCGTCCGACGAATTTGCGTGGTCTCTGACATCCTGAATGCGCCTGATATAGCGCAGGCATGCAGGGAGTTCAAAAAGAAAGTAGCACAGGCATCCTTGCCTGTGCCCCTCCCTCCGGCGAGCGTCAGCGAACCGCTAATGGAGTTAGAACATCAAAAAGCGCCAGCGATGTAGTGTCAGCGATCAACTACTTTGCCTAACGACACCGATACACAAACGCCGGGGGGAAATTCCGCCAGACGATGGGGCTAAGCGTCACCTCCGCGAAGTGGGACTCTAGCCGCTTGCGAAAATGCCGACCAGTCGGAAGCAGCAACGTTTGGGCGTATGCAAATGTGGTGAACATTCCTTCAGAGCGCAAAGATGAAAAAATCGACTGTAAAATACGATCCTGCAACTTGAATCCCATTGTGCCCCACGGCAGCGCGCTGATCACGCAATCCGCCTTCTTGCGTCCATGCTTCAAAAGAGCCTGCCGGATGTTTTCCGCTGAGTCGTGATAGACGTGTACCCGCGGGAATTTCCGCCGAATTTCGCGCACATGCTCACCCTCCAGCTCCAAGGCGATAAAAAGCGCTGAAAGCCCGATATGCCGCAGAATTTCACGGGTGAAAACGCCAGTGCCGGGCCCTAACTCAATCACCGTGTTGGCAGTGGCCAGCCCGCACCCCTCAACGGCCGCGCGCGCCAGTGAACGAGAACTCGGAGTCACCGACCCCACCGTTGCCGGACGGCGAAGGAACGTCCTGAAAAATCTCCAGTATTCCGAAAAGACGGAGTTTTCCAGATCGTTATGGCTCGGCGTTTCGATCCGGCGCAAAGAGGTGCGCACCGATGATCGGGAATCGCGGGCTATCGAGATATTGTCCATTTCAAAATGCGGTAACAGCCATTATGCAAAATATATATTTCTTACTCGCATTTAACAAGATTTACCTTTTTCGACAAGAAATGCAGCTTGACCGCGCAAGAACGGCGATTACATTTGCACAAAGCGCATGCCATCGTTCGACATTGTATCAGAGGTCAGTTCCATGGAACTGGAAAACGCGGTCAATCAAGCCAAGAAAGAATTGGCGAACCGTTTCGATTTCAAAGGAAGCAAAGCTGAGATTGTTTTGGAGAAAAACGAAATCAAACTCACTGCGGAAGACAAATTCAGGATCACAACCCTGAACGAAATCGTGATCGGAAAAATCGCCAAACGGCAGATCAGCCTTAAGAATGTTGAGTCCAAGGATCCGGACATCTCCCCGCTTGGGCACGCCCGCCAAGTGATCAAGATCAAGCAGGGAATCGAACAAGTCGCCGCAAAACAGATCACCAGCTTCATCCGCGAGAGCAAGATCAAGGTGACGACTCAGATTCAAGGCGAGGCCATTCGCGTTACCGGCAAGAACAGGGACGATTTGCAGGACGTCATTGCGGCGGTTCGAGCGCACGATTTTCCGGTGGCGCTGAGCTTCCAGAATTTCAGGGATTAATCTGATTGCTACAAGAACTTCAGTTTAAAACCAATTTGCAAGGGTGTTGAGGGGGGGGTAACATGGTGATGAGGCGCTGCATTACGCCCATCAACCAACTGGAGTAATTCTCCTACAATGTCATTGAGTGTGCTGACTTGCGCGTTAAGCTCCTCTGCCGCACGAGAGCTTTCTTCAGCGCTGGAGGCCGTGGATTGTGTCACTTTGTCCATTTCAGCAACTGCTGTGTTGACCTGTTGGATACCTTGGCTCTGCTCCTGTGAGGCTGCTGCCACTGCTGCCGCAAGGTCATCCACCTGCCGAGCCTTACTTACGATTTCCTCCAAGCTGTTGGCGACTTTACCGCTGATCTCCGCGCCAGAGGCGCTCTTTTGGACTGCATCTTCGATCTTCGCTGCCGTGTCTTTGGCAGCTTGAGCGCAACGCTGCGCCAAACTACGAACTTCTTCGGCCACCACCGAAAAACCCAGTCCAGCTTCACCGGCTCTGGCAGCTTCCACAGCAGCATTCAGAGCCAGGATATTGGTTTGAAAAGCTATTTCCTCAATGGTCTTGATGATTTTGGCAATGTCCGCGCTGGAATACCTTATAGCCTCCATCGCGGCGCTCATCGCTTTCATTTCGTTCATGCTCGCGTCACCAGATCGTCGTGTGTGATTGGCCAGTTCCTTGGTCTTTTTCGAGTTATCGGCAGTTTGCCTGGTTATGCTCGATATTTCCTCAAGCGACGAGCTGGTCTCTTCCAGCGAGGCAGCTTGTTCACTCGAACCTTCGGCAAGCGACTGGCTCGCAGTCGATACCCGCTTGGCAGATGAAGCAACCTGCAAACTGTTTTTACCAAGTGTATGAGCTAATGCGGTTAGCTGGCGGGAAATTGACGCGCTCACCACAATAGAGCACAGGATCCCGATTCCCATTCCCACGACAGAACCGATAACAAACACTCGCAACAACCATGCTGTCCTGACATGAAACATATCCTCGTCCGCCTTTGTAATATCTGCTTCTAATGTTCTTGCTTGAGCAACCAGTGCGTCGATTGCCTCTGAAGGCGCTCGATCAATGCCTTTGACCAACTTATCCACCAAAGCAACTGTTTCCGTCCGCTGGGGATCAAATGACTTGAGAGCGTCACGATACAAAACGGCAAGCTTTTGATGCTCTTCCAAACACTTTACAACCTTGGCTGTATCGATTTTAGAGGCAGAAAAAAGAGTCTGCAATTCCGCAAGATCCTTGTGCGTCAATTCAATTTGATGGTTGAAGCCTTTCAGATGCTTGGCGAAGGCATCGGCATCGCTGCCGCGCAAAAGAATGTTCTTCCATTCTTGGACTTGTATCTTGAAGGAAACCTGAGCCGAACGAGCCAAGTCGATGGACGTTGCCAGGAATTGACCATTTTCCTTAACCCGAGCTGTGATCTTTTCTCCCTGATCAACGCAGTATCTTAATCCAAGAACCCCAATGCTTGCTCCCCCCAAGACGACGGCAATCATCAAACCGATAGCCACACCAATGCGTCTTCCGATGGACCAATGTTTCATACTGTATATTGAGTATTTCCGTTGCCTTCGATAACCTGCACTAACTGCTGAATGATCGCTTTGAGTGCGGTGGCCTGAGCATTGAGTTGCTGGGCCGCAGTCGCGCTTGCCTGGGCGTGGCCCGCGTTGTGCTGAGTGGCGCAGTCCATTTGGGAGGCGGCGGAATTGATTTGAACGATGTCGTGGCTTTGCTCTCGCGATGCGGTGGCGATTTGGGTAATGAGTTCGTCCACGCGTTTGGTTTCGGTGACCAGTTTCTGCAAACCTTGGCCGACCTTCTCGCTCATGGCCACGCCGCATTCGCTCTTTTGGATTGAATCTTGGATCTTTTCGTTTGTTTCTTTGGCAGCGTGGGCGCTGCGCTGGGCAAGGCTGCGGACCTCCTCGGCCACCACGGCAAAACCCGTGCCGGCTTCACCAGCCCGCGCAGCTTCAACGGCGGCGTTGAGAGCCAGGATGTTGGTCTGAAAGGCAATTTCTTCAATGGTTTTGATGATGGCGGCGATGTTGTGGCTGGAAGCTTTGATTTCATTCATAGCCACACTCATAGACTGCATGTCGGCAGCGCCGGCTTCCGCCGCAACGTGGGCTTGCTGAGCCAACTCTTTGGCCGTCTGAGCATCGTCGGAGTTGCGTTGGGTCATGCCCGACATTTCCTCCAAGGAAGCGCTGGTCTGCTGCAACGATGCCGCCTGGTCGGTGGCGTCAGCAGCCAACTTGCCGCTGGTGGTTGCGACATTGCCCGAGTAGCTCAGGACTTCGGCGGCGGTGTGCTCCAACGCCTTGATGGCAGCGCGCAGATCTCGCACGGCGTAACGATCCAATTGCAGCCACACCACGATCGTAATGACCACTAGAGTGCCCACCATCAACAGCGCAATCCAGATTCCGCTTTGACGAGCTTGCTGGGCGGCTGTGTTGAGGGCGGATTTTTTGGTCGTCTCCAGCGAGTCTTGGGCCAAAGCAACAACCTGCGCATTGCGCTCCTGGTTGCGTTGTGTGATGTCATGGAAAAGGGTTTTGATCGTGGTCAGCGATTTGAGTCCCGCCAGGTCCACCTGCAATTCGACTTTCAGGTAGTTCAAGCTGGATTTGCGTTCGGCGCTATAGACCACGCATTCGGCAGCCGTGGATTGCTTTCCAAATTCGTATATATCTGCTGTCTGCGGTTTGTCCTTGGTGATGTAGCGAGCCCATACAATAGACGGATTATCGTTGCGAATTCCGGTCATGGTCTTGCCCGCCCCTTCCAAGTCAAAGTTCTCGACCATCGGAAAGATCTGGTTGGCCACCGAGCGCGCCAGATTGTTGTAGGAATCCGAGCAGGTCGCCAACACAATCCCTTCGACAGTCGCGGCGGCTTTATCCAAATCGCTGGCGGTTTGGCGCGTGCCTTCGTCCAGCAGTCTGGTCATCTTTTGATCCAGCGATGCCTTTACTGAGTTGGTCAGTGTCTGGGCGTTGTGCCGCAGGTTCAGGTTGACCAGACACCACAACACGCTAAAGCCAATTATCAGGACAAACACCAACCCCAAGAGCAGTTTCTTAATCATAGTATCTTGGGAGAGTATCGGATCGCCCGCCTCTAATCGCTATTTCCATTCGTAATTGAAGGGATCAATTTGCGCGCGTTTCATCAAATCGAGCGAAAAATTCAAGCGGGTCGTGTCGCACGGCACCATTTCCTTCATCCCAAAGGCATCCTTGGCTGCGATAGCCGCGACGGCAATCTTTTGGCGTTGAACCTCTGGTACGGCAGTTGAGGCCGAGAGGATATTGTCGGGGTTCTTTTCCTCAGAAATGCCTGGAACACGCCACATGTCCAGCGTGGCATACTTTGTCCGGTTGTCATTCCACCAAGTATTCTTGACAAATGCCGCCTTGGCTTTACCGGCCAGCAAGGCGTTGATGGCCGCCTGATGGCTGACGACACCAAGGGACGCTTTGCCGTGGGTTGCCGCCTTGGCACTGGATTCTCCCGAAGAGGCACTCACCGCATAAGCGATAGGCTCGGGTGATTCCTCCAGGATTTTTGCGGGATCCCCACCCTTGGGGTAAATCATCACCCCGGAATACATTTCCCGGCCATCGACTCCCTGGACTAAGGGAACCACTTTACCTCGACTGACCAAAGTAGCCTGGATAAAGGAGCCCACGTAAACCATCGAGGCGCCTTTGGCGCTCAAGGCGCTAAGAATCTGAGGGTAGCTCTCGGCGATGCGTGGTTTGATCTCTGCCGCCGCACCCGCCGACAAGGCGTCCGTGATCTTCTTGGCCTGCTCTGTCTTTGTTTTCCATTCCGGCGCGAACCAACAAGTAATGGATTGGCCTGAGACCGACGCCTGTGCCGCAAAAAGCAGGCCGCAACAAAACCCCGCCAAATGCCGAAACCAAGTTCGCAGAGGATGGGAAAGGCCCAAGCGGACGTTTTGAATCAAAACATTACAAGTGTTCATAATTAAAGTTTTCAATGCCCGAATTGCATATCCAGGAACAAGCCACCAACAGTAATGCAATCTCTCACATCAGGCACCAAAGAACAAGCTCACAAAGAACAAGCTCAGGCTCTCGCGATTCTGTGCGTTGCGAATCAGGAAAATCATCAGAAACGTGATGATATTGGCGACCGTGTCAATGACGAGCAGCCAGGTGTTTCCAAAGTGAAAGAATGGTACGGTCAGCGCCCAGATCACTATGATGCAGATGGCGAAGCCGAAGGCCATGGGATGCCCGCTCGACCTCACCACCGTCCGGGCAAACTTCTGAAAGCCGCCCAGCAACCTGGTAGCCATGAGTCGTTTCGTATTTGGTGTTGACCGGTTTTTCATTCAAGCGAGCCACAAAAGGTTTCAAACATGTCGTCTTCTCTATGCGTTTCTGACGCATTCAGCGAACCGCCGCGCCACCTTATCGTCGATCAATCCGGTCAAAGTCAAAACACTTGACCAACAGGCTTGAGCAACCGGTTCAATAGTTCTCGGCGTCCACTTCGTAATACGCTTGCGGGTGCAGGCAGGCCGGGCATTTATCCGGCGCTCTTTCGCCTTCATGGACGTAACCGCAATTCCTGCAGGTCCAGCGTTTCTTCTCTTTTTTTGCAAACACGGTTCCTTGTTCGACATTGCTCAAAAGTTTCAAATACCGTTTTTCGTGTTCCACCTCCACTTTGGCAATCAACTTGAATGCCGCCGCGATCTCGGGGAAACCTTCTTCTTTGGCAACCTCCGCAAATCCGGGATACAGCTTTGTCCATTCCTCGTTTTCGCCCATTGCGGCGGCTTTTAGGTTTTCGGCGGTTGTGCCGATTTTTCCGGCGGGATAGATGGCCGTGATCTCAGCGTCCCCGCCTTCCAGAAATTTGAAGAAGCGTTTCCCGTGTTCCTTTTCCTGATCAGCGGTTTTTTGGAAGACTCCGGCGATTTGCTCGAAACCCTCTTTCTTGGCGACGCTGGCGAAAAACTCATAGCGATTTCGCGCTTGGGATTCGCCGGCAAATGCTTTGAGGAGGTTCTGTTCGGTGCGAGTTCCTCGCAGGCTTTTGGCTTCGCTCATGGTATTTTGAATTTGTTGCGTGACAAATTGAAAGTGCCACAATGAGCCAAAGGGTTCAACACAAAATCGCCCTGGTGTTTTGAGAAGGGGGTGTGACCGGAAAGTAACCGGACTTTCGATTTTAGTAACAGTTTAGCTTGTTTTCATTTTTTCTTGCTAGTTTTTTACACTTTTTGGGTTGACTAACGGGAAGCGATGTGCTTATTTAAACTATGAGCATTGGTAAACAACATAGTTTTATCTCTTCCAGCCAAGAGCAGCTCA
>CAIUEN010000022.1 GCA_903898185.1 uncultured Verrucomicrobiales bacterium
ATTCATAGCGGAAGCTAAGCAAATACGAATCCGCTCAAACGTTCAAGTAATCGTATAGTGGAACCAGCAATTCGGGTGCGTGACCAAAAAGTTACCTTGTGGGGCAGGTCTCTGACCTGCCAGTTGACGGAGTCTCTGACTCCGTGGATTGGCTCTGGGGAGATGCGGATTCGATGGGTCAGAGACCCATTCAACCGGCAGACCAGAGGTCCACTGCCATTGAAATAAGCCTAACCAACATCAGACCTCACTAGTACACCAAGGCCCAAGTTCGTGAGCAATGAATTGGTCGATTTTACTGGGTAAAATGAGCGTCAATTCGATTCACGAATTTACGAATTACGGTACTAGACCCGCTTTCGAGGAATTAAACTTACGAGTGTTCCCCCCCGTTCTTGCCGCTTTTAGTGAGGTCTGAAATGCCATCCTTCTGCGGCACAGCCGGACTACAAAACGGTCTTTCCCGTTTCCACCCAGCGGATGGCATAGCCGACAAGAGCTGTTGCGTTCTTCAGGTCGAGCTTCTGTTTTAAATGAGCGCGATGCACATCCACCGTCTTGGTGCTTAAGTGCAGTTGCCGGGCGATCTCGCCCGTGCTCTTGCCCTGGCCCAAGAGCCGGAGCACCTCGAACTCACGGTCACTGAGTCTGCCGATGAGAGAGTCGTGGCCCTGCTTTATGTGGCCCGACAAACCATCCAGTATCCTTGCTGTGAGTTTCTGGCTGAGATAAACTTGTCCGCTCAAGATCAAACGAATGGCGACAAGCAGGTTTTCTCCACCCGCCTCCTTCATAATGTAACCACGAGCGCCAGCGCGCAAGGCCCGCTCGGCGTAGAGCGTTTCGTCGTGCATCGAAACAACGAGAATGGGCAGGTTGGGCTGGAGCGCGAGCGCGTCGCGAATGAACTCAAACCCACTTCGTCCGGGCATCGTCAGATCGGCCAGTAGCAAATCGGGTTGGTGCTGCGAAAGTTGGCGGAATGCTTCGTCCGGGGTTCCGGCCTCGCCGCAGACTTCGATGTCTGGTTGTTTGTCGATAAGTTGGAACAAGCCCGCCCGCATCATCGGGTGATCATCGACGATGACAATTCGCTTTCGCTCTGAAACGGCGCGAGTCTCGGCTGTATTCATGGTCAGCTTGCGTAATATCCGATCCGTCCGGCTTGCTCGGAGCTGAGCGCAAAGGATCGTCGTTGGCTGTCCAGTGGCGCTCTAAAGTCGTGGGGCAGACCTCCCGGTCTGCCGGTTCCCGGAGCCTGCAGCTCCGTGGATGCCACTCGACTTTAGAGCAGCCCTGTTGGCTGTCTTGAGTTTTGCCGCAAGTTTACAATCAGTTTTCCTGCAACGCGCAAGTAACAATAACTCCATGACCTGGGCTTGACTCAAGTTTCAACCGCGCCCCGATAATATTTGCCCGGTGTTTCATCACTTGCAAGCCCATACCAGCATTGGGCGGCATCAGGCATGGCAATCCTTTGCCGTCGTCGGAAACTTGCAGGCTCGTCTCGTCTTGTTGCGTCAGGAGAATCGTCACCAGACTGGCTTGGGCGTGTTTGACTGCGTTATGAACCGCTTCCTGGGCGATGTGGTAGAGTTGGGTGGCAATGGCGGTGTCGTTGAACGAAACGGGCGCGGGACAAACAAAGCGGCATTGCACTGCGCCAAGTGAAGAAATGTTTTGCGCGAGCTTGGCCAATGCATCTGGCAATCCGTGCGTGGTCAGCCTGAACTCGATCAGATCATGAGACAGCATTCGGACTTGCTGAATGGCTTCGCGCAGGAATTGAGTCATCTGCGCCATCCGGCCCTTCAATTCCGGCAGACTGGCGGGAATGTCATTTTGGAGTGACGAACACATCAGTTCAACCGCAGCGAGCTGCTGGCCAAGTCCGTCATGCAAATCCTCGCCGATGCGACGCTGCTCGCGTTTGCTGATGTTGAGCATGATCTGAGTCAATTCCACCTGAGCTCTGCGCAACTCTTCGTTCTGCATCTCCAGCTCAATCTGATGGCTGCGGAGCTCGTGAAGCGTCTGCCTTGGCGCTTTGGACAACAGGGGCGCGCGATGTTCGGACAAATGCGTCGCGTTTTCAATAGCCAGCGATTCGTCCCGCTTGCGCAGCTCGGCGACGTCAGCCGGATAATTATTTTTCATTTTCATCCGATTGTCCAAGTCCAAAAAGCGTAACGTTTACGTAGCATAGGCATCCCCGCCTGTGCCCTTCTCTCCGGCGAGCGTCAGCGAGACGCTAATTTATTCCAGCGACATAAGGTAACGGCATCTCCAATATCCAACAAGGAATATTCAGTGTCGCCCAAGGCCAGCGCGTTGGAGCAGTTCGCTTGGTCCGTTGGGGCGCTTGCGCGCCCTGGCTGAGAACTGCCGGATAATCCCGCCCTAAAAGTTCCCAATTTGTGTCAATGTTGGCCTGTGTCATCAGACGCTTCTACGGCCGGACATGCTTCGCTCGTAACGGTTTCCGGTGGCGCAACAGCCGGTTACGCCGCAGACCATCGGCAGCGCGCCGATTCATAGGATCAATGCCACCGTCTGTAGAGGGTGGCCCGTGTTTGAATTTGTGTTTTTCATAATGCTACTCTTTGTTGTGTTAACAGTTTGTTTTCGGTCATTTCGCGTTTAGGGGGCAATTTTGTCGCTAACCCATTGGCGTGATTGCTGGAAACCTCCTTTCAATGAATCAATGGCTTTTCTGGCTGCGATTTTGACACTGTCCCAAGCCGATTCGCTGGCGTTTTTCACCTCATCAAGCTGCTTGCTCAATTGATTCGCCTGGTCTCGGAGCGCCTGGATTTTAGGTTTGGCTTCGGCTTTGGCAGCGTCGGCGGCTTTTTCAATTTTGGCATCAAGCAGATCCAAGTTCTTGTTGATCTCGGCCAACTGGAACTTCATTGTTGCGGCGAATTCCTCTTTTTGAGTGAAGGCGTAATCCTTCATCGCTTGCGCAGCCTCCTTGGTTTCATTTTTGACCTTGTCGAGCTGCTCCGCAGCAGTCTTGGGCTTTTCTTCCTCCGATGGTTTGCAGCCTGCTGCCAAGGCCGCAATGGCCATAAACGTGATGACTAATTGTGTATGTTTCATAATTTTACTCGGATTAAGATACGCCACCTGGCGGTCTCCAACAATGGGGTAAAACCCTTACGTGAATTGGCCAGCTCAGGTCTGAGTGTAGAACAGGCATCTTGCCTGTTCTTGGGTGGGGCAAGTTAGCGTCTCGCTGACGCTCGCCGGGAAGAGGGCACAGGCAAGGATGCCTATGCTACCTGACACCATGGATGGCGCGTCTGCGACGATCTGCGGCGGGGCAAAAACATCCCATTTCAATTCGTCTGAGCTGACATGGGGTGTTCACCCCATATACAAATGCAAACTATCGTCGGATACTTAAATGCGGTTGGCGGTGGTGTTGAGAAATGGAGCATTTCGTATGAACCGCTGAATCCATCATGCCGACATGAAACAAAAAATACTGAGGTTGTCGCAACGCTATGTGACAGCGCTGGGAATTCATCTCAAGGATGGATGTGGCACGACATTGCAGTCGGCATTGAGACTGGGATGTCAGGCGGCCGCCCTTGGTGTGGCGATCCTTGATCTGGCTCGAATGCACGAGCGAGCTATAGTCACGCTGCAATTATCCGACGACAAAAATGGAATCTCCAAGCGAGCCGAGATATTTTTTCATGAGGCGCTTACACCGATTGTGGAGAAGCATCAAGGCGCATGGCAGAGCAAGAGCGATTTGAATAGGCTGGACGATACGATGTACCAGCGCACGAGGCAGTTGGCTGCCTCCAACCGTCAGTTGCGGCAAGACATTATCCAGCTCGAGAATGGGGAGGCTGCCCTAAGAAAGAGCAATAGAAACCATGCCAAATTATTGAAGGAGTCGCTGCAACTGCAAAACGGTTTGAGGCAACTGACCCACAAGGTGCTGGCCGCTCAGGAGGATGAACGCAAGAAGATCAGTCGTGAACTTCAGGAGGAAATTGCCCAGACATTGCTAGGGATCAATGTTCGGCTGCTCTTATTGAAACGGGAGTCCCGGGCCATTTTTGAAATTAAGAATGGAAAAACGTTTTTCAGCCCTTTAATATCCAAGCATCTGGATTCTCTCAAACCGCAATCATCCGTCCGACATTTCAACAAGAAAGATTTCCAATTGACTTCGCGTGAGATGGAAGTACTTCAACTGATCGCCGAAGGGAGTGGGCGCAGGCAAGGGCGCCTATGCTGCCTGAATAGTTACGGGTATTCTATCAATTAAGAACATTACAAACATGAAAAGACAATCCATCCGGACAATTCGTATTTCGGCGCTGCTATGGCTGTCCCTTTCATTGTTCGCGCACAGCCAGGAGACAAACCTTGCCTTAATGACGCCACAGGCAGCGGAGTCCGTTGTCCTCCCAAAATCCGTCCCCGACCCCATCGAGCCATTCAATCGTGCCATGTGGGGTTTCAACCGAGGGGTAATGACTGGCGTCATCAAGCCAACCAGCCGGGTTTATCGATATGTCATCATTAAACCAATTCGCACAGGCATTGGAAATTTCGGAAAAAACCTCACTTACCCAGGACGATTGATCAACAACCTGTTGCAGGGAAAGTGGAACGGAGCACGTGACGAATCCTACCGGTTTGCCTGTAATACCACCGTCGGAATAGTCGGGGTTTTCGATGTGGCGGAGAAATGGAATATTCCAAAATCGGACGCCGATTTTGGCCAGACGCTTGGCCAATGGGGCTGGAAGCCGGGATGTTTTATCATGCTGCCGTTTATCGGGCCAAGCAATGAACGGGATGCCATCGGCTTTGCCGCTGACACCGCCGCCAATCCTCTCCTTTACATCTCGCCCTATGAATTCGTTGCGAACGACCCGCTGACCTATCTCGGTCCTTACACGTATTGCAGTTATGCGGTCGCGTATAACGATCACACGGACACAGTGGGTGAATATGTCCGCTTCAGCCAGGCCGAAATGGATCCGTATTCCGAGATTCAATATGCCTGGACGTTTGTCAGAGAAAACCGGGTGGCAGATTTCAAAGTGGTCGGAAAACAGGACGATGCTTCGCTGGAAACAATCGACTCCGTCTTCTTCACCTACAAAGATCCTGAATTCCCGTTTCACGCCACGACCCGGTCGGCTTTGATTCCGGCAACGGGACGGGAATTGAAATTCACGTTTTGGCTGCAGCCGGGAAAAGCGCCGGTGGTTTATATTGTCCCAGGGCTGGGCGCTCATCGGTTAAACAAAACCGCGCTGGCGCTGGCCGAATTAGTTTACAGAAACGGCTTCTCGGCGGTGTGCGTCAGCAGCGCATTTCACTCTGAGTTCATGGAGCGCGCTTCGACTGCGGCGCTGCCGGCTTATCTGCCGGTGGATGGTCACGATGTGCATGTCGCATTGACAGCAATTGATAGCCGCTTGAATGCGCTTTATCCGAATCGATTGGGAAATAGAGCGCTGATGGGTTACTCCATGGGCGCGCTTCATTCCTTGTACATCGCGGCCGACACGCCGCAGAATCATTCGCCGCTGATTGCATTTGATCGCTACGTTGCCATCAACACCCCGGTTCGACTGCTCCATGGAGTTTCGAAGCTGGACGAATTTTACCAGGCCCCCCTCGCCTGGCCCAGCGCCGAACGAACCGACAGGATAGAAAACACCTTCTTGAAAGCGGCCGCTTTGAGCAAGAACAAGCTCACGCCGGAGAATTCGCTGCCCTTCAATGAGATCGAGTCCAAGTTTCTCATCGGATTGACGTTTCGATTCACGTTACGGGATATTATTTTCAGCAGTCAGCGGCGAAATAACCAGGGAGTGTTGCGCCACCCGGTCATAAGTTTAAGGCGCAATCCGGCGTATCAGGAAATTCTTCAATATTCTTACCAGGACTTTTTCAAGAAGTTTGTGATTCCGTATTATCAGGTTTGCGGCATCACATCGCCGGTTGCGGAAACGGTGGAAAAAGGCGGAGACTTGCGCGCCTATGACGCCGGTCTGCGCGCCAACCCCAACATCCGCATCATAGTCAATCAAAACGACTTTCTTTTGGCGGACGACGATCTGATCTGGCTCAAGTCCACATTTCCTGCGGAGCGATTGACAGTTTTCAATCAGGGTGGCCACTTGGGCAATCTCTCCAATCCAACAGTGCAAAAGACCATTCTCGATTCGCTGGCGGGCTTGAAGGCCGGGACAAAAGCAAAAACAGGCAGTGTGCCGTAAAAGCAGGAGACTTGACCGTCGCGGGAGCACACACCCAAGTCTGGCGTCAGCGTGATCACGCCTTCTGGAAAAACGGGCAATTGTAATTGGGCCATGAACGGGATTGTGCCTAAGGACGTGTTCTTGGCCAACCCAAAAAGGGATCAAATTAAAATCCCAGGTGAGATACGCCTTCCACGAGCCTTCTATTCCTTCGCATCCTCCTTAACTTATTTGTTTTCAATCAGTTGCGCAATACCTCATCCCCCGGCATTCGGTCGTCGAGATCAGGAAGTCTGAGTTTATTCTGTGTCTGGGCGTAAACACCACGGGCGTTGGTCAGGTTGTCTTCCTTCCCCGTAGCCTGAACCGGCAGGGGTGACGGTTCTACTTTCTCGCGAGAGCGTAATGCTTGAGCCACTTTCTGCGAGAGAGAAGCCAGTGAGCAGTAGAGGTCTTCGTTATGCACGATGATGCTATCAGGGACTTGCAGGCGAGCCGGGGCGAAATTCCAGAGAGCGCAAATGCCGCCCGATAGCATCAGGTCGGTGACGTCCTGAGCGGCTGCCGCAGGCACTGCAATGATGCCGATGAGAATGCGCATCTGCCGCGCCATTTCGGGCAATTTATCCAAGGCAAGGATCGTTTTTCCGTGAACCTGCTTGCCGATTTTGGACGGATCGTTGTCGAAGACCTGCACAATGTTCAACCCGTATTCCTGGAACTTGTTGTAGCCGATCAGGGCCGACCCCATGCTACCCGCTCCGACCAAAAACGCTTCGTTGACGTTATTAAAGCCCAAAAACTGCTTGATGGCCGCGATCAGGGCCGCAACCGGATAGCCCACCCGCGGTTTGCCGACGATTCCGGTCATCTCCAGGTCCTTGCGAACCTGTGTCGGTTCGAATCTGAATTCTTCGCCAATGTTCGTGCAGGAAACGGAGCTCCAGTGCTCCTTCTGAAGCTCCTTCAGATAGCGGTAATACATCGGCAACCGACGGAGAGTCGGCTCGGGCACCGACTTAAGCCGGGCATCGAAGATTAAGCGTTTCACTGGTGGTTCTTTCTCAATATCGAGAAATATTTCTCGATATTAAAGCGTGACTGTCGGTGCGGTCAATGGAATAGATAAAAGGTAACGGTTCAGGGGTAGAGGGAAAAAACAGCGTCTCGCTGACGCTCGCCGGAAAGAGGGGCACAGGCAAGGATGCCTATGCTACAATAGTGATAAAATAAGTGAACTATAGTTCGTATTCATTTTTGGTAACGTTCGCCATCCTCGGGGTGGCGGCAGCCATCACACCCTTGGCGATGGCTTGGTTGTGGGCCAGGCTCATGTCACCGCGCAAATCTGGCCCGCTAAAAAACGCCATCTACGAGTGCGGCTTGGAATCCAAGGGCACAGGCTGGGTCCAATTCAAGTCTGATTACTATCTTTACGGGATCGTGTTTCTAGTGTTTGATGTGGAGACGATTTTTCTGCTGCCCTTTGCTTCGGCCTTCAAGGAATTGTCAGTCGGCGCATGCTTGGCGATGTTTATTTTTCTGTTATTGTTGGTGGAGGGGCTGGTTTGGGCATGCGTCAAAGGTGTGCTGGCATGGAAATAGGATGACTTCACCCCTGCCCGCTTCCGATGGCAGCGAGAGATGGTAGTTTTTACTGTGACCGACGAAGGACTTCAAAGCGAATTGAGCAAGAACGGCGTGTTTATCACGACGCTGGAGGATCTCTATAACTGGGGGCGCAAGAACTCTGTCTGGCCACTGCAATTTGGGCTGGCATGCTGCGCGATCGAGATGATCGCGGCTTCCATGGCGCGGTTCGATATCGCCCGCTTTGGTTCCGAAGTTTTCCGCGCATCGCCACGGCAGGCTGACCTGATGATTGTTGCGGGAACGGTGACCAAGAAGATGGCACCCCAAGTCGTTCGTCTCTATAACCAAATGCCCGAGCCAAAATACGTCATTGCGATGGGGGCTTGCGCGATTTCTGGCGGTCCCTTCAAGCAAGGCTACAATGTGCTCAAGGGTGTGGATCGTTTTCTCCCAGTCGATGTGCATATTCCCGGTTGTCCTCCCAGACCTGAGGCATTGCTTCACGCCCTGATGACCTTGCAAGACAAGATAGCAAATCAGAAGCTCAAAGGTCCTGACCGCGCTCCCTTTGCTGATCCCAAGGCCCCTAGTGAGTTCCCGATTCCCCAGTTTGGTGAACACGATTTGGTCCCAACGATGAATGAAGAGCTTTGGAAGCCGGGAGAATCGTTAAATCGTTAAATCGTTGAATCGTTGAATCGTTAAATCGTTGAATCGTGAATCGTTAAATCGGGGAGAAGAGCTCGGAGCGTTTGATGGTTTTCCGTGGGGGCAACGATTCAAACCACGAACATTGAATAGAGTTACATATTTTGGATATCATGGATAATGTTAGCGAAGATTAGATGGATCAGAAGAATACATTTCAGACATTTGAGAACTTGGAAGTTTACCAGGCAGCGAGAGCTTTTCGCAACGCCATGTATCAACTTGTCAAGCGTCTGCCTGATTGCGAAAAATTCTGTCTCATTGACCAGATACGCCGGGCGGCGCTATCGCTAACAAACAATATCGCGGAAGGGCACGGGCGTTACTACTATTTGGATCAGATTCGTTTCATGCTTATTTCTCGAGGTTCTCTCGAAGAGCTGATTGATGATTTGAATCACTGCTCCGATCAAAATTATATTCCTGAAGAGGAAATCGCGTCACTAAAGGACCAAGCGTCTCGGATCTCGCAATTGATCGGAGGCTACATCCGATTCTTGCGCAAATGCAAAGCTGGCGAAAACCTCTCACTCCGGGACGAATCAAATAATTATGCAACTTCCGAGGATTGCGACGACTTAACGGGCGACCATCCGACGATTCAACGATTCAACGATTCAACGATTCAACGCCCCCAATGATCCCATCCACAGATCAACTTAAAAACAAGATTGAAAGCGCCGTTCCCGGCGCTCGGGTGGAGGTCATTCCCAACAACAGCCCGGCGAACCAGCCATCCCTTTTGATCGATAACGAGCACGGATTCGCGGCTGCCAAATTTCTGCGTGACGACTCTGAACTGCGACTCGACTACTGTTCCAACGCCACAGGCATCGACTGGCCTTCCGTCGTGACCAAGGAAAAGGTCAAAGTCAAAAAGCGGGTCGATGGCGTGGAGAAGGAGGTCGAAGATGTCGTTGAAAAGAAATCTCCTGAGTATCTGGAGTCCGTTTATCACCTCTACTCGATGGCTCTCAAACACGGGCCGGTCATTATCCGTCTGCGAACCGTTAATCGCTCCGATAACGTAACTCTGCCTTCCCTGACGCCGCTCTGGCGCAGTTGCGAGTTTCAGGAACGCGAGATTTTCGATCTTTATGGCATTCAATTTCAAGGGCATCCGGACTTGCGCCGCATTTTGATGTGGGACGGCTTCAAGGATCATCCCATGCGCAAGGACTACATTGAACCCGACGATTACGAATACGAGCCTACCCCGCACGATGACGTTTTGGATAAAGCCAGACAGCACTCCTCCAAGACTGCTATAAAGTCGGTTGGCGACCACGGAGCCGGAGGCTCCGAGAACCGGCAGACCGGAGGTCTGCCCCACAAGGATGCGA
>CAIUEN010000023.1 GCA_903898185.1 uncultured Verrucomicrobiales bacterium
AACGATTCACGATTCACGATTCACGATTCACGATTCAACGATTCACGATTCAACGATTCACGATTCAACGATTCTCGAGCCTTGAAAACAGCATTCTTTTCATTTAGAATAGACAAATGTTTGATTCGCTGAGCCAGAAGTTACAGATTGCTTTTCGCAATTTGCGGGGGATGGGAAAGATTTCCGAATCCAACGTCTCCGATTCACTGCGTGAGGTGCGGATGGCGTTCTTGGAGGCGGACGTTAATTTCAAGGTGGCTCGCGATTTCATCGAACGGGTCAAGGTCAAGTCGCTTGGCCAAGAGGTCATTCAGAGTATTCAACCGGGCCAGCAGATCATCAAAATCCTTCACGACGAAATGGTGGAATTGCTCGGTTCAGCCAACGCGAGTCTGGAGTTAAGCGGCAATCCCAGTTGCATCCTGATGGTGGGATTGCACGGCTCTGGAAAAACCACCTCCAGCGGCAAACTGGCGCGTTTGCTTCACAAACAGGCGCGCAACCCGCTGCTGGTCGCCGCCGACGTTTATCGTCCAGCAGCCATGGACCAATTGGAAACCTTGGGTCGGCAACTGGACATTCCCGTCTATGTGCGCAAAGGGGAAACCGACGTCTTGAAAATCGCTCAAGGCGCATTGGATTTTGCCCGCGAAAACAATCGCAGCACGCTCATCTTCGACACCGCCGGACGGTTGCAGATCGATGAAGTCCTGATCCATGAACTAGTGCGTCTGCGCGACTTGATCAAGCCGCAGGAGATTCTCTTGGTGCTTGATGCCGCCACCGGCCAGGAGGCAGTGAATGTGGCGACCCATTTCGACAAAGCTCTGAATATCACCGGGGCGATTCTGACCAAACTGGACGGCGACGCCCGAGGCGGCGCGGCGTTGAGCATGAAAGCAGTCACAGGCAAACCGATCAAGTTCGTCGGCACGGGCGAAAAACTGGAGGAATTCGAGCCGTTCCACCCTGAACGCATGGCTTCCCGCATTCTTGGGATGGGCGATGTTGTCAGCCTGGTTGAGCGCGCAGCGGAGGTTGTCGATATGGATGACGCTCAGCGCATGGAAGAAAAAATGCGCAAGGGCCAGTTCACGCTTGAGGATTTCCTGAATCAGCTACGCCAGATGAAAAAGCTTGGGTCGCTGGAAAACCTGGTTGGCATGTTGCCGGGTGGCGCTGAAGCATTGAAAACCGCCGACTTGGGCAAACAGGAAAAGGAATTTCGCCGTTTTGAAGCGATGATCTGCGCCATGACACTCCAGGAGCGCCGCAATCCGTCGATTCTCAACGCCAAACGCCGCATTCGCATCGCCAGCGGCAGCGGCGTCAAAGTTCCCGATGTCAATAACCTGCTCAACAAATTCAACCAAATGCAGATGATGATGAAAAAGATGGGCAAATTCCAGAAGCTCATGTCCCGCATGGGCGGCGTTCCCGGAATGCGCTAAACCCGGAAGACAGGATTCGATGACCAATACAGCGTCTCATTGGACACGCCCATATCAGGATTGGCTTCTGTAACCCGTTGTGTGACTGGATCCTGCTCGCTACTGAATAGCTCCAAACCGTTTACCACGACCGATAAAAAATGATAGGAATTTGCTTTTTTTGACGCTCGTGCGGTCTTGCCTTCACTCGGCTCTCTTACAATTGAACGTGGCAACAAAAAAACGGACGATCCAGAGATCGTCCGTTGTGGGCTAAACGCAGATACTTGCTAATTGTAATCGATTAGCGGCGGGCAAAGCGGCGGCGAACTGCCGGCATTGCTGCAAGCAGGGCAGTCACCAAACCGGCAACGCATGTGGATGGCTCAGGAACCGCAGTCAGAGTGGCATCCCGGCCGATGGTGAAGTCGAGGCTGGCGGACCCATCCGCGTTCGACAAAGAACTGGCGCCGTCCAAGGTCAAATGGCTGGTTCCCAAGACAGTGGTTTGGAACGTAAACGTCACCAGCTTGAAGCTGTTCACCTGGCTGGCGAACAGGTCAGCCGAAGTCGCGCTCAGTGAGGCGAATGCGGAAGCATAGGCTTGGCTGGCAGTAGCGCTCGAATCGGTAAACTCATTCAACTGGCTGCCAAAGATGGGGGCCAGCGAGACCAGACTGCCGTTATAATTCAGGTAAACCGTGAACCCGCCAACCGCGTCTGCAGTTGAGCTCACGCCGTTCACCCAAACGTCCACCGAGGCTTGCTTGCCCACGTTGACTGTTTGCGCGGAGGGCATCAGGCTCAGGGTCAGGCTAGGGTGTTGAATTGATGGGGATTTGCCTTGGTCGATTCATTCAGAATTTGTTCCTCAAATCACGATACCAATCAAGGAACAAGCTCCTTAAGCCTGTTTTTGCTCAATTCAACACCCTAGGGTCAGGCTGGCATTTGCAATGGAGGGAATTGCAACTGCTGCGGAAAAGGCAATCGCAAGGATAATATTCTTTTTCATGTTTCTTGTTGTGTTTGCTTTTTATTATTAAGGATGTGATGAATCTGTTGGATTCTGATTAGTGGGTCTGGTGCAGGATCAGCCAGCGCACGTCAGCGGCGTCCACCTTTCCGTCGCCATTGAAGTCGTAGGCCTTGCTGGTGGAACGGGCACGGACGGCGGCTTGTTCCAAGTTAATGTCGTTCTGATCGACCACATTGCTTCCGTCGAGGTCGCCCGTGGCACCGCGCAGAACAGCGAAATCGCTGGCGTGATTGATAACGGCCCATGCAGTGCCGGTGACAGGATCAACACCCCATGTGCCAAGCGGATAGCTGGAGTTCCATGAGCCAGACACAAAGGTCTCGGTTTGAGGGCCAACGTTAGCATCCACAGCGTTAATCCAATTACCGTTGGCGTCCTTGGTGGTCAGATAAACATAACCGTTCTTGATCTGATCCGCTGTGAACCCGGCGGTGGAGAAACTCATCGAGAGTGGATAAGTGTCTGTCGAGGTGGCTCCGATGTCAGCCATGCCCAAGATGGTCAAGACATCAGCTCCGGCGAGCGTGGACCAACCCGTGGTGACTTCGCGAGTGAGGTTACGGTTGCTGCCATCCTTCTTGGTGCTGGCATTGACCCCACCCAGGATTTTGGCAAATGTGCCATGAGCGCTGGCGTCCTGCACTACAGAATACGAGTCGCCTTGAGCAACATAGAAATCCTTGCCATTTAAGTTGTAGCCAAACGTTTCACGCTTGTTAAAGTGCAGTACGGGAGTGATGTTGGGAGAGTTCTCTGAAGGAAAGGTTTCGTCACTTGCATAGTAATCCACGGTGACGCGGGAACCATCCACGGTGACGATGTAATAGTTTGACTTTGTTAAAATAAATCCTGCAGTTTTTCGCCGGTTGTGTCAGCTTTGTTGCGTGTTGACAATCCAACAGAACATCTTCTAGACTCAAGAATGAAATCAAACATAACGGCCTTGAGGGCATGGCCGCGCGATT
>CAIUEN010000024.1 GCA_903898185.1 uncultured Verrucomicrobiales bacterium
CATCCAACTTCTGTCCCAAAGCGGCGCTCGAATTCGAGAATGGTCTTCGGATAATCTTCCAGCATCCATTACTACTACAGGTTGTGGTTGGTTGCGTCAATAGGATAGCCATGTAGCGTTTATTGAAATCGTAATACTCGATCCAGCGCCAGTCGGAACGGCTCAAATCCAAGACCAAGATCGTGCCCAGGAAAATCCAAGCCCATTTCGCGCGCGCCCCATTCCAAGCGCCACTCAAGATGCAAATGATTACCCCCAGTGAAGCGGCCAGATAAACAATGAACCAGAGTATTTCGCCATAGAAAAAGTCAGCGACTTGTGGCGCAAGAGTTGGGCTGAAGCCCTGTCTCTGCAAATAACCAAGCAATTCGGTTTTGGAAGAGCTGAGAACCAACGCAGCCAACATCGCAGCGCCGACCGTTAAGACGGAACCTACAGTCCACTTCTTGTCGAACCCCATCGCTTTGGCCCACCACAGCTTCAGATGCTGAGCCAGAGATGCCCTGCGTGTCGAAGTGTTTTGAAGATAACACCGATGCAAAACTTCCAGCCCATACCCGGCTAAAATGATCAAAGCAATGTGGAATGGAAATAAAAACTTTACCGGATTGCGAATGGTCGAGACATAGGGCAGTTGGTAAAAAAGCTGGTAAAGAAATCCGTGCCGCCCAAATGCCAGCAATACGGAAACCAAGGCAACAACACCCCAAAAGAAAACCATTCGACGTTCTCGTATAGAAAAGGGAGTTTTGCTCGATCTAAGCGCATTTGCGAGTCCGAACAGAGCCAAAACTGCAACCAAAATGCCGGCATATTCTCCAGAACCTGTATGCCGCCGCTGTAGTTGTCCTTTTAGGGCTTCCGCAACTTGATTCCGCGGTTGTGGATCAGATCCCGCGAGAGCGTTCTCATACTGGGGGGGCAATCCCAATGCCCTGGCAACAGCTCGCCGAACCTCTGGATCCACGCTGTCGATCAAAGGAATGTTTGGATCCTCCCCAATTCGTCCCCAATACGCGCTTGATTTGTCTTCTCCATGAATATACTGCTCCAAGCGATAGCCAAAAACTCCGGGAATAATCAATCGAAACGCTTCCAGCTTGGGCAGACTCCATTGAGTGGCAAAATTCCAGCGTTGTGCTTTTTCTTGCTGATTCTGACCAGCGCCGACAATGCCTTTAATTTGAGTGTTAATCAACCCTGAAGTGGTATTGAAAGCTGTCCATCCGGAAAAGAGGACAGCCAGCATTGACACTCCGGCGGTTTTTAGCCATTTTTTTCCATAGCCCCCTTCCTCGCTCAAGAACCAACCGGCCATAAACATGCCAATGAACACGCTCATAATCGCACCGACATCAAAGCCTTCTGTCACCCCGCTTCCGATTGCGAGGCCCGCTAAGACAGCTTTGGCCCAATGTTGTCGGATCTGCGGTGTGACCAACGCAGCCATGGCCACAAACATACAGCTGCAAGACATATTCCACATACCCAACCCCCAGCATGCCGGAGAGAAAAAGTGCATGTTCAGCCCAGCCGCCAACCCTCCGAGTACACAGACCATCGACCCGAAACCCAACTGCCGAAAGAAAAGCCAGACGCTAAGCCCCAGCAAGAGCAGTGTCAATGGAGCGTAGAATTTACACCACAGTTCAGAGGAAAAAAGGGAGCAAACCACAGAGCTAACCTCAAAGGAGACTGATGGAGATCCGCCTCCCAGCCAACTTAAGTTCGACCACTGACCGGTAAACCCATCGGGCATCTGAGAGCTTTCCGAATTCAAGGATCCCAAGGTCGCGTCGTTGGAGAAAAGATATTGCTCAGGCTCGAAACTCCTATGAAACAGGACGGCCAGCACGCCCATCTGGTCAACGACAATTATTCTTTGCCACCAGCGACAATTATAATTTGCCAGTAGTCAAGGGAAGTTATTCGGTCACATTTTCATTAGTTTGGGTTTATCCATTGCCCCTTCGGCGAAGCGCAGTCCTTGGCGCGTCAGCGCCAAGGACGGAGCGGAGCCGAAGGGGCAATGGGGGCGATTTCTATCCTCGTTCGCGTTCCTTGGCCTTCTGCACTCGCACGCTTTCCCCGTCAAATTCCAAGATCGTCGAGTGATGCACCAACCGGTCGATTGCCGCCATCGTTGTCATCGGATCTTTGAAGATTTGATCCCATTTGGAGAAAACCAGATTGCTGCTAATAATCACGCTGCGCCGTTCATATCGCTCGGCTAAGAACGTGAACAACACCTCCATTTCCTCCCGATCCTGCTGAACGTACCCAAGGTCATCCAATATGACGGCCGCGTAACTGTCCAGCACCTTGAGTTCTTTCTCCAATCGCAACTCCTTCTTCGCCGTCAACAACTGCTGCACCAGCTTGAAGGTTGGCACAAAGAGCACGCGGTATCGATGGCGCAAAACCAACTCCCGGCCCAGCGCAGCTAAAAAGTGCGTCTTGCCTCTGCCTGGCAAACCAAAGGCCAAGACGTTTTCCGCTCGCTCCACAAAATGCCCTTCCAGCAAGGTGGGCAGTTGTCGTTGGATTTTCTTGGGTAACAAGTTTTCTTCAAGGTTCCCAAGCGTCTTGCCATCCGGCAGCCCTGACTCCTTGAGCAGACGTTTGGTTTTGCGCTCTCGGCGATCCTGGGCCTCGCTCTCGCATAAATGCTCAAGCAGCCGCTGGTAACCCCAGTTCTCTCGTTCCGCACGCCCAACGCTCTCTTCCCAGATCGCCGCCACCGTCGCCAATCGAAACGACCGAAACATCATCTCCAATCCTTTAGCCTCCATTTGCCACCTCCTGTGCGGAAGTCAACAACGAATCATATGAACTCCACTCGGGTTGGAGCTGCGCTATTTCAATGAGCGTTCGCTTCTGGGGCTGCATCATTTGACGCATCTCTTCCACACTCCATTTCGGATACGGCGGCACCGTGTACTCCACCAACAGCATTTCCAAATCCTTTTCATTGGTTTCGCTCGCCAGTTTGAGCAAACGCAGATACTCCAGACTTCCCCCTCTCTGGCCCATGACCTCCACCATCCGATCATACGCCTCTCGATATATTCGGCTCGGATATAATTGCTCCCGATACCGATACCGTTCAAAGGCACCAGGCTTGCGCAAAAGGTGATCAATCACATGCCGATAATCGAGAACCATGCCTTTGTCCCCAGTGTGCCGGGGCAGCGTCAATAAGAGTTGGCGTCCGGTGTAAAGTTTGAGCTCGCTCTCGTAAACCTCCACTTTGAGCTCCTGCCCGATCAATCGCGCCGGCACCGAATAGCCCACCTTTTTGACTCGTATGGTGCTGCCTTGGCCCACCATGCAAGTAACCTCGTCATATTCGCTAAGCCGGGTCGGCGGCAACTCCTTCATCACCTGGAGCTCTTGCCCCAACCGCTCGGTGCGCCGCTCGTTGCCACGATTAAGCATGCTTTCCAAGAACGCCTGATAGCCCGCCTCGCTCTCAAAATCCCGGCTCCCACGCAAGATCAGGTGCTGTCGGATCCGCCGCTTTAAATGACCATTGCTCGACTCCACATCCCCGTTCTCGTTGGGACACCCAATGCCTATGGTTTTGGCCTTCAGTCCGTAGTGTTCGCACAACGACAAATACTCCGGGTTGAAATCCCGTTGCGCCCCTGCCCCGATCCGGTGCGTGGCCGCCGTCGTGTTATCCGTTCGCAGTTCCTTGGGCACC
>CAIUEN010000025.1 GCA_903898185.1 uncultured Verrucomicrobiales bacterium
CCCCCACATCTTGTACCTACCGCACTCAGATGGACACCCCAATAAAGAAAATGACCGGACCACCCGGACCAGGCTGGGCCACTAAGGCATTTATTGGCCTTCCGGCCCGGTTTGGGCACAGGCCGCTCTGTGCCCGGCTGTGCCAGCCCCCCGCTTTCCTTCCTGACGACCGCCACGAGCAAAGCCAAGCTGGCCCAGGCGCGCCAGGGCAGCCCCGTCCCGGTGCCAGGCGAGGTTGCGAAAAATGGAAACCCGAATGAAGCCCGCACCCACCACTTTATGAAAATGACACTGGAACAACACCGCCAGTTTGGCGAAGACCTAAAGCAATTCCGCAAAACGATGACGCAGAAGCATATTACTTGCGTCGGCAAAAGAGCATCGCGGGAGAGCCGGGCAGTTGAGAACGCGCTCAAATATCTGGACCGCCTGGGAAACGCAATGGACAGCGTAGCTTGCCGCTACTTTTACGAAGTGAAGGACGTGACGCGGATTTACTACGGAAATGTCTGAGGCTTGGCTTGCCCTCGAAGACGCCCGCATCGCCGCTATCCCGCCACCGTCCGTATTGTGGAGCGCGCGAAAGCCGGGCGCAAGGCTTGACCGCCGCCCGCCGTTGGGCGCAGACTTGCCTGCCGATGAAATTCGCCAAACCATTCCTGCCGCTGGCGAGCCAACTGCGGGCTGGCTCAGAGCGGGTTTCCCAACCGGGCGGCACGACCGCCCGTGCCCGTCGCCTTGCGCGCGTGTTCGGCGACACGCACCGCGCCGCCCGATGCGACGACGCTGGATTGGCAAGGCCCGAACCGTTTTCCAGCTTCGTCGGCATACTAATATGCCGGCAAACTCAACCCGAAATTGTCGCTCAATAATACTGTTCGGCCGTCAACATCACGAGATACAAAATATCAGTAGTGTCCGGTTTAGAAACCCAATAAACACTGGTGATTTTCGAGGTTGGGAGATTCGGAAGTGGGTGGGGTTTGAGAAAGAGCCTGTAAAATGGGTGTTTTCTCCAAAAGTGTGAGACTCAAAATCTGTGGAATTGTGTCGAGACTGGAATCCAGAGGCAGACGTTTCTTGAGGATGGCGACGAGCAGATAGACGGCGATGGCACTCCAGATTTGGGTGCGCACCGCATTCTCACTCGTGCCGAAGAACGCCTTGATGCGCAGATGTTGCTTGATCCATTTGAAGAAGAGTTCGATCTGCCAGCGGCGTTGATACAACTGCGCGATGATCAGTGCGGGTCCGGTGAAATTGTTGGTCAGAAAGATCAGCGCCTTGCCGGTCTTGGGATCGCGATAGCCGATGCGCCGCAGCGGATCGGGATAATGTTGCTGGGCATTGGGGCCAGCCAACCCCACGGTTTGATCGAAGCGCAGGCCGGTAGCTTTGTCCACTGGCCGGGAGTAACGGCGCGTGCAGCGGAAGTTTTTCTTAGCGCGGGTGACGAAGAAGGCCGAACACTGATGCAATCGATGCAGACGCGCAAAGTCCAGATAGCCGCGATCCATGAGGTAAAACGCGCCCGCCTCCCAAACGAGCTGGTCGAGGAGGTTCACGTCGTGGACGCGGCCTGGCGTGCTAATAATGACGGTGGGGAAGTTGCCGTGCAGCGTCAGCAGGGGGTGCAGTTTGAGGGCGGCTTTGCGGCGGCGGAAACGGGCCCAGGGGAAAAGCGACAGGCACAGATCAATGGTGGTGGCGTCCAGCGCGTAGGCGGCGGCTGGCAATTCCACGCCAAAGGGTTCGTTGGCGTAGAGCGTGGCAGCTTGTTGGCTGAGGACTTGGGCGAAGTCAGCAAAGATGCGCCAGTCTCGGTTTTCGTTGGCATCGGCCAGCGTACTGCGGGCGAGGCTGTGCCGAAAGCCGGAGTGATAAAGTTTTGGAGCGAGCGCGGGCAGACAAGTTTCGCTGTCGCGGAGACTTTCGCGCCAGGTCAGTGGCGCGAAAGTCAGGACGAGAAACTGTTCGTAAGCGGGGAGTTTGCGGACGCGGAAGTTGCCGTGGTAGCGAGCGACACACTTGTCGAAATCGTATTGGGGCAGGAAATCCAGGAGTTGGGC
>CAIUEN010000026.1 GCA_903898185.1 uncultured Verrucomicrobiales bacterium
CAAGATTCGATTTGTGACTCAATTCATGAGCGGTGAATCTTCTGTGCGCACCGCCGAGGACGTGGACAGCGCGGTTTTGTCCTACGCCGAAATCAAGGCACTTGCCACCGGCAATCCCAAGATTCTCGAAAAAGCCGCTGTCGACAACGAGATTCAAAAGCTGAGCTTGCTCGAAAAAGCATGGCTCGATGGTCGCTACAGCAACCAGATGGAGCTCCATGCCCTTGGGGAAAAAATCAAAAGGCTTCAAAAGCATCAGGTCAACATCAAGACTGACATCGCCATGCGTCAGGACACCAGTGGCGACAAGTTCACCATGAGCATCGATGGCCAGACATTCACCGAGCGTAAAGCGGCAGGTTTCGCGATCCTCGGCCTGGCTCAGCATCATATTCCCCGCCTCAATCACAATGAGACCAAGGAAATTGGTGCCATCGGCGGTTTCAAAATCCAGCTTCGCCGTGCGTTTTTCGAGGGCAAACAGGCAACTGTGGAGATCATTGGCCAAGCCCTGTATGAAGCCGAGTTGAGCGATAGCCCTCTGGGCGTAGTCGCCTCGATGGAAAGTCAATTGAGGCGCATGGAGGATAAGCTTGTTTCTGCCACTGTGGCGGAAAATGAAGTCGCCACGCGACTGGCATGGCTACAGCAGAATCTTGATGGCGGGTTCCAACATGGCACAAAACTGGCCCAACTCCGAAAAAAACAAGCCGCTCTTGATGAAGAACTCCAAGCGAGCAAGGGTGAAACAATGGCAGTCGGTGATGATGAGAATCAATAGAATAAATGAAACCAAACATATGAGTATTCAAGAACCAACACTTCCATCGGAACAATTGCAGAAAGTTCTCAGCATTGTTGAGACTGATTTGAGAGACGGAATTCTGAAAGACAAGTCGTTGCCAGAGTGGTACGTCATGGTTACCGCGCTTGTGACTGCCTACGACGCGTTTAGCGAAGCAGGGAAACTTGGCCTGATGTTTGATGCAACCAATTCATTCGACGTAGCGATGCTTGTGTGGTGCGCGGAATCATCGCTGAGAGAGAAGCGCAAAAACGCTTTGGCTTCGGTTCCAGACCCGAGCCACAATTAGGCATCTTTGAATCCGCTTGGAAACCTGAAAACAGTAATCGGCAACCATTGATTCCTTGGGTACCTTAAAACCTGATAAATGCAAGCAGTGACTTCTGTAACATGCTAATGGAAAGCCTTTTATATCATAATGGCGCAATACATATAAACGGAGAGGGAAAAAGACGGGAAAAAGGATAAGAAAAACCGGTAGTAATCCTGGGAGGAAACAACAGAAACCGTGAATATTGGAACGTAGAAGACGGGCCTTTTGGCAGAAGCAGGCCAATTCCAGAATTCTCCCCAGAATAGAGTTTCATGATTGAACCAAGGTATCACCACCAAGGGGAATAGAAAATCCATCAACCATCCCCTCGCTCCATTTGGAGCCCAAAGCCCATCGGTCACCATTGAATTCCTCATTAAACATCCAGTTTCAATGCGACGTACATGGAGACTTATTCTTCATCTTGGTCACAAATGAATCCAAGGGATTCACGAATGCGCACCACAGCCCCTTTTTCCTTGCCCCTTTCCCTCAATGAACCCGCTCCGCTCCGCGTCGCTTCCAGTTTCTGAAAAATTCATTCTTTGTGTCATTAGCAACAAATTCAAATATTATGGAAAATCATCAAAACAATGAAGTCTTCCAAGCCCTTGCCCGTGAAGGTGTCTTGGTAACCACAACTGTCTCGTATTGGCGCGGGCACAAAAAATTGCGACCGGAGGAAGTCGGATTGGAACCATCG
>CAIUEN010000027.1 GCA_903898185.1 uncultured Verrucomicrobiales bacterium
GCGACACGACACTGTGGCGAGGGATTCATCGGCTTAATGATATCGTTCGATCATGGGAAACCTTTGGCCCCGAACGCCAAAGCATACCCTTGACACCGAACGGATGAATAAATAGAAAAGATGTGGGTAATGCGCAGCTCGAATGGACTAGCGGCGTGGCGGAACGCATAACGCGACGTATCCATGAGGTGTTTGATTCACGGCTTAAGTTGGCTGGAGAACACTTTCAACGGGATATCCATCATGCACAAGGACATGCAACCTTGCAGACCAATGCTCTTCTGGGCATCAGAAAAAAACTGATTTTCTTAGCCCGGTTGTCGACCTTGTCCGCTTTGCCTGACATGGTTAAGCAAAGCCTGCAACAGTCACTACAACAATTCGCGGAACGAACCCAAAGTTCACTTGAGTCCAGCGCACGCGCTGACCGCTCTGGAAAAACACTTGATTTAGTAAGACGCAATCGCATCTGTGTGCCGGACATTTCTGTCTTACCTGCGAGGGACATTCCGTCTGGCCAACCCAATTCCTCGGCGACAAACGGAACCACCCAACCGCGACGAATCATCCTCACTTAAAAATATGGCCGATGCAAATTCATGCCGACAAACGCTCGAACGCTACTTAAAGGCGAGGATACCAATTATTTCCGTGCGCACTACCGAACGCGCGAGAGCGTTGGAACTGTTGCGCGGGATTATTTCCAGCCTGAATATTCCCGGCTTTGTTCACACGTTGTCGCAGGGGATGCGTGATTTAGTAACAAATCGCTCAATTAACGAGGATCGTTCAGTTCCGGGCGCGCTGGATTTTGCCAGTCAGCAAATCAGTCAGAGACAAAATTTGACGTTCGTCCTCACCGAAGTCGCCGACATTGAGGACGACACGCCAACCGCTCGCCAATTTCAAGATGTTGTCATGCTGGCTGCGGAAAAAGGTGGATGTTTGGTCATCATCACGTCCAAGCCGGTCTGGGGCCAACTTCAACGGCTGGGGATGACCATCACCCTTGATCTTCCATCGGAAGATGAGATGCGTGCCGTTATTCAGGAGTTGATTTCGTCCTACAAAGGACAAATCACCATCGAATGGGCCGAGAAAGAAGAACGGGAGGCAGCGGCCATTTTGGCCGGCGTCAGCAAAATTGAAGCGGAAAATGTCATTGCCACTTTGGTGGCCAAAGGCGTTATCAAAAATTCAGATATGTCGGAATTGATCCATGCCAAAGACCGGATTTTCTCGGACATTTCCGGTGTGGAACGCGTCAAACTTGACGGCTTCGACGTAAGTGTAGGTGGTTTGGCGGGTCTGAAGGCTTGGCTGGATCGTGAACGCCCTCTCTTGACCGCTGACTTGCGTGAGCGTGGCATTCGTCCACCGCGCGGCTGTTTGCTTGTGGGTGTTCCAGATTGCGGAAAATCCCTTTCTGCCAAAGCGGTTGCAGCAACGTGGAATCTGCCACTCTATCGTCTGGATTTGGCAAATATTTATGGTCAATATGTTGGGCAGAGCGAGGGGCGACTCAAAGAAGCCCTTGAGTCAGCCGACCATGTCGCCCCATGTGTGTTGTGGATTGACGAGATTGAAAAAGGACTGGCGGGCGTCACCCAGGGGGGCGGCGATGGCGGCACTTCGTCCCGTATTGTGGGACATTTTCTTTTCTGGCTGCAGGAATCTCGGGCACGGGTTTTCGTTGTCGCTACCGCCAACGACGTCTCACGCCTCCCACCTGAATTGCTTCGCCGTGGTCGCTTTGATGAATTATTTTTTGTGGATCTTCCCACGCCAGAGGAACGGCGTGAGATCATAGCTATTTACATCAAGAGCGGTCTCAAACGCGAGTTTGAACCATCGCTAATGGATGAATTGGTGCAGCTTTCTGAAGGTTTTGCTGGTGCCGACCTGCAATCGGCCGTGCGAGAAGTTGTTAAGGAGGCATTTCGAAAAGGAGAGGCCGGGGATGCCAGTGTTACCCCCGAGTTATTCCGCCGTAGTTTTCAGAATATAGTACCATTGTCCAAAACCAATCCGGAGAAGATTGAGGAAATTCGCGCATGGGGACGTGACCGCGCTGTTTCTGCCTCCGGTCAACCGATTGAGCACGCAGGCGCACCTGTGAAGGGCCGCCGCGCGATTCTTGTCTGAAAGGATTCATATGACATATAAGTTTTCATGGAAACAGGACATAAAGAAAGTCGATTGGGGAAGCACGCTCAAGTATAATCTCATGCGGGCTGTATCAGCCGGCATTGTGTGGGGCTTCCTCATGATTATAACTGATCCGGGTAAAAATGCCCTTCCAGCTCTATTCGCGCCCATATTTTTTCCTATCTTGTATTTGTTGTTTTCGGTAATCGGCGCGATCTGTGCTTTGTTGTTAACGTGGTCTCCGTTCCCTTTCGCTGAATTGGTTGCCGGATTATTAATGATTCTTTGTGCGTTTATCGTCGCCGTTGGTGATCCACTGATTTATCTGATACAGAAACGCAAGCCAGAGTTTGTGCCGATTGATCAACCACGCCTTTGCGATTTTCATTTAATAGTTTTTATACTTCGCAACGAGTTTTTCACCAATGGCGGCATCCCCTCTCCCATTTCGCCAACGAAACAAGTAGTGCAAGTAAGCGTGCCGTCGAATTCCCCCGCCAATTCCTCTCCACAATCAACACCACCTTCAAGTGTGAGCACAATGCCCATTCCTGCGCCTGTAGCCAGCGGGTCATTTTTTACAAGCAAGCCATTTATTATGTTGGTTGGGATAGGCGCTGTGCTTCTTGGTGGCGTCACGTTGTTTAAATCCATTTCAGAAAGTACTGTGTTGTCTTACAGTTTGACTCTTGATGGAAAAGAATTGCCGTCGGGCAAGGTTCCCGATGTTAAAGTGGACGGCCAACCTTTCATGAAGGGTAACAAGATTAATATCGGTTGGCATACGCTCACGGTTCAGCTACAGGATGCGGAACCACTTGAGAAGCATTATTGGGTTTTGTTTGGAGCCAAGAATCTGGGGGCTTTGCCACTTGAATCGTGCAAAGGCTCGTTGGTGGTATCTGTCACTCCCTCACCAGCCACGGTTATTGTCCAAAGTTTAGGCCAGACTGTGAGCCAGGGGCCAGCTCCTCTCACTTTGGATAAATTGCCTGTAGGAAACTATTCTTTGGTAATTAAGCGGCGAGAATATGAAGAGAACCGGGCTGTTGTCATTCAACGCCGGCAGCGAACGGAAGCAAAAGTTGACCTGAATTTGGGGGGTGTTGTAATGTGTGCCGAACCTGCAGATGCCGAGTTTGATTTTTCTGGCAACAGTCACCATTGGCAGGGCAAGCTGCCAATTCGCCTAGATGACGTTCCAGTTGGAAAATATTCACTGCTCGCCAGCAGAAAGGGTTGGGACATCAGTTCTGCTGTTTCGGTGGTTCAAGGCCAAACGACGACAAATAGAACAGAATTCCAATATGGTTCAATTGGGTTGACAAGTGATCCGGCGGGTTTAGTTATCTCGACCAACGGCGTTGAAGTTGGAGAGACTCCTTTAGTTCTCCGAGAAGTTAGGCCAGGACGGTACTCACTGACCGCTTCAGACGGTGAAAATGATCTGATAGCCGATGTAAGTGTGGCTCCGAACGAGGCCGCCAAGCATAATTTTGTGTTCCATTATGGCATGGTGCAATTAACAAGCATCCCAGCTGGTGCAACAGTTATCCGTAAAGGGAAAGAGGTTGGCAAAACGCCTCTGCCGCTCAACCATATCCCAGATGGAGAAATAATGGTTGAATTGCGATTACAAGGTTATATCTTCACAAATTTTGCAATAAAAACAGTGGAGGGCATCACATCCCAGTTATCGGTGAAATTAATTGGTGAGCGCTATCTGCAAACCATGAAACAAGCGCGCGACGCTTTTGCCGCTGGTCAATTTGCCCAATCGCAAAACTACCTGGTTTTAGCCTTGTCACTGCAACCTGATGATTCAGCCGCAATGCAATTACGGGATGAAGTGGCCCAAGCGGTAGCGGAAGGAGAAAAAGCGAAAGCAAAAGCAGCGGAAGCGGCGCGGGCGGAACAAGCCAATGCCAAAGCACGGGAGATGGGTTCCTTGGCGTGGCTGAATTACGAGCAGGTAATATCTGACTGCACAAAGTATATAGGAAATACATACAAGTTTGACTGTACCCGCTGGAAGGTGGTGAGCATTGAAAAAGATGGAACCATTGTCTTCAGGACGACTGGTTCTCGCGATTCATTACAGTACGGACAAGATGAAATACGAGCGAAACCATCCGCAGCCAATCAAGGTGAGTTCTTGTCTGTGAAAAATAGCCAATTAATTACCATCAAAGCCAGGGTCAAAAGCCTCGATCTGGGAGACTTATTCAGTCGTGTTCTGCGAAGAATCTTTTTAGAAGATGCGGAGCTTTTGGAAAAATAGATGTGGATGGAGATATTTCTCATTGTATGCGCTGTACTCAATGTGGAGAAAATAACCCAGATACGGCAACCGAATGTCAGATTTGCCATTCGCCAATGAAGTTCTATCGGAGGGTGATTCTTACCAATCCATTGCCCTCAGCCACGGCAAATCCGTCAACTGGTATAGCTCCAACTTACTTACCTGCGTCGCCTATTGTTTTACCAGTCGCACCGCCGACTTCTGTCCCAAAATCATTGCAAGCCGCAGCTAATCTACCAAGCAAAATTACCGCCTCGCCGCAGAATATATCAACCACACATCTGCGAAAGCGGAATCAAATTCAAGGGCGCGTGATCTTTGTTGGGCAAGTGGAACATCACCCGGTGGACTTTGATTGGTATGCGCTGGCTTCTCGCTGTTTGTGGATTGGGCTCCTAACGCTTTCACCCATATTACTCCTATATGCGATACTGGCAACCGGATCCTCGATCTGTTTATTGATAGGCGTTTTTAGTGCGGGGATTGGCGGTTATTTCTTATTATGGCTTTTTAAGAAAAATCCTTTTGCTTTCATTCAGACTTTTTTCATGCTGGTTCAATCCGTTTTGATGGTATCATTGTTTCGTCGCGGACCGATGCCAACCGTCCCAGTGCGAACCTTGCGCATTCGAGATAAAACGCAACAGCAAGAGATCAGTGTGACGATCAGGGGGCATTTTAGTTCGGGCGATATAATTGTGGATGACGAAGTGACAATTTGGGGGGCATGGAGCAATGGAAACTTTGATTTTGCGCGCGCGATAAATCAACGAACGGGTTCTCATATAATGCTGCGCACCCATCGCTCAAAAAAAATATTCTGGATAATGGTTTTGATTTACGCTGTGATTGTGTGTGTGATTGGCGGCTCGCTTTTTGGTTTGTTAAAGCCACTTGGACACTGATTTATTGGAATCACGATTTGATGAAAACCTTCAATATACAAAAGACAATAGAGTGGTTGGAGGCCAGTAATCTTGAATCACAAAATCCGTTTCGACCGTTGCGCGGTGAACTGGATGCCCGTTTCAGCGCCCTTCAAGTGTCGGCCTTAGCGCGTTTTTGGGAAAATAAACAAATCAATTTGGGAACATTGGAGGAGCAGTATAAGCGGTTGATCGGAGGATTTCAGGCCAGTGCCACTACTTGGGGATTTCTGGTAATGTCCGAGCCGAGCAGACTGTCTTTGTTATTTCTTTTACCCGGACGAGATTGTTTTTCACAATGGTCTGGCTTATTCCATGCTATTTTACCGGGATGCGAGATTTCTCCCGGAGCACCTATTTTAGACCTGACCACCGGACTTTTCGGTTTGGAGCACGTCGTCGCCTTGACCGGGAATCCCTCATTGCCTGCTTCGCCCCCAAAAGAAAAGGCTTCGTCACTGCCCCGGGCTCGACTGGAATCGGTGTTCCGTTCGCTTCATTACCAGCACTGGGCGTATCTTGTCATGGCTCGCCCGGTCGGCGAAGAGGAAGTTGAAAGTTCCTATGCCAGACTAGGCGAGGAAGAGCAGGAATTGGTGAGTTCCCATCTTCGCCGGGGCACAGCCGAGGAAAACAATAATCCTGCGGCAAAATATTGTTTGGAATTATTGCAATCCGCGCGCCAGAAATATGAAATCGGGCGGCGTGATGGCATGTGGGATACGCAAACGTATTTATTCACGGCTGACCAGACACAATTAGCGCGTGGTATTCACGCCCTGTCTGGAGCATTTGGCGGTCCCGATAGCAGCCCACAACCCCTCCGGGTGCGACAGTGTCAGTCGAGTGCTATTACTTCCGCCGTCGACCTTCCCATTACTCGTCTGACAACCGAAGAGATTTCAGCGCTTGCCTGTCTGCCAGCACAAGAGTTTGCCGGCTATCGCGTGAAGGATTATGTGCGATTTGCGGTTGCGCCGCGCGTGCCGGATCAAATTGAACGAGTTTCCTTGGGAACAATTCTTGATGATGGGCATCCGACCGAAAATTGGTTTGAAATTGGCCGTGACCAGTTTAGCAAACATGTTTTTATCTGAGGAATTCCCGGGTCAGGAAAAACAAATACTGCCCAATTTCTACTGCGCCAACTTTGGGAGGAACACCGTGTTCCGTGGCTGGTTTTAGAGCCTTCTATCAAATCGGAATATCGGAAATTGCTGCAATCTCCGTTGGGTAAAACGCTGCAAATATTTACCTTGGGGAACGAAACCGGGGTGCCGTTTAGATTCAATCCTCTGGAGGTTCAACCGGGCGTTCAGATTCAAACTCACATTGACAGCTTGTCAGCTTTGTTTGGTGCGGCATTCCCCTTATATCCGCCCATGCCATCGGTTTTATATTTGGCGTTGAACAAAATCTACGCCGATCGCGGGTGGGATGCGGCAATGGGAACTAATCCGAGAGGATACTCACCCGACGTGCAGCCGACGCTGACCGATCTTTACCGGACCATAGAGCAGGTGACAAAGGAGCGAGGTTATGACCAGCAAATTACCGCCAATATTCGATCAGGATTGCAAACCCGGCTTGCCAGCCTGATGGTGGGCGGCAAGGGGCTTATGTTTAACACTCGCAACTCCGTTTCGTTCGAGATATTGCATTCCAAGCCAACAATTTTGGAGTTCTCAGCTTTGGGCGATGACGAGGAAAAAACCTTCGTTTTGGGAGCCGTGCTTATCCGGTTAATGCAGTTCCGCCAGGTCGCTGGTCTGACGGGTGGTCGCTTGGTTCACGTCACTTTGATCGAAGAAGCACATCGGCTGCTTCGGCAGCCTAGTGAGGCTAACGGTTCAGAAACGGCAAATCCACGCGGAAAAGCTGTGGAAACATTCTGTAATATGTTGGCGGAAAGCCGCGCCTATGGCGAAGGTTTGATAGTCGTTGAACAAATTCCGACGAAACTCGCCAGCGATGTCATCAAGAACACGAGCCTAAAAATCATTCACCGTCTTGTCGCCGAAACGGATCGCAAATTGGTTGGCAGTATGATGAATCTCACAGAGGAACAACAAAAATTCCTTACCAGTTTGATGCCGGGTGAAGCTGTCGCGAGCGGCGAAGGTTGGTCTGAAGGATGTTGTGTTAGTATTCCCAATCCAGCGCGCCACCGGGGGTATGAACAACTAATCCCGACCAAAGAAGAAGTGGCGACCCATATGCGCAAACTGCTCCCGCAAGTTTTCGAGCCTTATTCTATTGCTAACCAGCCATTTCTGACAGCCGAAACAGTGCCTCAATGCCAGGGTTGCGACCTTCATGGGTGCTCATTTCGCGAAATGATTTTGCGCGAGATTTTGAACTGCGAATACGCAGGTTTCAAATCCGCTCTTGATTGCGGCTGGAAAGGTCTGTGGGAATACGGAGAGACCCATGCTCGATCAGCCAAGATTCCGGGGGTGTCATTACCCGAAACCACCTATTGTTTTCTCATGAATCTTGCTTCTGTTTGCCAGTTTGACAAAAGGGCCATCAATCTGATGAGGAAAGAGTTGCATATACTGCGGGATTGGAAAATAAAATCAAGTTCATAAAGCCTATGTGTCGCGGAGTCGCGTTGCATCAAATTAAATGTTACCCGGGAGCGGTGAGAAAGGGGGGTGAAATCATATCGTTGCCTCATGGGAGAATGTTACCCGACCATGAGAGGAATGAAGATGAAAGAAGTCAGTAAAGAAGAGCAATTGAAGAAGC
>CAIUEN010000028.1 GCA_903898185.1 uncultured Verrucomicrobiales bacterium
GCGGTTAACAATTTTTTAACCACAGATGAACGCAGATGAACGCAGATATTATGAATCAAAGAGATAGGGAGACTTTTGCCATCGCTTGGAAATGGATTGAATTATACTTTAAGCGGGTAAGGTCGTTCCTTCTTCTCGGTGCAAAGAGTAACATCCTTACCCATTAAGCATAGCGGCTCTCCCTGCGCTTTGAAGCCGTTAAAACGGCTGAAGACTCACATTCCAGCGTAACACCCGACTTAAGTCGGGTGTTACTGAAAAGGCAATTATCAGCATGAACTATTTCCCCTCAATTCAACACCTACATCCGGTCTGCCCCACAGGTTACTTTTCAGTCGCCCGCTCCGTGCCTGTCTTCTATCCCGAAACTCGCGATTTCAGAACAGCAAACGTCGCATTCAGTTCTGATCGGTTTGCCGATTTGTATTTCTCCGGCAGGTAACGGGTGTCGGAACAGGCCAGGACGGCGGCCAGTTCTTGGAGCGCGATCAATTCTGGGTCGAGCGCATCGATGAAACTGCCGATGGCTTCCTGGAGGTCGCTCAGGCGCAACTCGGTGTCGCGCTTGTCGAGAACCGCGTTTTCCTTGGCGCGGGTAATGATGGAATCGACGTCGCTGCCGGTCAAAGGCCGGTCGGCGAGAGCGGTTTCGATGAACTGCTTGACCTCGGGAGCCAATTGAATCTTTTTGCCAGTGGCAACGGTTTGGAACAGATCAATCAAATCGTTACTGTCCTGGGCCGGGAAGAGCGGAATGCACAGGCCAAAACGGCCCTGGCGTTTGAGATCGATGGTCATGAGGTCTGGGCGCGAGGTCATCGCGATCCACAATTCGCGGCCACGCAGGCTCGAATCGCCGATATGAGCCGCAAAGGCCGCAAAGACACGCCCGGAAATGCCGCCGTCTTCCCCTCCCGTCGAGCGGGAGCCAAAAACAGCGTCAGCCTCGTCCACGACGACGATCACCGGTCCGAGAGCGCGAATCGTCATGAGGATGCGGCTTTGCTGGCGTTCGGTGTCGCCCACCCATTTCGAGCGGAAATCGCCGATTTCCATCATTGGCAGACCGCATTCGCTGGCGAAACAATCAACGAGAAACGATTTGCCCACCCCAATGCGTCCGGGCAGAAGCAAGCCGCGCTCAATGACGTCATTTTTGTTGTTTTTGAACAGCCATGCGATTTCGCGCAGTTTTTTCTTGGCAGCGCGATGAGTAGCGACCGAGTCGAGAGTCAGTCCGGGCTTGGGGTCCTTGAATTTGACCAATCCTTGGCAAAATTCCTCGATCAGCGCTTTCTTGCAGCGGCTGACGTGATCCTGAGTGACAGACTGTCCGTTGCGGACGGCCTCGGCGATGACGTTTTGAACGCGCAAGATGTTCAGCCCTGCCGTGCGAAGTGCCAAATCCTCAGGCGTCAGCCCAACGGGTGATTCGGACGGTTTGGGCTGGGACGAAGTCGAGGCTTCGGAACCGACCGGTTCTGGGATGTTTGAGATCAGCGCCTGATAGGTAATCGACTGAAGATAGCGGAGGCGTTCGGCGTAATCAGGCAATTCAATTTTGATCTGTGCGACATGCGGATTTTGCAGGAGATCGGACTGAAGCTTGGACGGCGATTCAGTGACCAGGACGATGCCGACATCGTGTTGGCGAAGCTCGGGCGAGGTGGCCCATTTGAGCAGGGTCACCAGATTGGTGCGCTCGTCGTAACTGGAGCTGTAATCTTCGGAGGAGGGGACGATCTTCTCTGGAAAGTCGATGAAAAGCGTTGCGCCGAAACCGAATTCTTCGCCGGACTCGCGCTGGAAAAAGCGGCGCAGAACTGGCGAGAGCCGACTGAATTCACGGGGAGTACCTTGCGAAGCATACGACGTTTTTTCAACGGCATCATAGACCTTGAGCCATTTGAAAAAACGTGACTGCATTTCGCGCGTGGCAAAAGTCAGGCCATCGCCAATATCGTAGAACATCAGAAAATCGCGCGTGGGAAAGAGGCGCTGACGCAAGAAGCCTTTGAGAGGGGTGTATTCGATTCCGGCCTCTGTCCGAACCGGGAAGATGTCGAAGATATTGCCGTGAAGCAGAAAGATGGAGTATGCCTCGCTGTTCCAGCGGCGCGCGAATTCTTTGGCCCACGGCTGCAAGGGCAACGCAACAATTTTCATTTTGAGCAAGGAAGGGGAAAAACGTTGATCTGCCAGCGCACGAAGTTTTCGATTCCCTTGCGGAGCCAGAGGCACCGCAACTGGCAGGCCAGAGGCCTACCCCACATAATGAGAATTGCTGAGGGCAACGGTTGAATCGTGGTATCCATGGTATTATTTTGCCTGACGTTTGATTCCGATTTTCGGGCGTCCCCAGATCAAGGGTGGAATCTCTGTTTGTGCGGGCGCAAATCCAAGGCGCTCGGTTGTTTGCGGCAGGTCTTCGGAAACGAGATCCTTGAATTGATCCATTTCCGCGAAAAGCTTGTTGGTTTGCGACAGATTCTCGACCGTGGCATCAATTCGCGCAGTGAGCGTTTCGGCATTGCGAGCGGCCACGGAATCGGCGCGCAACAGCTTGATCTGGTCCACCAAACGATCTTGCTCAGCCTTGACCAGCGTCAGGTTGTCGGCGGCTTCGTTGACACGATCCTGGCGTTTGGAGAGAGCCGAGAGGCGCTCCTTGCGCGATTCGGCCAGGCGGATTTTTGCGGAGGGACTTTCGCCTTTGCTCACCGAGGCTTTGATTTCAGCTTCGAGTTGATCGACCTCCGCGCGGCCGGCTGTGATGGATTGGGGAATGTTTTCCTGTTTCTCAGTCGAAAGGAATTGGTCGAGCGAGGCTTCCAATACCAGCAGGCGCAGGTAGGTCCACATCAGCTCGTCGAGCTTGCGCAGCCGCGGATCCGACTGAGTGTCTTGTTGGGAGGAATCGCGGGTAACGCGTTCGATGTCACGGCAGATGGAAGCGATCTCGTAATAGCGGCGTGAGCGGTCGGCGGAAAGTTCGGCAAGCAGGTTGTCGCGGCGGGCCAGAAATGCTTGAGCCTGCTGGCGCGATGTTTGATCGTTGAGCGCGTCATCCTTCGTCTTAAGCCAGTTTTGAAAGACAGCCATGTCGGGGAGGTAAATCCAGCCGAGCGCATACGCGCCGATTCCCAGCGCGAACAGCCCTATATGGGCGCTCATGAAGCCGAGTCCCAGTGTGAGCGCCGCAAGCCATGCATGGTGCGGGCTCCGCAGGAACCTGGCGAAATTGCTTTGGTTATTTGGAGGCGGAGCTGGCATCCGAGTGTCGGTGTTCAATTTCGGACTTATAATCTGGGTAGCTGCCGAGTTCTCCGGCGGCGTTCTTGTCTTGCTCCAATCTATATAGAAGTTCGCGCGTCATGTCCACAAACCACTTTTTCTGGCGCATTTCCTCGGGGGGAATGTCGGGCCGTGGCGCTTGGACGATTTCCACCAACCGGCCCGGGCGCGAAGCCATTCGGAATACACGGTCGCCCAAATAGAGCGCCTCCTCGACCGAATGCGTGACGATGAAGACGGTTGATTGCTGTTCGTTCCAAAGCTGAACGAGCAGTTCCTGCATTTTGAGGCGAATTTTGGGATCCAGCGCGCCAAAGGGTTCGTCCATCAGGAGAATGCGGGGATTGAGCACCAAGGTGGAAGCAATGGCTACGCGCTGCTGCATGCCGCCCGAGAGTTCCTGCGGGTATTTTGATTCGTTTCCCTCCAAGCCGACCTTCTTGATCCAGAGGGCTGCCTTGTCTTCGCGGGTGGAGCGGCTTTCGCCACGCAACGAGAGACCGAAGGCGACATTCTTTAGAACGGTCAGATGCGGGAAAAGTGAATACTTTTGATCCACCAAGCCCTTCTCGGACGAGGGGCTGCTATCGGCTTTTCCCAGGATCTCGACGGTGCCGCTGGTGGGCGGGTAATGCGGTTCAAGTCCCGCAATCATGCGCAGGAGGGTGCTTTTGCCGCAACCGGAAGGGCCGACAATGGAAATGAGTTCGCCAGTGTTTGGCAAATCGTGGACAGTGAAGGTGACGTCTTGGAGAGCGACATTGGAATCGTTGCCCACGCCGAATTTCTTGGTGACGTTGGTGAACCGAACCACCTCCGGGTGCGTTGCCAGCGCAGTCTTCGGATCGGTCGGCTCCGGCGAAGCCTCGGCAGGCTTATTTGCAGTTTCAGCCATAATCAGCGATTGCGATAAGGAAACAGGAGAATGCCAACATATTTCCAAACCTGGTCGCAGATCACCGCAATGACAATGATCACGGCGATGATGGCGAACATGCTGGCTGTGTGACCGCGCCGTTCGGATATGGAAATGAGATACCCAAGGCCATTTTCCGCATTGACCACTTCGGCCAGAATGATCCAGCCCCAGCCAACTCCATAAACGCCGCGCAAATGATCCCAGAGATCGGCGCGGGCGATGGGGAAGAGCACGCGCGTGACCAATTGCCATTGAGTTGCGCCCTTGGTTTTGGCGACGTCGAGATAGGCGTCAGGAATGCCGGAAATCGTCTTGATGACCAGCGGCAAAAGCACAACAAAGCAGCCGATGAATAGGAAGACGATCTTCTGAAGCTCAATCATTCCGAACCATGCCAGCGTCAATGGAATGAAAACGACAATTGGAACGTAGGCACCGACGAGGGAAAGCGGTCGGAAGAATGCGGCCATTCGCGGAAATGAAGCCATGTAAACGCCCAGCGGTATTGCCAGAAGGGCGGCAAAAAAGAATCCTGTGGTGACGCGGACAAAGGAGACGCCAGCATTGCGGACCAAGCCCTGTTCAAAGTGCAACCGTGGGAAAGCCCTGAGCACTTCCATTGGGTTGGCTAGAATCAGAGGCGACACAATGCGCTCCTCAATCGTGTCGCCGTGGGTCAGAAACCACCAACCGGCCAGTACAATCACGATGAATCCTGCGGTCAGGCTCAGTTCGGTCGAACGTGGCAGCGGTTGGCGAACGCGAGATTGCGTTAGGCGAATGATCAGCGTCAGCAGACCGACTACAACAAGAATTCCTATGAGGAAATTGAGCATGCGCTAAAGCTAATCTTCCAAGCGGAAGACCTTGATTTCGACACGGCGGTTTTTCTTGTTGTTATCGGCGTTGCTTGAATCGGTTAAACCGGGCAGCGGATTATCCCAACCGTTGCCGATGACTTTGAACTTGTCCGGGTTGAACTTGTATTTTTCGAGGAGCGCCTTTTTAACAGCGGACGCCCGTTCGTAAGAGAGTGAGCGAACGAGGTCTGCCGGAACAACCCCTTTGCGGCTGGCGTCGGTGTTGCCTTCGATCACAATGTAGGCGTTGCCGAAGCTGCCGGACATCTTGCCGACCTCTTCGAGCAAAGCAGGAATGCTCTTATCGTAATTCGAGTTCAGATTGGAGGTGTTCGGCTCAAAGGTGACGATGATCGCCTTGGTCAGGATTTCGGCGGAGGTGGCTTCGGCAGTCTTGAAGAGAGCGCCGGGCTTGAAGGTCGGCTGCGAGAGATCGATCACTTCTTTGTATTCTTCAGACAGTTTCGCCAGGATTGTGGCGGCTTTGACTTTGGCGGGAGACACCTGATTATCAATTGCGCCGAGCGATTTGTAAATGGCGCTGGCGCGGTTCCAGACGATCTCGAAGCTCGCTGGGTTCATCGGGTCCAGGAAAAAGTTCACGTTTTCGCGGTAGTTGGCCAGATGAGCGTCGCCGGTGGCGATGCCGCCGTCCTTGCCGATCATATTTTCGCAATCGCCAGCGGGCAGGTTAAAGGCGGCAGCCAGGAACTTGGCGGCAGTGGGCGGATCTTTGCGAACCTCATCCATGCCTTCGAAAATGCCGCGGGTGAGGTTGGCGACGATGTCGGGATGATCCCGGTAGAAGTCATTGCGCACGGCCCAGACATCGGCAATCAGGTGATTGGCGCTGGCGGTGCTCACGACCAAGCGTGTTCCCGGCACGCCATCCGAGACGGTGTAAATATCAGGGGACCATCCGACAAAGGCGTCGAAACTCTTGTCTTGCACGAAAATCTTGGCGGCGGACGGAGCGTCGCCAGCCCATTTGAAATCGACGCTGGCGGGGTCGATGCCGGCTTCAAGGAGCAGGCTCATAATCAGGTAATGGCTGGGCGAATTTTGCGCCAAGACCACTTTGCGTCGCTTGCCGTTGGTGATGCGAAAGTCATTAATGCTCTTGATATCGCCTCGAACGACAATGCCGTCGCCGCCGCCAGACCAGTCAACTTGCTGGCAGATGACCGGGATGGTGCGCGAGTCCTTGACAAGTTCGGGAGCGAACAGCGCCATCATGTCCAACGTGCCCCAGAGCACATGGCTATGGCCGCTGGCAAAGAGATCGCGGGCCTTGACTGGATCATCAACAATCGAGAGTTTGACGTAGAAGCCATATTTCTTGAAGAAAACGCTTTCGTCGCTCGGCTCCATTCCGTGGTTGGCGACAATAATCGGCGCCCAGCCTGGCCAGACATTGATTGGGAACTGTACCACAAGCTTGCCATTCTTGAGCGGCTTGTCGTAGTCGCTGGTGCCAGCGACCGGCGGGATGGTGCTGTCGGTAACCAGACTGGCGGCTTTATCTCCGGCAAGCAGCTTGCTGGTGACATCGGCGGACGCTTGGGCAGAGGCCGGCGGTTGAGCCAGCGCCTTCTTGAGAGCCGCCGGATCGACCGACTGGCTGGTGGACATTTTGGAGGATGGCGCGAGTTGATCCCGCCAACGATAGGCGCCGAAACTCAATGCGCCAAGGATGAGCAGAGTGAAAAACAGTTTGCCTTTAGTTGTCATAAAACAGGTTCGTGTAAAAAGTTGGGGTTACTCCGCAATTTTCTGGCGTTCCGCGGGCTTGGCGGCAGCGTTTGCCGAGGGGGTGGTCGCCGCTTCGGTATTGACCATGCCCATCTTCTGTTTGTACTGCTGAAGCAACAGATTGCCTCGGATTTTCCGGGCCTCCTGCTGGCGGGCGACATCTGAACCCATCGCCTTGGCCAAATCCATCGTGGCAGTCATCTGCCCCATGCCTCCGGCGGCCGATTGACGCAATTGCTCCATTGATTTGCCCATTTCTCCACCCATGCCCTGGAGTTCGGTGATTGAGCTTTGCATCATCTGAGCCAGGTTGGCCATGGAGCGCCCCATGGCAACCTTGGCTTTGACGGCATCGAACTCGCGCTGGAATTTTTGAATCTCGCGAATGCTGTTGGCGATGATCTGGGTGTTTTGCGTGTAGGTTTCCTGAAGCGCCTTGAGCTGGCTTTGGTTTTCGGTCAACTCGGCTTCCTGTGTGGCAAGTTCTTCGGCGTAAGTCGCGCCGTTGACATCATCGTTGGCCGCGATGGATGCCTGCAAGAGGCTTTTGGTCTCAAGCAATTTGTTTTCCTGACGCTTGCACTGATCTCGCAGCAGGCTGATCTGTCCTGCCAATTGGCCGTTGGCGTAATTGGCTTTCTCGGCCTTGGCTTTGGACTCGCGAATGCCAGCCTCGACCTGGGCTTGATTGATGGCGTCGGTTTCCGTGGCTTTCTCGGCCCACAGTCCGAGGGCGATGAAGATGCGTTTAATGGCTCTGAACATAGGCTTTTGTTATTTTTAAGCTTTGATCAGTATTTTCTTTCCCTCGATAGTGTCAAGCTGAACCCGCCAGCAATTTTGGTACGCGTTGCCTCCCACCCAAATGTTTTTACTCGTGAAGACAATATTATTATGCTTGGATGCTTTGCGTTGTCGTATTGCCAAATCATTCTTTGACCCTCTGCAACCTGATCCTCGTGGATCGGGAAGGGGACTGGTTTGCCAGCGCAATGTTCATGGAGAAACATTTTGAGCCATAAGACCACCACCAATCGCCAGCGGCTGCTCAACGCCTTGAATTGCCAGCCCAATGACCGTCCACCCATCTGGCTGATGCGCCAGGCCGGTCGCTGCCTACCTGAGTACCGTGCGCTCAAGGAGAAATTCACGTTCCGTCAATTGATCGCAGCCCCTGAATTGGCCACCGAAGTCACACTTCAGCCCGTGCGCCGCTTTGATTTTGATGCTGCCATCCTGTTCAGCGATATCCTGGTGGTATCCGAGGCATTGGGCGTGCCGTTTCAGTTCAATGATATCGGCGGCCTCCAGATGAAAACTCTCAAGGATAGCGGCGATATCGCCCGGTTGGACCCTGCCTGGGTGGTTGACCGGCTTCAGTATGTGGCCGAGGCGCTACGCCTGATAAAGCAGAAGCTTGGCGATGCCACCGGGCTGCTCGGGTTCGCGGGCTCGCCATGGACCCTGGCCAATTTCATGTTGGATGGCGGCAGCGGGGTTGCTTACGTCCGCGCCTTGGAATTGTTTCATAGCGATCGGAAGGCGTTTGATCAACTCTCAGAGAAGCTGGCGCGCGCGACAGCCGATTACCTCAAGATGCAGATCGGGTGTGGGGTCGATGCCGTGCAGATTTTCGATAGCTTGGGCGGGTTGCTGGCCTCGGATGAGTTCGAGGCGGCATCGGGGCGGTGGGTACGGGATATCGTGACCGAGTTGGGCGGGCGCGCGCCGGTCATTTTCTTTTCCAAAGGCGCCCGCAACTGGCCAGCGCAGGTGCTGACTGGCGCAAACGTCATTGGCATCGATCATGAAATCGACATTTCGGAGGTCCGAAGGCAACTGCCGGAAACGGTCGGCATGCAAGGGAACCTTGATCCGTTTCTGCTTTCCAAGGGGACGCCCGCCGAGGTTCAACAGGCCGCGCGAGGTTTGCTGGAGAAGATGCGCGGGCGCAACGGCCATATTTTCAACCTGGGCCACGGCGTTCCTCCCGATGCCAAAATGGAGAACATGGAAACGCTTGTCGCCACCGTTCGGAGGTTCTCATGAGCAATCTTAAAGTTGACCTCGACCTGGTCCAAAAATACAACGTTCCCGGCCCTCGCTACACCTCGTATCCGCCTGCGACACAATTTCATGATCGCGTGACTTGGCCGGAGTTGGAGCAGCAGATCGTCGCGAGCCAGCAGCCCGACCGCGATCTCTCGCTCTATTTCCACATTCCGTTCTGTCAAACGCTGTGCTGGTATTGCGGATGCACGACAGTCATCACGACCCAGCACAGTCAGAGCGCCCAATACCTCCAATACTTGGACAAGGAAATGGGGATGATCACCCGGCTCTTGAATCCTGAGCGCAAGGTCGTGCAGCTTCATTTCGGTGGCGGCAGCCCGACGTTCCTCGCGCCCGAGGAAATACGCGAGTTGGGCGGATATATCCACAAGCATTTCAAGTTCTCCCCCCACATTGAGGCTGGCGTCGAGATCGATCCTCGCCGGATGACCCGCCATCATGTTACTGCCTTGCGCGAAGTTGGCTTCAACCGGGCATCGATTGGCGTGCAGGATTTCAATCCAGAGGTTCAGAAGGCGGTACACCGCATTCAGCCGCGCGAAGAGACGGAAAATGTCATCAACTGGGTGCGCGAAGCTGGGTTTAACTCGCTTAACGTGGATTTGATCTACGGGCTTCCATACCAAACGCTTGAGTCATTCGAGAAAACGCTCGATCAGATTCTTGAACTGGCCCCGGATCGCTTGGCGATTTTCAGCTACGCGCATGTCCCCTGGATCAAGCCCGCCCAGAAGATTCTCGAAAACGCATTGCCAACTCCCGAAACCAAGTTTCAAATCCTAAAGCTCATCACCGAGAAGCTGACGCACGACGGCCTATACGTCTATATTGGCATGGACCATTTTGCGAAAGCGTCGGACGAACTGGCGGTTGCGCAGAAGAACAAGTCGCTGCAGCGCAATTTCCAAGGCTACAGCACCCGTAGCGGAGTTGATATTTACTCGTTTGGCATGTCCTCGATTTCGCAAGTGGCCAACGTCTATTGGCAGAACCAGAAGGAACTCCCGGACTACTACGCCGCGCTGGATGCAGGAAAAATGCCGCTGGCCAAGGGGTATATCTTGACAAAGGAAGACCAGATTCGCCGCCAGACCATCATGCGGCTGATGTGCGATCTGAGCTTGGATTACGCCGCGATGTCCAAACTGCTGGGAATCGATTTCCCCAATTACTTTGCGTCCGAGCTGAATTCGCTGGCTGATTTGGAGGCGGATCAATTGGTGACCCGCGACGCCAGCGGCATCACCGTCACCAACGGGGGACGGCTGTTCATTCGAAATATCGCCATGCGATTTGACGCTTACCTTGCGACGATGAAGGAGCGCCGCTTTTCTCGAACGATATGAAATCAGTCGCAATTATTGGCGGCGGGATTACTGGATTGACAGCCGCGTTCCGTCTCAAGGAAAAGGGCTTCACGGTCGTTTTATACGAAGCAAGCGAACGCGTTGGCGGAGTGATCCAGTCGATCCGCAAGGACGGATTCCTTGCCGAGTTCGGCCCCAACACCATTCTCGAAACCTCGCAGGTCATTACACAACTGGTGAAGGATCTCGGTCTGGCGCCCCGTCGGCTGGAGACTGATCCGCGCGCCGGCGAGCGTTACTTGGTTCGTGACAAAAAAACAGTGGCCCTGCCGGATTCGCCCCTCGCTTTTTTCAAAACCCGGCTCTTTTCGACAAGCACAAAACTTCGTCTCTTTATCGAGCCATTCATCAGTTGCGCCCCGGCGGACCTGGACGAACCTTTGTCCGAATTTGTGCTCCGCCGACTGGGGCGTGAGTTCCTGGATTACGCGATCAACCCGATGGTGGCTGGCGTGTACGCCGGCGACCCGACCCGGCTATCCGTGCGGCATGCATTTCCGAAGCTGTGGGCTCTGGAGCAGCGCTATGGCTCAATGATTCTTGGACAAATCCTTGGCGCGCGCGAACGCAAACGGCGCGGCGGCGTCTCCAAGGCCAACGCGCCCAAGTTTTCGTTTGATAATGGACTGAGCGTCCTCGTGGAAACCTTGCAGGCGCGCCTGGGGAATTCGGTTCGCCTTGCTTCCCCGGCGCATCGTGTCACGCGCAAGAACGGACGATGGACAGTCACAGCGCAGACTGTCAATGGAGAAACCCAGGCCGCGTACGACGCCGTGGTACTGGCTGCCCCCGCATACAAACTGGCGGAACTGGACATTCAGGCCAGCCAGCGGGTGGATCTCTCGGTTCTGCGCGAAATCTACTATCCGCCTGTTGCGAGCATTGTTCTGGGCTATCGACGCGCAGACGTCAGCCATCCCTGCCTTGGGTTTGGAATGTTGATTCCAGAGGTCGAAAAATGCAACAGCCTGGGAGTGATTTTTTCGTCAGCGCTCTTTCCGAATCGCGCCCCAGAGGGCCATATCACGCTCACCTGCTACATCGGCGGCGCTCGTGCCCCCGGGTTGGTGGCGCTGGACAATGACAAATTGTTCGCCCTCGCCGGACAGGATATCGCTACCGTTCTGGGCGCGACACGTCCGCCTGTATTCCAACATCTCACGAAATACAACAAAGCCATCCCGCAGTACAATGTTGGCTACGGACGTTTCAAAGCCGTGATGAGCGACGCTGAGGCCCAAGCGCCGGGTCTTTTTTTTGCCGGGCACTATCGCGATGGCATTTCGCTGGGCGACTCGCTCGTTTCCGGTCACGAAATAGCGAATCGAATCCACGAAGCGTTTATACTTTGAACGGGTAAGAATGTTACTTTTGCGCCGGGACAATGAACGATCTTCCCCGTTTACAGTAGAGAATTATGAACATAAAAACCTTTCCATCTAATCTGCGTAAATCTGTGCAATCTGCGGATTACTCTCCAATTACAGAGAGTTGTCCGCAGATTGCACAGATTTACGCACATTAAAGAAGAATTATACTTTGAACGGATAAGATAGTTCTTGTTCGTGGCGCAAAAAGTAACATTCTTACCCATTCAAAGTATAACTTGACTGCTTGGAATGTGAGTTTGGTAAAACCTCAGATTTGAAATTTGAAATTTAAGATCCAAAAAACTGCAAATGAACCGCAGAATAAGCGGAACACACGGAAGAGGAACCCATTGCGAGGAGTTCTTTCTAATCTGACGGATGGCATCTTCAAAACCTCATTCTGCCTGTTCTTTCCGCGTATTCCGCGTGTTCTGCGGTTAACCCAAGTGCGGTTTCCAAGCTAAAACGGCTCGATTCACTGTACTGGGGACGAGGTCGTCCCCGCTCCGATCATTACAAACCATGACACACACTCACAAGCGCGGCGTCCTCCTGGTCAACCTGGGATCGCCCAATTCCACATCGGAGAGCGATATTCGCCGCTATCTGCGTGAATTCCTTATGGATGGACGCGTCATTGACTCCTCCTATCCAATCCGCTTTGGCGTGGTTCATTTCATGATTCTGCCGACCCGTCCACGCCAAGCGGCCGAAGCATACAAGAAAATCTGGACTCCTCAGGGCTCGCCGTTGATTGTCACCAGCAAGAATGTTCGTGAAAAATTGGCCCAGCGCTTCAAGTTCCCAATCGAGCTGGCGATGCGCTACCAAAACCCGTCTATTCCCGACGCGGTGGCCAGTCTGCGACGGCAGGGAATCGATCAACTGCTGGTGATCCCGCTCTTTCCGCACTACGCGATGTCCAGCTACGAGACCGCCGTCGAGCGTGTCAAAGAGGTCGTTGCCGATACGGCACCTGGATTGCACTTGAGCTTTCAGAAGCCTTACTACAATCATCCGCGATACATCGAAGCTCTCGTCGCGAGCGCCATCCCATCGCTTGAGACCGGCTATGACCATTTGCTTTTCAGCTTCCACGGAATCCCCGAGCGACACTTGCGCAAATCCGATCCCACCGGCTGTCACTGCCTTAAGACCACCGACTGTTGCTCCACGTCCAGCCCGGCGCACGATTACTGCTATCGCTCCCAGTGTTTCAAAACCACTGCCGCTTTCGTTCAAAAAGCCGACATACCCTCGGACAAGTATTCCATTTCCTTCCAATCGCGTTTGGGACGCACCCCCTGGCTGAGCCCCTACACCGATTTCGAATTGTCCCGCCTCGCAAAATCGGGAATAAAAAAAATCCTGGTAATCTGCCCTGCTTTTGTTTCGGACTGCCTGGAAACCCTGGAAGAAATCAGCATCCGCGGACGTGACACCTTTGTCCAGGCTGGCGGCTCAGAACTGGTCCGCATCCCCTGTCTGAACGAACACCCCCTTTGGCTCTGCGCCCTCGAAGAAATGATCAACGAGTGGCAAGCATCCAGCAATTCTCATTTTGAGTAAGGAAGGAAAAAACGCTGAATCTGCCTGCGCATGAAGTTTTCGACTCTCTTGCGGAGCCAGAGGCACCGCAACTGGCAGGCCAGAGGCCTACCCTAGGGTGTTGAATTGAGCAAAAACAGGCTTAAGGAGCTTGTTCCTTGATTGGTATCGTGATTTGAGGAACAAATTCTGAATGAATCGACCAA
>CAIUEN010000029.1 GCA_903898185.1 uncultured Verrucomicrobiales bacterium
TTCAGGTCAGGGGGAGAAATTAGCGGCTCGCTGACGCTCGCCGGAGAGAGGGGCACAGGCAAGGATGCCTATGCTACGTGATCTGCGGTTTAAACTTCCTCCGCAATACTCTGAATTGCGCCGGTCGCCAGCCGTGTTCGGAGGCGCTGGCCGGGTTGCGCTTCTGCGGCGTTCCGGATGATACGGCCAGTTTGTGCGTCCATGGTGATTGAATACCCGCGACCCAGAACCTGTTCCGGGGCGAGCAATCGCAGTCGGTCTTGAAGTCCGCCAAGACAGTAACGCAGGCGCTGGAGTTGATGCCGTAATTGTTCGTGGAGACGCCGGTTTTCCTGATCGAATACTGCGCGCCGCTGTTCCAGGATTTGGCTGGGCCGTACCCGGACTAACCGTTCTTGGAGGTTCTGCCAGTCAGATCGGCAACTCGATAGATCGTGGCGGGTGCAACGGGCCAAGCTCAGGCGGAGGTCATCCAGGCGCTGAAGTTTTTCATTGAGCACCCGGCGGGGATGGCATCGCTGAAGACGTTGGGTGAATTGACGCTGCTGGTTCAGTTCACGCGCAAAACGCTGCCGCAGCCGTTCTCGGATGCGGCCCGGAACCTGTGTGATCCAGCGGTAGGCGGCGAAGACGTTTTCGGTCAGGATTTCGGCAGCGGCGCTGGGAGTGGCCGCGCGAAGGTCCGCAACAAAGTCGCTGATCGTAAAATCAATTTCGTGTCCCACGGCGGAGACCACCGGCAGGCGGGAATTGAAGATGGCACGGGCAACCGGTTCCTCGTTGAAAGCCCAAAGGTCTTCGAGGCTTCCTCCGCCCCGAGTAACAAGAATCAGGTCCAGCTTTGTTTTGGAACAGTCCGACCACTCATTGAGCAGTCGGATAGCGGACGCAATTTCTGTGGCGGCGCCAGTCCCTTGCACCAAACAGGGAGCCAGAATCAGTTCGAGCGAGCGATTGCGGCGGGCGACCACATGAATAATATCGCGTAGCGCAGCGCCGGTAGGCGAGGTTATCACGCCGATACGCTGTGGGAAGCGGGGCAGGGGACGCTTGCGTTCCTGGGCAAACAATCCCTCGGCATTAAGCTTCTGCTTGAGTTTTTCGAAGGCCGCCTGTAACGCTCCGACGCCCTGCAATTCCAAGGCCGTAACGCGCAGTTGGTATTGGCCGCGCGCTTCATATACGGTCAATTCACCCTTGAGGATGACCCGACGGCCATCCTCCAACAGTTCACGTTGCGCGACCGGGTCATTGCGGAAAAGAACGCAGCTTAATTGTGCCGAGGCGTCTTTGAGCGTGAAATAGATGTGGCCGGAGCTTTGCAGCCGGAAATTGGTGATTTCTCCGTTGATCCAGATTTGGCCGAACTGTTTTTCGAGCGAGCGCCGGATTTCACCGGTCAGTTCGCTGACCGAATAAACGCGCCGGATGGCCTCAGCAGGGAAGAGTTCACCGCTGAAGTCCCATTGAGATTTTGCGATTCGTGGCATGGCAAGATGTCCGGTTTCGAGGGAAAGGTTTGATCAAAGAATCGGTTCTGAAACACGTTCGATCTTAATGGCGCGTCCAGTGGCATCATCGATTTCCACAACAGCGCCTTGCAACAGAATTCGTTCCGATGCAACCGCAAACCGTTGGGGTGTTCCGAGCAGAAAACGCTGAAGAACGGGCGCGATATCGCGGCCCAAGACGCTTTCGTGCGGCCCCGTGAAACCGGCGTCGGTCAGGAAAGCGGTTCCGCCCGGGAAAATTTGTTCGTCGGCCGTCTGCACATGGGTATGCGTGCCAATCACGGTCGAGACCTGGCCGTCGAGCATTCGCGCAAGCGCGATTTTTTCAGAAGTGGCTTCAGCATGAATATCAATAAAAATAATCGAAGTGGTTTTACGAAGCTGCTCAACTTCGGTTTGCGCCAGAGTGAACGGATTTTCCATCGGCGCCATGAAGGTGCGCCCCTGCAAGTTGAGCACCGCCACGGGCGGGAGCTTTTCCGAGCGCCAGATTGTGCTGCCATGGCCGATAACGCCCACCGGATAATTCAGCGGACGGATAAAGCGGGGTTCGTTCTGCAAAAGAACGCTCACCTCCTTTTGGTCCCATAGGTGATCGCCCGAGGTCATGATGTCGATGCCCGACTCGAATAGCTCGGCTGCTGTGGCAATCGTAATCCCCGAACCACCGGCGGCGTTTTCGCCGTTGGCGATCACCATATCCAGATGATGCCGAGTCCGCAGTTTCGGGACCAATTCCCTGACCGCGCGCCGTCCAGGTTCTCCCACGATATCACCGATAAAAAGAACTTTCACTAAAAGAGACTAACTGCGCAGGGGCGTCTGGCAAGCTTGGAACAGCTTCCAAAAGTAACAATTCACGTAGCATAGGCATCCTTGCCTGTGCCCCTCTTTCCGGCGAGCGTCAATCGAGACGCTAATTAACTTACGAATTAGGCGTTGGAGCAGGGATGAACGGTGACCCGCTTCCACTCCTGCGCGTGAGGTTTTCTTCGGCGAGGGCGTCGCTGACGGCCTTTTCGAGGTGATTAAGTTGGAATGGCTTGCTAAGACGGGGGTTGCCAATGGATTTAAGGAAACTCTGGGTATCCCGATTGACAACGTCGCCGGTCAGGAAAATGATGCGATCTGCCAGGCCGGGTGTTTTCTCCAGTACCCGGCGGTAGAATTCCTCGCCATTCATGACAGGCATGCGGAAGTCGGATATGATCAGGTCGAAATGGCGTTCGTCCAGGAGCTTGAGCGCGTTGTTCGCACTGAGGCATAGAACCGGTTCGTGGCCGAGGACTTTGAGCATTTCGCAAACCATCTCGGCGATGGCTTTTTCGTCATCCAAGACCAGCACGTCGGCTCCTGAACGGGAGACGCGCTTGGGGGATACATCAAGCTGCTCAGTGTCGGAATGAGTGGGAATACCTGCGACAACCGGAAATTCCAGAACGAACGCCGCGCCGCCAAAGGTGGATTTTTGGTAGAAAATACGGCCGTGATGATCGGAGAGGATGCTGTGAGCAATCGAAAGTCCAAGGCCGGTGCCGGTGCCAACGGGTTTGGTGGTGAAAAACGGCTCGAAAATGCGATTCTCCAGTTCCGCAGGAACTCCGGGACCGCTGTCCTCAATGCGAATGAGAATCAACTCCTCGTTTTTCGGCTCTGTCGAGATTGAGAGCACGCGTGCGGCAGGGATTTCAGCCATTGCCTGGATGGCGTTGCTGACCAGATTGATGATCAATTGCTGGACCTGGTCGGGATCGGCATGGGTCTGGGGTAGGGAAGGGGAGAGGTTAAGAATCAGCTTGATCTTGGCAATCTGGAACTCGAATCGGTGGAGGTCCGCAATGCGAGTAATGATCTCGTTGATGTTGACCATTTCGCGATGAGCGGGCTGCTCGCGGGCAAAAGCCAGGAAATTGCGGACCAGTTTGATGGCGCGTGTGCATTCCTTGGTGACTTTGTCGAGGTCGGTGCGGGTCTGCGGATTGAGTTCGTGGTACGCCAGGATCAGGTCGATGTAGCCTTTGATAACGGCCAGCGGGTTGTTCAGCTCGTGCGCGACGCCCGAAATCATCTGCCCAAGAGCGGAGAGCTTTTCAGCCTGACGAAGTTGTTGTTCCAAGCGGGCGCGATCTGTGACTTCGCGCAGAAAGAATTGGAAGGCGGGCTGGCCACGGAAGTCCACGGGCGCACCGCTGAGTTCGGCTGGAATCGCGCTGCCGTTGCGCCGAATCAGGTTAAGATGGCGCGATCGGCTGAGTTCTGCAGGCCACTGGGCCTGGTTTTCTGAAATCAGCGGGCTGTTCTCCTGGAACTGGCAGAAGGAGAGAAGCGATTGCCGGTATGCCTCAGCGCGGTTGATGCCCAGCAGCCGTTCGGCGCGATCGTTGAGTTCAATGATTCGCAGTTCGGTGTTACCCGTGGTAATGACGATGGCTTCGTTGGCGTGTTCAAAGAGGTTGAGGTAACGTTCCTCGGTCGATTCCATCTTGACGCGTAGTGCGTCATGCTCCTCTCGGCAGGACTGGATCGTGCGGATGGCAGTTATATGAGTTTCCCTGACTTCTTCGAGCACGAGAATGATCATGCTGACGGCGATGTAGAGTTGCAGAATCGCCGAAATAAAGAAGCCGACGGATGTCAGGTCGGGGTTGGCCTGAAAGGCGGGGATGATCGAGAAATAGAGTCCCCATAGGAGAAATCCTGCGGAGATCAGGCCGGCGCCGATGTAGTGACTCCGCCGTCGATAGCGGAAGAAGCACCACGATGCCAGGATGCTCGACATCCCGATGAGCCCATAGAGAGTGATCTGCGAGTAGGGCGAAAAATTGAAGTAATAAATGGCCCCATAGCTCCAGAGCCAAAGAAAAGCCAGGAATAACCCCAGTCCTACTTGGCGGATTCGGATGCTGAGAAAACGGCCACTGCCCCAAAGCAGAAAGACCGCAACGGTGGCCAGACACCACTGTTTGAACATGGTCAGCAACTGCGTTTCGGGAGCGCCGACAGATGTCAGCATCAATGTGAGCCAGACGATGTAGAACATCCAGGCGGTGGTCCAGATCGTAAAATAGCGTCGTTTCGTGTAACGATTCAAGAACACGAACAGGCCCACCAGTACCCACATCGAGAGCAGCGACATTAGAATCGTCGCTTTGAGAGACTCTCGCGAGAAACAAATCTCAAGCCCGATTTCACTCAACATCGTCATAAACAAGCCGTCCGACTCATGACACAAATGAGACGAACCAACACCAAATTTGTAACTGTTCACGTAGCACAGGCATCCCTGCCTGTGCCACTCTCTCCGTCGAGCGTCAGCGAGACGCTAATTTATCCGGCGACCTGAACAGTGCCCTAAATTGTAACAAACGAACGGGTGTACGTCTCTATTTATTACAGGTTTGCCAGAAGCCACACTCCGTTTTTTTCCGCTTGCTCAGTGTGGCAATTCGCCGAAGACTTGCCGTAATGTCAGGAAAGATCAATAAACTGCGGCAGTTTCGTTTTGAACTGGCGCTTGTTGAGCAGGGGTTTGTCCGAATTGCCGGCGTTGACGAGGCTGGACGGGGACCGCTTGCGGGCCCCGTTTTTGCCGGGGCGGTTGTCTTTCCCCTGCGCTGGATTACCGAGGGTCTTCCAAAATCGCTCCAAGGAATCAATGATTCCAAGCAACTGACGTCGGCTGAACGCGAGGAATTGTTCGCTGATTTGACTTCGCAGCCGGACTTGGATTTTGCCGTGGCGCAAGTCGAGGCTCTGGTGATCGATCAGATCAATATTTTACAAGCAACCCACCGGGCCATGAGCCTGGCCCTGGCCCGATTGCAGCATCCTCCGCAGCACGTTCTCATCGACGGCCTCGCCGTCAAATCGATTACATTTCCCAGCACCCCACTTGTTAAAGGCGACGCTTTGAGTTATTCAATTGGCGCTGCGAGCATTCTGGCGAAAGTCAGCCGTGATCGTCTGATGTCCGAACTCGACCGCCAATTCCCAGGTTACGGATTTGCCGAACACAAAGGCTATGGGACGCCCTCTCACATGGCGGCTATCAAGCAACTTGGCCCCTGTCCGATTCACAGGCAGAGCTTCGCGCCATTTCGGCCTGTCCAGAAGGAACTGCTTTGAGATCCGCCACGCGATATGGGATTCCTGTCAAAACTAAAATTTTGGAAAAACGCCGAGTCCGACCTGCCTCTGCATCTGCGGCACGGCTTGCTTGGCGAACGCGCTGCTCGCAAGCGCCTGAAAAAGCTGGGTCTCAAATTTCTGACTGCGAATTTTAAGTCCGACCGGGGAGAAATAGACTTGGTCTTTCGCGAGCAGGACTGCCTGGTGTTTGTCGAAGTCAAGACGCGCTCGTCCGAAGATTGGACACGTCCCGCCGCAGCGGTCGATGCCCGCAAGCGCCGCCTGCTCTCGCTTTGCGCCATGGATTACTTGCGCCTGCTTAAGAACCCGCATGTTAAGTTTCGCTTCGATGTCGTTGAGGTGTTGCTTTCCGAAAGTCGCGTTTCTGAAGTCCGCCACATCCCCAACGCGTTCGCGCTGAGCACTCCCTACCGCTGGGGATAACTGAGATGACCTGACCGGTTCGATTCAAGCCCATTTTCGTCAGCAGTTCTCATTATGGCAGGCAGGCAGGCAAGCAAGAATACCCAATCAATGGAAGATTTCCGCCTTCCGGGCCTGTGCATGACTGGGATTGAATATCCAATATCGAACAAGGAATGTCCAATAATGAAGTAGGCAGTCCGCTTTTCTCACTATCCGAA
>CAIUEN010000030.1 GCA_903898185.1 uncultured Verrucomicrobiales bacterium
CAGCAGTTCTCATTATGGCAGGCAGGCAAGCAAGAATACCCAATCAATGGAAGATTTCCGCCTTCCGGGCCTGTGCATGACTGGGATTGAATATCCAATATCGAACAAGGAATGTCCAATAATGAAGTAGGCAGTCCGCTTTTCTCACTATCCGAAGTCTTTTGCCCTGCAATTCGCATTTTGGCAGGGGCTGTTGGGTTGAATCTCAAATTTGAAATTTGAAATCCACAACTGAATATCTGACGTTACATGAGAATAAGGATGGGCGCGAGAAACAGAAATTGTTGTCAGAATTCCTCACTTCATTATTGGAAATTCCTTGTTCGATATTGGATATTCATTGGGTATTCTTGCTTGCCTGCCATAATGAGAATTGCTGGTTTTCGTCCCTGCCTGGTTACGCCGAACCTGTTATCTACGAAACTCATGGTGAATTGAGTTTAGAGACCCGGTCGATAGAATCAACCTTGATTCTTAGGAACGCTTCAAATCGAACCTTTCACCTTGCAAGAGCAGGCAGGAAGTGTCATGGTTCTCGCAGGTATTATTTACCATGAAGGCATACTCGTTCATATAGCACAACCGCAAGGCTGAGAGATACGGCTCCCAATAATAATGAGCGTTGACTTGGAGAACATATTAAAAGCCGCCACGGCCACGGTTTTTTCAACCATGCTGGACACGACCCCTGAGTTTGGGCCGTTTGAAAATGATTTTACGACTGACGAGGAGCAGGTGGCGGGCACGGTTGGATTTACTGGATCGCTTGATGGAATCATCCATTTCTGCTCGGGCGCAAGCTTTGCCCGGCATCTAACATGCCGGGTGCTCAGCATGAGCGAATCAGAGATCGAAGGCAATGAGATGGTCAATGATGTGATTGGCGAGTTGACCAATATGCTCGCGGGCCAGATCAAAATAAAAATGCAGAAGGCGGGCACTCACTGCTTGTTGACGGTGCCATCGGTGATGCGCGGCGGCAACGTCAAGTCCGTTTCCTCAGGTCATAGCATGCGCAAGAGCGTCTATTTCAAGTGTCACGGAGGCCATGCGGTGATCGAAGCGACCATCAAAGCCTGACGTAACTATTTCCGGAACACCACGATACGATTCGTGTTCGTTCCTTTAGCGTTGTTATCCACACCCCAGCAATTCGCGGTCTTGGTGAATACCTGATCGTTGATGAGCACCAATCGCGGAGCAAGCCCCACCGAAACGCCACACGGGATGACGGCTTCTTCCAGCCGGATCGAACCGCTCTTCACTTCACCCACCTCGAACGCGATGTGGCCACCCGGCTTCAAAACTCGATGCAATTCGGCAAAGACGCCGGTCATGGCCGTCTGCCAATCTTCCAGCTTTCTTGGCACTGTTAATTGAACTGATTTGGGATCAATTCCCAAGAACCAGCAGCGCAGCCAGTTGTCGCCCGCATAATCGACCACATCGAGAAATGGCGGCGAGGTCACCACCAGCGAGACCGAGTTCGACGGTATCTCCGGCGTCTGTGATGAAAGCCTGTTGATCAGCAACGTCTTGCCAACGACAGAGGCCAAACGATTCCGCGCCGCCTCATCGGTGTCACTCAAGAGAACGCGGCTTTTCTTCAGAATCAGCTCTGGCACATCCCGGCGGGGTGGAACCTGATTACGGTCGGCGTTGATTTTTCGCTGAGACTTCACAGAAACGGCTTGGTTGGGTGGGAGCGTATAAACAGAAAAGAAACCTCCTGAATGCCCGGTCAGTCGATTGATGGCCGTCAGGCAAATCCAATTATCCACCGAGTCGAACAAACCGGACTGACGCCGGTTAAGCAGATATTGCTTAAGCGCGACAATCTCACGCAAAGTCTCTGGGTGGTAAAAGACCAGGAGATCATCCGGCGCGGTGTCATGTTCCGCAAAGTTGATCTGCCCAAGGCGGGCTTCGATCTGGGCCAGACTTGGAGGATGCAGTCTCGCCCCGGTCAAAACCAGGCTCAGCGGGTTTACGTCACACCCGCATGGAATTCGTCCCAGAAGAGCGGCTTCAATCAGCGTGGTGCCCCTGCCCATGAACGGATCATAGACAATTTCGCCGGGTGATGTCAGCCGTTCGATAAAAAATCGCGGCAACTGGGGCTTGAAACAGGCCCGGTATGAAACCTCGTGCAACCGGCTGGCGGCGCGCTGCTTGGATGTCCAGAACTCGTTGACGTATCCATCCACGCAGAGTGGTTCACCAGTAAAACTGCGACTTGAAATAGTGATGCGTCGAGTCGCCTCTCCAAATTCCTTGAACTCGGCCAATTCCTGTTCCAAGTCAGGTGCCGAACCCGGCTGAGCAGGTTTCGCGGCAATCTGGCCACCCACACGAGAAACTCGCGCGCGCGTTTTTGATGATGGTACTGATGGGGCATCCGGAGTTGTTTGGTCTGAAAACAAGAACAGCATCTTTTGCATCTTTCGTAATTCGAAAATGAGACTATGTTCTGCGGCAAAGATTACAACTCATGATTTAATTAAAACAGGGCTTGCCAAGCAAACGAAGGCTGGCTAGTCTCTGCACTCTTTTTGAAGACGCCGTATTAACGGTGGGCGGAAAACGTGTGGTTCGCCGCCGCCACGTTGTAAAATTATGGCAGTTAGAATACGCATGAAGCGAGTGGGAGCCAAAAATGCTCCGTACTATCGCATTGTTGTGTCCGATTCGCGCAGTCCTCGTGACGGCAAGTTCATTGAGGAAATCGGCACGTATCAACCGCTGAAGAAAGGCGACAATTTTCAGCTCAACACGGAACGGGCCGCTTACTGGGTCAAGAATGGCGCCCAACCCAGCGACACAGTCGCCAGCATGTTGAAAAAAGCCGCAAAAACTGCGGCCAAGGTCTGATTTGCGGTTTATGCAACCCTTTCTGGAGTATATCGTTAAAGGACTGGTCAGCCACCCTGATCAGGTGACCGTAACTCCGGTGGTCAAAGACGCGCTGACCGTCTATGAATTGAGAATGCACCCGGATGATGTCGGCAAAGTGATCGGACGCCAAGGCATGACCATCAACGCCATTCGCTCTCTGCTATTGGCTGGCAGCGCCAAGAAAGGTTTGCGCTGCACAATGGAAATTGTCGAGGACAAGCCGGTGGCGGCGGCTTGAGCCGTCTGCGGGGCAAATTCCAGGCGTGAAGATTGATGTTCTCACGTTGTTTCCCGAAATGTTCACCGGGCCGGTTGATGTGAGCATCATTCAGAGGGCGCGCAAAAACGGATTGTTGGACCTGCGGGTCCATAATTTGCGCGATTACACCCACGACCGTTACAAGACGGTTGATGATCGTCCGTTTGGGGGTGGACCAGGAATGGTGTTGAAACCGGAACCAATTTTTGAGGCATTCGAGGCCGTTGGAAGTGAGCAGGCAAGGGTGATCCTGATGGCGCCGACGGGGCGGTTGTTTAAACAAGAAACGGCCCGGGAATTGGCAAAGGAAGAGAACTTGCTATTTATTTGCGGCGCTTACGAGGGGGTGGATGAGCGGGTGCGCGAAGAGTTGGTGGATGACGAACTGTCGATCGGCGACTACGTCCTGACCAATGGAACTCTGGCGGCAATGGTGGTGATCGATGCGGTCACACGCCTGCTGCCTGGAGCCTTGGGGGATGAGCAGAGTTCGGTGGACGAATCGTTCAGCCACGGAATGCTTGAATACCCGCATTATACGCGACCGGCGGAATATCGGGGACTGAAAGTCCCGGAAATTTTGCTCTCGGGCCATCATGCGGAAATAGAAAAGTGGCGCCGTCAGCAGGCATTGCTGCGAACGAAAAAGCGACGGCCCGATTTAATGGAAAAACAGATTGATCGAGCGGTGGAGTAACAGGCTGATTAGCAGTTTCACTGCCATCGCTCAAATAAAGTTTATGAACCAGGCATTACTAGACAAAATTGAATCCGGACAACTCCGGAAAGACTCGGCTACATTCCGCGTTGGCGACTCCGTGCGAGTTCACACCAAGGTTATCGAAGGCGACAAGGAACGCATCCAGATATTCTCTGGTGTGGTCATCGGCATGCGCGGACATGGTTTGAACTCCATGTTCACTGTGCGACGCATCAGCTACGGCGAAGGCGTGGAGCGTATTTTTCCGATGAACTCGCCGCGCATTGATAAAGTGGAAGTCGAGCGCAAAGGGGCGGTCCGCCGCGCGAAGCTGACATATCTCCGCCAACGTATTGGTAAAGGCGCCACCTTGGTCAAGGAACGCGAAACCCGCTATGCCCCGAAAGTTGCCGATCCCGCCAAGGCTCTCGCTCCGGTTCCAACTCCTGCTCCTGTTCCAGCGCCCGCCCCCACTACGGAACCTTCCGCGTAATCGTTCTTACGCCCATTGCCAAAAAGCCGATTGCCAACGCAATCGGCTCATTTTTTTAACAATTAGGTTTTTCTGATGTCGAGGTGACGGGTGCATGACAAATTTCTGGAAGTAGCATGGTATCCTTCATTTTTTTGTGGTGAAATATATACATGCGTATATATTAATTCGTTATGAATGAATCAAATCCTGCTCAATTACTCCAACAAATCGCTCAAATCCAGCGCATGGAACCGGGTAAACTTTGCGTCATCGGACATGGCCCAAACGGACCTTATTACAACCTTCAATGCCGCGAAAACGGCAAGCCCGTCAGTCGCTACGTTCCGGCTGACCAACCTTCGTTTCAAGCTTTGGCAGCATCAACGAATTTGGTTCGATCCTGCGCCAAGAAGCTCTGCGACGCGGAATGGCCTTGGCTTTGCAAGTTGTCTTACTGATTGATGGAGCAGTGGCTTTGGAAAAAATGGGGCGTATTTCATAAACAACATAGATCGCATGCAATATGGGACTTTCCGCGCTCGCGGATTTTTCATCGGCTTCGGCGTGATGGAAGCCGGATGTAAAACCGTGATTGGAGCACGCTGCAAACAGTCTGGTATGTTCTGGGGATGTGAAGGCGCGCAAAAACATTGTCGCATTACGCTGCATCGACGCCAGCCACCGTCTGGAGGAGTTTTGGAAAGACCGACTCAATGACCACGCCGTCCGCAATGACACGCTGCCTCTGGCAGCCTGACCAAAAATTTGTCCTGCACCCAGTCAAAATGAGAACTGCTGGTTTGCGTTGCCACCTCGGACGGGGATGGTATATTTCGAGCATGATTCTTGATAATTTTCCTGAGATCCAGCGGTTGTCAGCTTCTGAGAAATTGATTTTTGTCTCAGAGTTGTGGAATGATTTGGAGGCTCATCTGAGCTGACCGACATGGACCAAAAGAAAATTGGTTTCCTGAACTGGGTGGTTCTGTTGGCCGCAACCGTCGGGTTGCTGCTGGTCAGCTTGTTTGTTAACTCCGCATCCGGCGTCATGGGAGCCATCATTGCCGGCATTGGCTTCCTGGTCGCCATCCTGAGCTGGTTCCAGATGCGCCTTCAGGAGCGCGAGCAATTCGAGAGGCTCGAAATGGAGGAATTGAGCCGCACCCGGGGTGGAACGTCCCTTTTCGAGACTGCCGATGCCGATACCTTCCCAGCCAAACGCTCGCGCGAGCAGTTTGAACGCTATTTTGTCCCCGGTTTTACTGCTCTGCTCTGCCTGCTTCAGGGATTGGCGGTTTATTTTCCATGGAAACTCCTGGGTAACATGGCTCCGTTGCAGACCGACCGCGCCACGCTGGCGATGGCGTTGCTGGGCCTGTTTGCGCTGATTCTGTTCATGCTCGGAAAGTATTCCAGCGGTCTGGCCCGCCTGGCGGGGCAACGGCTTCTGAGCGCAAGCGCCAATTACGCGCTCTTGGTCGCATACACCTGCTTTCTGATTGTCGTGAGCATCGGGTTCGTCTGGGCCGAATTCCGTAGCGCGGATATCTTGGTGGCGTGCGGTTTGTGCGTTGTCGTCGGGTTGATTGCGCTGGAAACGCTGCTGAGCCTGATCATGGAAATTTACCGGGTGCGGGTCAAGGGAGTCGAGGTTCGCCTGCTCTACGAAAGCCGATTGGCGGGGTTGCTTGGCAAGCCCGAGGCCCTCCTGACCACGGCTGCCCACACGTTGGATTATCAATTTGGATTCAAAGTCTCGGAAACCTGGTTTTATCGTTTTCTGGCGGATAAACTTCCGATGCTGATCTTGGCCCAGTTTGGCGTGCTGCTGCTCTCCTCCTGCTTTGTTCTCATTAACCCAGGCGAACAGGCATTGCTGGAACGTTTGGGAGCTCCGGTGGTTGGCCGACAGGTTCTTGACCCGGGGCTGCACCTGAAACTCCCCTGGCCAATCGATAAGGTCTATCGCTACCACACGCAGCAAATCCAATCGTTTACTGTGGGAAGCGAAGCGGGTGAAGAGCACGAAAAGACAATCACATGGACTGTCGCGCATTCAGCGGAAGAGAACCTGCTGGTGGCCAGCACCAACGGAATCAGCCAGGACACCAACAGCGTCGAAAACAAGACCCCGCCCGTCAACCTGATTGCCATTGGTGTGCCGGTTCAATACCAGATCACCAATCTGACCAAGTGGGCCTATGTCAACAAAGGCCCCGACGCGCTGCTGGAAAAACTGGCTTTGCGCGAGGTGGTCCGCTACCTGGCAAGCGCCGACCTTGGCGAGTTGATGGCGCACAAGCGAACTGTGGCCGGCAAAACCCTGCAAGAACGCATCCAAGCTTCCGCCAACGAGCGCGATTTGGGCGTTAGAATTCTCTTCGCTGGCGTTGAGGATATTCATCCTCCACAGAAAGTGGCCGGAAAGTACGAGGAAGTCATCGGCGCGCTTCAGAGCATGGAAGCCAGACGCCAGGATGCCGCCGCCCACGCCAAACAAACCAACGCGCTCGCAGGGGCGGAGGTTTACAAGCGAATCATCGAAGCCCAGACCGATTCCGCTCGCGTGACGGGCCTTGCCGAAGCGCGAGCCAGTTTTTTCACAAACCAGATTTTGGCGCATGACGCGTCGCCCGAGGTTTATATCCAACGCGCCTATCTCCAAACCCTAGCGCGGTCAGTCGGCGGCGCTCGCAAATACGTGATCGTAACCACGAACACCTCGGCCGATGTGATCCAAATCAACCTCGAAGACAAATTACGCCCGGATTTGGAGGGAGTCGGTATTGGCCGGGTCGGAAAAAAAATTGATTAAGAACATGAAACGAAATCGGTTTATCATTGGAGTCGCAGCCATCCTGATCTTGATCTTCGGCTCATTGCTGTTTGTTTTCCAAGTGCGCCAATCGCAAGTTGCCGTGGTTACCACGTTTGGCAAAATCACCGGCGCTCCGGTGACCGAACCCGGCGCGCGCTTTCGCTGGCCTTGGCCCATCCAGAATGTCTATAAACTCGACCAGCGCATCCAGAACTTTGAAGGCAAATTTGAAGAAGCCCAACTTGCCGACCAAAACATTCTGATGATGATGGTCTATGTCGGCTGGCGCATTGAGGATCCGGGTCTTTTCTATAACGGATTTCCCAGCGGCAACGTTTCTGATGCCGAAAAACATCTTGCTGATGTCGTGCAAACCGCCAAGAACGAAGTCATCGGCCAGGCATCGCTCTCAGACCTTATCTCAGCCGATGAGAAGAAGATGAAATTCACCCAGATCGAGAGCAATATCCTTGTGCGAGTTCAAGAACGGGTCAAATCCCAGAAATATGGGATTGAGATCAAGTTTCTTCAGATCAAGAAGCTCGGTCTGCCAGAAAGCGTCACCAAAACCGTATTCGAGCGGATGGCATCCGAACGTCAGGTGGTCATCGTGAAAATCCAGTCGGATGGGGCGGCCGATGCCAGCAGAACCCGCGCGGACGCTGACAGTAAAGCGGCTCAAATCTTGAATGCCGCCGATGCTGAGTCGCTTAAAATCCGCGGCGACGGCGAAGCCAAGGCGGCCTCCTATTTGAAGGAGTTCCGCAAGAATCCCGAGTTGGCTGTTTTTAACATGAAACTGACCGCTCTGGAGCAGATGCTCAAAGAAAAAACGACGTTAATTCTCGACCAGAGCACCCCGCCGCTGGATCTGCTGATCAAAGGGCAAAGTGTATCCACCAACTTGGAATCGGTGAAAAAATGAGCGACAATCCGCCCATCCAGCCCAAGCCACCGATCGGGAGTATTCCCACGCCACCGGCTCCCCCCCCTGAGGATACCGGCTCGCAGGCCCTTTCCGAGGCATTGCAGAGCAGTTTCTTCCTTGTCAAGGTGATGATGTTCCTGCTGGTCTGCGTATTCATCGGGTCCGGCTTCTTCATCGTCGAATCCGGGCAGCAGGCGATTATACTGCGCTTTGGAAAACCGGTGGGCGAAGGAGAAAAAGCCTTGCTTGGACCCGGAGCGCACTGGGCTTTCCCAGCGCCGATTGATGAAGTCGAAAAAGTCTCACTGGGCAAGCGCCAGGAGGCATCATCGACCATCGGGTTGCCCTTGGATCCCAACGGCCAGCCCGAAGAGCCCCCGGCTCAGCCCAAGGATAGGCTCAACCCGGCTGGCGACGGTTACATGCTCACGGCGGATGCCAACATCATTCATGCGCGCGTCACCGTTTACTACAGAGTCACAGATCCGGTTCGTTACATCTTTGGGTTTACAAATGCCGCTCAGTTTGTGACCAATGCGTTGAACAATGCTCTCCTTTACGCCTCATCACGTTTCAACGTGGATGATGTGTTGCTCAACAAAAAAGCGGCTTTTAACGAGTGCGTCGAGCGCCGGGCGCGCGAGTTGATCGACCATGAACAGTTGGGAATCACCGTCGAGCAATTGAACGCCAATCCTTACCCGCCCGGCCAGCTCAGAGGCGCGTTCGCAGCCGTCACTTCCGCCAGCGCCAACCGCAGTCAGACCAATGACCAAGCGGTGAGCTACAAAACCGAAAAGCTCAGCAAAGCTCTCGCCGATGCCCATTCCTGTACCAACTCAGCGTTGGATCAAAGCACCAACTATGTCGGACTTGCCAAAGCCGAGGCCCAGCAGTTCTCTGATTTGCTCGAGAAATACAAGGAGGACCCGGAACTTTATTTCCAACTGCGTCAATCCGAGGTTGTTGGTCAAGTGCTGGCCCATGTGAAGGAAAAGATATACATCTCCAAGCGGGCCGATGGCAAACCTCGTGAACTGCGGCTTCAACTCAATCGTGAGCCCGATGCGCCGCCACCGCCCGCTGAATAGTCTGAGATATGGAAGCTACTAATAGTCCGTCAGTCCCGATTGTCTCCAGCGCCTCGGACGCATCCGAGAGCCAGTTCCGCTCGGTGCTGCCACTCAGACAGACGATGGCGGGTTTGATCTGCGTCATCAACTCGTTCATTTTCGAGTGGATCTTTCCCGAAGGCTCCAAACCCATTGCGGCGGCAAGCGCCATGATTGGCACACTGATCCTGGCCTCTCCCATTATCTGGACTGCCATCAAGAATTTGAAAGCGGGACTGCTGACCACCAATGAACTGGTGGCTTTGGCGGTTTTGGCCTCGTTCGGCTCAGCTCACTACCAGGAGGCGGGCGTCGTCGCGTTTTTCATGTTGCTGGGCCAGATCATCGAAACCCACACTGCCGAAGGCGCTCGCGCATCGATTGAATCACTCATCAAACTCACCCCGGCCAAAGCTCGCCGCATCACTGGCAAAAGCGAGGAAGAAGTCGAAACCCGGCTTCTGGCCATTGGAGATCTGATCCGCGTGCGCCCGGGCGACAATGTCCCGGCCGACGGCATTATTGTCTCAGGGCAAGGATCGTTCAACCAAGCCACAATCACCGGCGAATCGCTGCCGGTGGATAAGAAACCCGGAGATGAGGCGTTTGCCGGCACCCAGAACTTGACGGGCGCGATCGAAATCCGCGTCACCCGCGCCGGAGAAGACACTACTTTGGGAAAAGTCCGAGAATTGATCCTGGCAGCCGAAAAAACCAAGCTGCCGATCATGCGGATTGTCGATCAATACATGGGGTTCTTCACACCGCTGATCTTGGTGATCGGCGCATTGGTTTGGGGATTCACTCATGATTTAACGCGAGTCATCACGGTTTTCATTGTCGCCTGTCCCTGCGCATTCATCCTGGCGACTCCCAGCGCGATGGTTGCGGCCCTGTCGGCGGCGGCGCGATTGGGCATTTTGATCAAGAATGTCAGCGATATCGAACTGGCGGCCAAAATCAACGCGTTTGTCTTCGACAAAACCGGCACGCTCACCACCGGCAAACTGGCGGTAAGCCGTTTGACCCCGGCTGAAGGGGTAACACCAGCCGAACTGCTGCGCATTGCTGCTTCTGCCGAGAAATACAGTAATCACCCCACCGCAAAGGCTCTCGCGCAATTGGCTTCCGAAGCCGGCGTGCCACTCAGCGAGCCTGATGACTTCAGTGAAACAGCCGGACGCGGTGTTTCTGCCTTGGTGGACGGTTCCAAGATCGTCGTCGGATGCTCACAGTGGCTCAAGGATCATGGCGTAAAGGAAGATCTCAGCAAATCGGTCGATCTGAACGAAACCGAGGGCATCAGCCTCATTTTTATCGCCAGGGAGGACAAGTTTATCGGTTGGATCGGTTTGCAAGACGAAACACGAACCGAAGCCAGGGAAGCCCTTGCCGAACTCAAAGCCTGCGGCGTCAGGCGCATCGCGATGGTTTCTGGCGACCGCCAGCCGGTGGCCGAACGCGTTGCCCGCGAAATTGGATGCGAAGAAGTCATGGGCGAATGTCTGCCTCAGAACAAGGTCGATTTCGTCCGTCAGACCAAGGCTCGCGGCTATCGCGTGGCGGTGGTCGGCGATGGTGTCAACGACGCTCCGGCTCTTGCCGCTGGCGATCTCGGCATCGCCATGGGCGCGGCGGGTAGCGAAGTGGCCATTCACAGCGCCACCATTGCCCTGATGAATAACGACTTGCGACGTCTGCCATTCCTGATTCGGCTTTCGCGCCAGACCCGTTCTGTGATCAATCAGAATTTTCTATTTGGCATCCTGTTTGTAATCGGTGGACTGGTGTTGGCCGCCATGAAATACATCAACCCGGTGGTCGCAGCGGTTTTGAACGTGGTCGGTTCATTGTTCGTGGTCTTCAACAGCGCGCGCCTCGTGCGTCAGGGTGAAGAGTTCGATCCTCACCAAGACATGGCCAAACCGGCTCAAAACCCGTAACCCATGCCGCAATCTATGACGGATACTCATCCACAAACCGCAGCCAAATCGTCCGAGGTCATCATTGCCGTGCGCGGGTTGACGAAAGTCTTCAAAGACTTCTGGGGCCGTCCGAAAGCCCGCGCTGTGGACAACGTCGATTTCGAGGTGCGTCGAGGAGAAGTGTTCGGATTGCTGGGCCCAAACGGTTCAGGCAAATCGACCACGGTGAAGATGCTGCTTGGCCTGCTCTATCCCACTCGCGGACACATCGAGGTTTTCGGCCATTCACCCAGGCATGTCGCCACCAAGGCCCGCATCGGATACCTGCCCGAGGAATCCTACCTGTATCGGTTCCTGGACTGCCATGAAACACTTGATTTTTTTGGCAACCTCTTTGACCTCTCTCCATCCGAGCGCAAGAGCCGCAACGAGCAGTTGCTGGAGATGGTTGGCCTGAGCCAGATTCGGACCCGGGTGGTTGGCGAATTCTCCAAGGGCATGCAGCGGCGCATTGGGCTGGCGCAGGCGTTGATCAATGATCCCGACCTGGTGATTCTTGACGAGCCCACCTCCGGTCTGGACCCGATCGGTTGCCGCGAGGTCAAAGACCTGATCGTGACGCTCGCCAAACGCGGAAAAACGGTAATCCTCAGCAGCCACCTTCTGGCGGATGTCGAGGATGTTTGCGATCACGTTGTGATTTACTACGGCGGCAAGATTCAGGCCGACGGTTCGCTCAACGACCTGCTGACCAATCATGACGCCATACGAATCACCTCGCCTCCCTTGCGCGCTGAAACGATGCAAAAAGTCCTGGAGACAATTCGGCAGGATGTGGCCGCCGACAAGGTGGAGATTGACAACCCGCGCCAAAATCTCGAAAGCTATTTTCTGGATGTCGTGCGCAAGGCCAGGGAGAACGCCGCCGAGACTTCGGGCGCGACCTCCGGCAATCGCGTGGCTGCCTATCTGCGTGGCGATTCCGATGCCCCCTCGTGGGGCAGACCTCCGGTCTGCCGGTTCCAGGAGCCTCTGGCTCCGCGGTCATTAACCGACTCACCGTCGGCCCCCGAACCCATTCAAAAAGTCGATCAAGCCAAACTCCAGTCCTTGGTCCGAAATACAGACCCATCCGTTCCAGTCGCGCCTCCTCCCGCGACCACTGCTCCGGCTGTGGACTTAACCAAAGCAAACGTCGCCCCCATGTGGGGCAGACCTCCGGTCTGCCGGTACCAGGAGCCTCTGGCTCCGCGTTCATTAACCGACTCACCGCCAGCCCCCGATCCCGTTCAAAAACTCGATCAATCCAAACTCCAAGCCTTGGTACGAAACACAGACCCATCCGTTCCAGTCGCGCCTCCTCCCGCGTCCACTGCTCCGACTGTGAACTTAAACAAAGCAAACGAAAAACTGGCGTCACTTCTCAACAAGCCAAAATAACCAAGTGAACCGCATTCTCACCATCACGGGTCTGACATGGAAAGCCGCTTTCCGTTACCGGTTGTTTTGGGTGCTGGCAGTGTTGCTGGCAACCTCGGTGGTGGCGTTTCCATTGCTGCTTAAAGACGACGGCACAGCGCGTGGGCTGACCCAGATTTTGCTGACGTACACCTTGAGCGCGATAACCGGGTTGCTCGGATTTTCTACATTGTGGCTCTCGTGTGGCACGCTCGCGCGTGACATCGAGGAATGCCAGATGCAGGTTGTCAGCGTCAAACCCATAGGCCGCTGGCAAATTTGGCTGGGCAAGTGGATTGGCGTTGTGAGTCTCAACGCGGCGCTGGTGGGGCTCTCCGGCGCTGGCGTTTATGCGCTGCTCCAGTTCCGCGCTGATACGCTACCGCCTGCTCAGCAGACGATCCTCAAAAAGGAAATCTTTGTGGCTCGCGCTTCAGCCAAACCAACGCCTCCGAATATGGAATTGCTGGTTGCAGCAGTATTGCAAAAGCGCATCAAGCAACTGTCCGGCGCGGGCACTCTACCCAATGAAGCCTTGCTGCGAAAACAGATCACCCAAATGGTCTTGGCTGAGAACCTGAGCGTGAAGCCTGGCTCGTTCAAGCGATTTGTCGTGGAGTTGGGGGCCAACTTCGTTAAATCGTTGAATCGTGAATCGTTGAATCGTGACAACGCCGTGCGCGTGCGCGGCCAAACTCTTCAGGTGCGCGTCAAATTCCGCAGCAGCGATCCCCTGGCTGCCGAAGGAGCCGTTTACCAGACGCTCTGGCAGGTCGGAGTTCCTGAATCGGGCAACATCAAAAGACTAGAGAAGCTGCTGCCCGCTGAGTCGTTTCAGGAATTTGAACTGCCGCCAGATATGTTTGACTCCGAGGGCCGACTGACCCTCGATTTCTACAATGCCAACGACGTTGCATTGTGGTTTGGCCAGGATGATGGGCTTGAAGTGTTTTATACCGAAAGCACCTTTGGCATGAACTTTATCCGTGGTCTGGGGATAATTCTTTGCTGGCTGGCGTTGCTGGCAAGCATTGGGCTGGCAGCCTCAAGCTGGCTTTCGTTTCCTGTGGCTGCTTTCGCCTCAATCACCGTCCTGGTCATGGGCCTGTGCAGCGGAATTCTCAGTTCCGCCATTGAGCAGGGGACGATCTTTGGCCTCGACCATGAGACCAACCAACCAGTCCAACCGGCGTTTGACAGCGTGATCCTGCCCATTTTCAAGAGCGCCTTGGCGGTCATCAACCTGGTCAAAGATTTTTCTCCCATTGACTCCCTGAGCACCGGTCGCAGCATCACATGGGGGGAACTGGGATTGGCATTCGCCCAAATCGTGCTCCTGATGGGAGGCATATTCGCCGCAGCAGGCATCGCCCTGTTCTCGCGTCGAGAACTCGCCGCCGCGCAGGTGAACTCATGAAAATGCGATTACGAATCATTCTTTTTTTTGCCGCGCTCAACGTCCTGGCGTTGGCGAGTGGATTCTATGTGATCGACCGCCTTGAATCCGCCCGCCATGCCCGCTCTGAGAAGACCGCGCAGGCGTCGGCGCGCATCGCCTCTCAACAAGCTCGCTCAGCGCCCGTCCCCACCGCCGTCCGTACCGTTCTTGTCGTCCAGACCAACCAATTCGAGTGGCACCAACTTGAATCCAGCGATTACCGCCAATACATCGCCAATCTCCGCTCGGTCGGGTGTCCCGAGGCAACCATACGGGACATTATCATGACCGATGTCATGCGCCTTTATGCCCAGCGCCGGGGTCAATCCTCCCACAACGGCCGTGATTTCAAGTATTGGGAGACCAACGAAAAACGCAAACTCAAGCAATCCCAGTTCGAGCAAAACGAGAAACAGCTCGCCCAGATCGACCGCGATCTCCCCGCCGTATTGCGCGAGCTGCTCGGCATCAATTACGAGCGCGAGTTGAACAAATACTTTATTGACACCAGGGAAGATGATCGCCGTCTGGCTTTTCTTTCCGAAGACAAGCGCAGCCAGCTTGCCACCTTGCGCGATCAATTTGAAGCCAGGCGCGAGCGGGTTCTGGCCGAGGCCCAGTCCGGCGCTCTCTCCTCTGCCCAGATCGACGCTATCAAGCAAATCGAAACAGAGCGCCGCCAGGCTCTCGACAGCATCCTGACGCCTGAAGAGCGCGAACAATACGAACTCGCTTCCTCAGAAACCGCAGATCGCCTCCGCGCTGAGTTGATCGGCTTCAACCCGTCAGAAAAGGAGTTCCGCGAAATCTTCACGCGCCAGCAGCAGCTTGACGCCAAATATCAATACCAGGACATTCAGGATGAATCTGTTCGCGCCGCCAAGGCCGCCGACCAGGCTAAACTGGAGGACGATCTCAAGGGCGTCCTCGGTGAGTCGCGCATGGAGGAATTCACCCGATCAAAAGACGAGGAATACCGCAATATCTATTCGTTTGCCGAACAATACGATCTTCCCGCATCGACCTCGGAAAACCTGATCGAGTTGCGCAAGATCGTCGAAACCGAACGCCAAAACCTTCTCAGCGATCCACAAATTCCCGCCGACCGCCGCGCCATGGCTCTGAAAGCCATGCAGTTCGAAACCGAGAAACAGTTCCGTCAAACACTTGGTGACAAGGCGTATGCTGCGTATGCCCAAGGCGTCGGCGCGTGGATTCAGAATATGGGGAACTGAATTTGGAATTCCCGGGGTATTATAAAATCAGAAAACTCCTCTTCCTAAGTTTGACATAGCAATTCTCATTTTGGCCTGGCGCGGGCGTAATTGGAAGCTGGCACTGGACTTGCGTTGGCCGCTTCCTACTTCATTATTGGAAATTCCTTGTTCGATATTGGATATTCAGGAGCACTCACGCGGAGGCGCGGAGAGCGCGGAGGCTGAAATCTTCCACACTCAATGTTGGGTATCTTGCCTGCCTGCCAAAATGAGAATTGCTGAGTTTGACACACTCGGTCTTCCCGTTGTATTTTTCCGTCTCATTATGAACAAGAATCCGAATGTGGCAGTTGTGGGCGCGACCGGAGCGGTTGGCGTCGAGATGGTCAAGACTCTTGAGAAGCGCGGCTTTCCGGTTGGCACGTTGACTTTGCTGGCCTCCGCTCGTTCTCTCGGGAAGAAACTGGCTTTTCGTGGCCAGGACGTGACTATCAAGGAACTGACCAAGGATTCATTTGCGGGAATCGACATCGCCTTATTCAGCGCCGGCGGCAGCATTTCGAGCGAATTCGCGCCCATTGCGGTCAAGGCCGGCTGCGTGGTGGTGGATAATTCGAGCGCATTTCGAATGGACGATTCGGTCCCTCTGGTTGTTCCCGAGGTGAATGCCGCAGACGTGAAGCTCCATAAAGGCATCATTGCCAATCCCAATTGCACAACCGCGATCACCCTGATGGCCCTTTACCCGCTCCACCAGGCGTTTGGCGTGAAACGCATTTTTGCATCCAGCTACCAGGCAGTCTCCGGAACTGGCGCGAAAGCCATTGAGGAACTCAGGCAACAGGTGACGCAAATCAGCTCTGGCCAGATGGTGAGCAAGGAAGTTTATCCTTACCAGATCGCTTTCAACGTATTGCCACAGGTCGATTCATTTTTGCCTTCCGGCTATACCAAGGAAGAGATGAAGATGGAAAACGAAGGCCGCAAGATCATGCATCACCCAGGCTTCAAAGCCAGCGTGACCTGCGTGCGCGTGCCGGTTTACCGGGCGCACTCGGTGGCGGTCAGCGCTGAATTTGAGAAACCGGTCAGCGTTGAGGTTGCCCGTGCGGTTTTGAGCAAAGCCCCCGGCTTGGACCTCGTCGATAACCCCGATAAACGGGAGTATCCGATGCCCTTGTTTGCGGCGGAACGATATAACTGTCAGGTTGGGCGCATTCGCAAGGACTGCGCAATGGATAACGGCCTCTGTTTCTGGGTTGCCGGCGATCAGTTGCTCAAAGGCGCGGCCTTGAACGCCGTTCAAATCGCCGAAGAGCTCATCAGGTAAGGGGGAAAGTTCAATCAGACTGAAAGTTCAACCAGGCTTGAATTCATGCCTCGAATAGGCGACTCTATGAGTTAGTGATGAGATTACGAGCATTGTTTTTTGGTCTGGGGCTGGCGGTCTTGGTGGCTGGAGCGCGGTTGGTGGCGCAACCGCCCGAAACAGCAGCGACTACTAATTCGACGGCGGACGTTGAGAAAACGGAGGTCAACATTGCGCGCGTGACAGGGGCGCTGCTGCAAGGCCAGCATTTCTCCCATCATCCGCTTGACGGGGAAATCGCAAACCGATTCATGGACCGTTATCTTGACGCATTGGATCACTCACACTCCTGTTTTCTCCAGTCCGATTTGGATGAATTCGATCATTATCGCGCCAACTTGGATCGACTGACTCTCAAAGGCGACACCACACCCGGCCGCGTGATTTTCGCCCGTTTTATGGAACGGTTTCGACAGCGTTACCAATACGTGACAAACCTGCTGGCGACCGAAACATTTGAGTTTGTCGGCAATGACCGGTATGTGCCGGATCGGCATACGCTTCCCGCGCCCAAGGATTTGGCCGAAGCCAAGGAACTTTGGCGCCAGGAACTGCGTTTTGAGTACTTGCAGGAGAAACTTCAGGCCGCCGACATCAAATACGCTGGTTCGGCAACTTTGGATTCAGACAGGAAGGCCGTGATTCGCGTGATACGCGACAAAGCGCATCCCCTCGGATTCGAGTTTCTACCAAAACAGGTGTTCGATCAGACAGGTGTTCAAATCGCATCGGTGTCGATTGAGAATGAGAGTAACGCTGTCGTTCGATTGCCACTCGTCGGCGATGAAAAGCTCAAGAAGGTGGATCGAAAACTATTCTCGATCGACGGCAAGGAACTCGGCAAGCTCATGGTCCGGCAGTTGACCAACGAGGTAGTCGGAGCTTCCAATGGCGTTGCCGCTACCGATGGAAATACAGCGCCCAGTACCAACAGTCTTTATGGCAGTGTTATTCAGTTGAATCAGAAGAACATGGCGGATGTGGTCAAGGCCCTGACCAATCGGCACACACGGCTGCTGAAGAATTTCAATGAACTGGATCGTGATGACGTCTTCGAGATTTACATGACTTCGTTAAGCCGCGCGTATGATCCGCATTCCGATTACATGAATGACAAGCAAGCCGAGAATTTTGCCATATCCATGAGACTCTCGCTGTTTGGCATCGGCGCGATTCTGCAGTCGGAAGACGGCTATTGCAAAGTGGCTGAGCTGACCCCGGAGGGCCCGGCTTCCAAGAGCGGGAAAATCAAGCCCGGCGACCGAATTGTGGCCGTGGCGCAGGCCGATAAAGATCCGGTGGATGTGGTGGGGATGAAACTCTCGAAAGTGGTTGAACAGATTCGCGGTCCCAAGGGAACCGTGGTACGGTTGACGGTTATTCCCGCCAGTTCAGCCGATTCATCCGCGCGGCAGGTAACCACCCTGATTCGCGATGAGATAAAGCTCGTGGATCAGGCTGCCAAGGCAATGATTTACGAGGTGCCCACGGAGAAGGCGGTGACACGTCTGGGCGTGATCGATCTGCCCCTGTTTTACGCCGATACCGAGCGAAGGAATGCAGATCGCGGCACTACCACAACTGACGTTGGAAAGTTGCTGACCAGATTGAAAAAGGAAAATGTCAGTGGAGTTGTTCTCGATCTGCGGCGCAATGGCGGTGGATTCTTGGAGGAAGCGATCAGTCTGACCGGACTTTTTATCACCAAGGGACCGGTCGTCCAGACCAAGGAACCGAACGGTGAGATTATTACCAGTTCGGATCCCGATCCTTCAGTGCTTTATGATGGGCCGCTGATTGTTTTGACCAGCCGTTTCAGCGCGTCGGCTTCGGAAATTCTGGCAGGTGCATTGCAGGACTATGGTCGAGCCCTCATTATCGGCGACCGTTCCACATTCGGGAAAGGCACGGTTCAGAATTTACAGCACTTGGCACCGTATCTGGATCACAGCAAGTTGATGCATGTTTATGATCCCGGCGAATTAAAAATGACCATCCGCAAATTCTATCGCGCGGGCGGGTCTTCGACTCAGCTCAAGGGTGTTATTCCGGACATCGAACTGCCATCGGTGTTGAGTTATTGGGACGTTGGCGAGGCCGCGTTGGAATACCCAATGCCTTGGGACGAAGTGCCAAGCGCCGATCCCGAAAACCTCAATAGGGTCAAGCCGTATTTGGCAAGTTTGCAAAAGAGATCGGTCCAGCGCGTGGAAAGCGACAAGGATTTCGCCTATATCCGTGAGGATATTGAGCAGTACAAGAAATCTCTGACCGACAAGAGCGTATCGCTAAATGAAGTGGCCCGCCTCAAGGAGAAGAAGGAGAACGAAGCCAGACAAGAAGCTCGCAAGAAGGAGCGTCTCTCACGCTCCAAGTCGGTGGAAAAAGTGTACGAAATAACGCTCAAGAACGTCGAATCGCCCGAGTTGATGCCGCCGGTTGTGAAAACAAACGCACTGGCAGCGGCGCTGTCCGATCCGTTTGATCTCCCTGATGATTTGCCTTCGGGAGATTCGAAGGCTGCGGACCCGAACATGGAGGAAACCAAGCGAATCTTGGTGGATTATGTTTCGGTGCTGACACATCCGCAAATCTCCGCGAATTCGGAGGGACAAACTCCTGCGAGTCATTAGGGAGTTGGAAGATTCAAAAGCACCCACATTTTGACCATTTTGCGCCGATTCATTGGTAATCTTTAAAGTTCCAACTCCCTTAGAAGCAGATGAGATGTAGCATAATTGAGTATCAAGATTTGATTCGCAAGTCGCGGTGGTGTTGGTAAGCTTACCCTATGAGCTATTTGACTGTCGAAGTCGAAATTGACCACGGTCGCGTCGTGTTGCGCGGGCCGGAGGGACTGCCTGAAAAGGGCAATGGGCTGTTGACGATCTTGCAGCCTGTCGCCACGCCGGAGCCTTTGTCCAAGCCACTTGGCCAGCGCGTTGCGCTGCCGCTGATTCGAGGTGATGGCAAGCGGCTTATCAATCCAACGTCGGAGGAACTTGATGCCAGTCTCTGGGGGGAATTACGACAAACAGACCAGTGATCCGCGCCTGATTTTTCTTCCCGAGCCGTCCACCATAGAGACTGCGGTTCGGAACTTCACCCAAGCCGCTTCTCCATCACACGCGTGGTGAACGGACGCTTTTGAGCCGGATAAGGAGCCAAGGTTGAACTATTGTGCCGAAGGAACGACAACATTTTCTTGAAAAAACACAATAATCTATTTGACACAAAACCAACTTATATCCCGAACCCTCTTTCTTCATCATTGGAAATTCCTTGTTCGATATTGGATATTCGTTTCCGTTTTCCGTGCTTCCTTTTCCCCTCAAATTCAGAGTACCGCCTCTTGGTTCCAAGAGGTGAGAAGTCCTTGAAGCAAGAAACTGGCTGGTTTTCTACGGGCTAGAGCCGCAACTTGGTGCTTGCCGTGATTGTCAAACCTCTGTTGGAATACACCCCGCGCCGGGAACCAGGACGTTAAAGCAATCCGCCATGAGCGGCAGCAAAGCGAGATTGTTTGGTAAGGGACTCTCGGTGTTTTTTTTTGAAGCTGTCCGTTCCGGCCTATTCAAGCTGGGAAACAAAGATTGATGCAGGAATACCCTAAACATTATTGCGGAGTGTTCGGCGTTTTCGGCCACCAAAACGCGGCTGAACTCACCTATTACGGGCTTTACGCTCTACAGCACCGCGGCCAGGAGAGCGCTGGCATCGTCTCATGTGACGGCAGACAATTTCGCGAATACAAGCGAATGGGACTGGTCTCCCAAATTTTCAAGGGCGGAGTGCTTGGCGAATTAACCGGCAATGTCGCCGTTGGCCATACCCGATACTCGACCACCGGGTCTTCCCATATTCGCAACGCACAGCCACTCACCGGCGACAGTCGCCGCGGCCAGGTGGCCATCGCGCACAACGGCAACCTGACCAATGCCGCGCGCCTGCGTCATGAACTCGAGGAAGAAGGAGCCATATTTCAAACCACAGTCGATAGCGAGGTCATTCTTCACCTCATGGCCCAACCGACCTTGGGCGGCAACGAAAACAATCTCGTCCAGACCGTTCGGCGCATTGAAGGCGCTTATTCGCTGGTGATAATGACCGAGCAGGAATTGATTGGCATTCGCGATCCGCACGGATTCCGCCCGCTCTGCTTGGGCAAAATCGGCGAATCTTATGTGTTGTCCAGCGAGACCTGTGCGCTGGACCTCATCTCCGCCAAGTTCGTTCGCGACGTTGCGCCTGGAGAAATTGTCATCATCGATAAGAACGGCTTGCGCAGCATCCAGGCTTTCCCCGAGCAGACCAAGCGCGCGTTTTGCATTTTCGAATACGTTTACTTCGCCCGGCCCGACAGCAACATCGCCAATCGCAACGTTTATAAGGTGAGGACCGAAATGGGGCGTCAGATGGCCCGCGAAAACCCTCGCGAAGCCGATCTGGTCATTCCTGTGCCTGACAGCGGCAACATTGCGGCCCTTGGTTACTCGCTGGAATCGGGCATTCCATTCGAGATGGCCTTCGTGCGCAACCACTACGTTGGCCGGAGTTTTCTCCAACCGTCGGAACTGATCCGCGACTTCAATGTTCGGGTGAAACTCAATCTCATCGACGAGTTGGTCAAAGGCAAACGGGTCATTGTCATTGACGATTCGATTGTCCGAGGCACCACCTGCAAGGCGCGGGTCAATAATCTCAAGGAAGCCGGCGCTACCGAGGTTCATGTCCTCGTGAGCTGTCCTCCACACATGAACCCGTGCGTTTACGGCATCGACTTTCCTGACCGCAGCAAGCTGATGGCGGCCAATCATTCGCTGGACGATATTCGCCGCTATCTCAACGCGGATTCACTGGGCTATCTTTCGCAAGACGGCATGGTCAAGGCGACCGGCCTGGACAAAGAGTCGTTCTGCATGGCCTGTTACGATGGAAAATACCCGGTGACTTACGACCCAACCGTTGACAAGAACATCATGGAGCGTCGGCGTTCGCGAATTGAAGGGCTGGGCGAAGGATTGGTACGCGAGGAACGACAGATCAAGCTTCTCTGATCTTCCCGCGCATGACTGGCGCTCTGATTAACGCGTTCGGCATCATCTTGGGAGCCACTCTTGCGCTGCTGATGAAGAAACCGCTTTCGCCCTATCACCAGCGATCTCTCAAGATCGGTTTGGGAGCGTTTACGGTTTTCTTTGGGCTTAAGCTGACTTGGACCAGCCTGCACGGGAGTTTTGGCCAGGTCATCAAACAATTTGGCGTTGTCCTGCTGGCAATGATTCTCGGCAAAATTATCGGCAAACTCCTGTGCCTGCAAAAAGGTTCCAATCGCCTCGGCCAATTTGCCAGCCGAAAAATCGCCCGAGCCTCCGCAAACAGCGGTGCTCTGAATTCGTCCCCCTGTGGGGCAGACCTCCGGTCTGCCGGTTCCAGGAGCCTCTGGCTCCGTGGACGCCCACCGACTTTAGAACAGCCCTCATCCGCAAGCGCCAACAAGTTCAACGAAGGTTTCCTGGTTTGCGCTACGCTCTATTGCGCTGCCCCGCTGGCCATGCTGGCTTCGGTTCAGGAAGGATTGAATGATTTCTCTCCGTTGTTTGTGATCAAAGCCTTCATGGACGGAGCCGCCGCCATGGCGTTTGCCTCGATGTACGGCCCAGGCGTCTTGCTTTCGGCCCTGCCTGTGCTCGCATTTCAGAGTGCGCTCACACGAGTTGCTCACATCGCCGGTTTGGCGCTGCAAAACCAACCTTGTCCTATGGCGGATGCGGTACTTGCCACCAACGGCCTGCTGATTTTCTGCGTCGCGCTGGTCATCTTGCAACTCAAGCGCATTGAAATCGCCGATTACCTGCCCAGTCTGGTCTGCGCCCCCATGTTGATCTGGCTTGTCTGGTGAGTGAGTTTTGGTACAGCCTCAAATTTGAAATTTGAAATTTGAAATTTAAAATCCAAAAATTGCAAATGAACCGCTGAATACGCGGAACACGCGGAAGAAGACCCCCTTGCGAAGAATGTATTCTTAATCTGACGGATGGCATCTTCAAAACCTCATTCTGCAATATGACTACTACAGTAAGGCGCAAGTTTGTGAGCAATGAATTGGTCGATTCTAATGGGTAAAATGAGCGTCAATCCGACTCACGAACTTACGAATTACGGTACTACATCTCACATCAACTCTTCTCGTAGGCAGCGTGGCGGCAGATGGTTTTGAAGAAATTATTTCCTTTGTCATCCACCAGAATGAACGCGGGGAAGTCAACAACCTGGATCTTCCAGATGGCTTCCATGCCGAGCTCGGGATACTCAAGCACCTCAACCTTCTTGATGTTGTTTTGGGCCAGAATCGCCGCAGGCCCCCCAATGCTGCCGAGGTAAAACCCACCGAACTTTTTGCATGCATCGGTCACCGCCTGGCTTCGGTTGCCCTTGGCAATCATGACCATGCTGCCGCCGTTGGCTTGGAAACGATCCACATAGGAATCCATGCGCCCGGCGGTCGTCGGACCGAATGAACCGGAGGCCATTCCTTTGGGTGTCTTTGCCGGACCGGCATAATAGATCGGATGATCCTTGAGATACTGGGGAAGACCTTCGCCTCGATCCAACCGCTCGTTGAGCTTGGCGTGCGCAATATCGCGTCCGACAATGATTGTGCCTGTCAGTGAGAGCCGTGTGGAAACAGGATACTTCGCCAACTCGGCGAGAATTTCTTTCATTGGTCGATCCAGATTGATCCTCACGGCGTTTCCTTCGCCTTGCTGGCGCAATGCCTCGGGGATGAACCGGCCCGGGTTGTCTTCGAGCTTTTCCACCCAGAGGCCATCCTTGTTGATCTTCGCCTTGATATTGCGATCCGCCGAGCATGACACACCCATGCCCACCGGGCACGAAGCGCCATGACGCGGAAGCCGAATGATTCGCACATCATGAGCAAAGTACTTCCCACCGAATTGCGCCCCAACACCCGAGAGCTGCGCGGCTTTGAGCACTTTGGCTTCGAGTTCGAGATCGCGGAATGCCTGGCCTCCTTCGTTCCCCTGTGTCGGCAATTTATCGTAGTATTTGGCGGAGGCCAGCTTGACGGCCTTGAGACAGGCTTCGGCGGAAGTGCCACCAATCACGAACGCGATATGATAAGGCGGACATGCCGCTGTGCCGAGCGTTTTCATCTTATCCACCAGGAACGCTTCCAAGCTCTTGGGATTGAGCAGGGCCTTGGTTTCCTGGAACAGGTAGGTCTTGTTTGCTGAACCGCCGCCCTTGGCGATGAACAGGAATTTGTATTCAGCGCCGCCAGTCGCGTAGAGATCGATTTGCGCCGGCAGGTTGCATCCAGAGTTTTTCTCCTCGTACATGTTCAGCGGGATCGTCTGGGAGTAACGGAGGTTCTCTTCCGTGTAGGTCTGGTAAATGCCAAGCGAGAGCGATTCCTCGTCACCGCCGCCCGTCCAGACTTGCTGGCCTTTCTTGCCCATCACAATGGCCGTGCCGGTGTCCTGGCAAAAGGGCAGCACGCCGCGCGCCGCGATTTCGGCATTGCGGAGCATGGTCAACGCCACAAAACGATCATTTTCGCTCGCTTCAGGATCGCTGAGAATCGAAGCAACCTGTTGATGATGAGCGGAACGCAGCAAGAACGAGCAGTCATGCATGGCCGCGCGCGCCAGCTTGGTCAGGCCCTGAGCCTCGACTTTCAAAATCTCGTTGCCTTCAAATTGCGCCAACGAAACAGCGTCGTCAGCTAAAAGATAGTATTCCGTATCGTCTTTTCCCAACGGGAAAGGTTCCTGGTAATTGAATGGCGGTGTTGGCATAGTTGCGTTAGTATCGTTAAACAATCTCATGCGCCCATGGGCGCAAATCATTGTCCGAATATCCCATCTCAGGCGAAAATCATCAACAAGGAATCGCTGAGATGCAGGGATCGGGATGCGTGACTGAAAAGTAATATTGTGAAGCAGACCTGCTCGACGGGGTTGCTTTCCTGTTACGCACCATCCAAGCCTCAAGCAGAGTTTCCAAAACATGCTTGATTTTGTCCCGTGAAGTAAGCAGTCTCTAATCTTCATGTGGACTGATTCTCAGTGGTTTCGGCCCCTTGCCATATTTTAATCTTAGAACAGAATTTCAGCGTGGCTAAAGAAGAGCCCATTGAATTAAGCGGAGTCGTCACCTTGGTATTGCCCGGGACGATGTTCCGGGTTGCATTGCCAAATGGCCACGAAGTCCTGGCTCACATATCCGGCAAGATGCGCAAGAATTTCATCCGCATCAGCGTTGGCGACCGGGTCAACGTCGAGATGTCCCCCTACGACCTCGGCAAAGCGCGTATTATTTTCCGGCATTCGTGATTTTGGGGATCGTTGAATCGTTGAACCTAAATTCGGCAGTTGGATGCGCCACGGGTGAATTCTCGCCCGTCAATCGCGTCTTTTTTTTGCTGATTTCTCTATTTTCCCCGATCAACCGGCTTCCAAGGCTAAGGTCGGTTCTTTGAGGGGGCGACCGCCCAG
>CAIUEN010000031.1 GCA_903898185.1 uncultured Verrucomicrobiales bacterium
CAGGAGCGAGCGGGTAAGCAGGAGGATGGCTCCTCCAAAACGCGAGAAGCCAAACTGGGCTGCGTCTTTACTCAACAAACCCCCGATGAAGAGGGACGTGCGATGCGCGATCCAGACTCGACGACTTACATTTCAAGCTTTGCCTGCGCCAAGGACTTTGGCCCCCTGATCCGCGCCGAAGCGTTGCGTCGAGGGATGGCTTTTGCCTCCATCGTGGTAATGCTGGGAGATGGGGCAGCGTGGATTTTGGAAATAGCTCGGACTTGTTTCCCATTTGCCGTGCATATTGTAGATTTCTTTCACGCTTGCGAACATCTGAGTTCTCTGAGCAAAGCGATTTTTGGCAAAGGGACGCAGCAGGCCAAAGAGTATCGCTACCGCTGGCAGGCTTACTTGGAGGTGGATCAAGTGGGGGCACTCATCGCTGAAGCCAAAGGCTGGCTGAGCCAATCTATGGGCGAGGGCAAAGAAACTCTCAAAGAAATCGGCTATTTTGAAAACAACCAAAGCCGAATGCTCTATGGGACCTTCCGTGCCAATGGATACTTCATTGGTTCGGGAGTAATTGAGGCGGGATGCAAGACGGTTATTGGGCAACGGGTCAAACAATCGGGCATGCTCTGGTCGCTCAGCGGGGCAGACCATGTGCTGGCTGTACGCTGCGCACTGATGAACAGCGATTTTGAGAGCTATTGGCGGCAGCAAGGATTTTTCCCGGCAGAAATGAAAAAGGCCGCCTGATACAAAAATCGTGCCATGTCTTGGTTACTTTCTTGTCCTGCACCCCTCTCCGTACCTCCGCGTGAGTGCTCCTGAATATCCAATATCGAACAAGGAATTTCCAATAATGAAGTGGGAAGCGGCCAACGCAAGTCCAGTGCCAGCTTCCATTGTAACTATTCAGCTCAGAGGGAGAAATTAGCGTCTCGCTGACGCTCGCCGGAGGATGGGCACAGGCAAGGATGCCTATGCTACGTGAATAGTTACCTTCCATTTACGCCCGCGCCAGGCCAAAATGAGAATCGCTGTTTTTTTCCCATTGCCCATTCGGTGTCGTTTCCGCAATATCCTCGCACCTTTATGCGCCGACAATATCCGTTTCATTTAATTGAGCCCAAGTGGCAAACCGTGTGGGAACGGCAGGCTACCTTTCGCGCTTGGAATCCCGGGGATGACTTTGGGGCCGGACATCCGTTTTCGGTCCGGCACAATCCAAGCGGGGCCGCGTCGGCATTGCCGCCCAAGTTTTACATCCTGGACATGTTCCCTTACCCGTCTGGCGCGGGACTGCATGTTGGACATCCCGAAGGCTATACGGCCACCGATATTCTGGCCCGCTACCGGCGAGCCCTCGGGTTTAACGTGATGCATCCAATGGGGTGGGACGCGTTTGGGCTTCCGGCCGAGCAGTACGCCATCCTAAAAGGCCAACATCCGCGAATCACGACGGAGAACAACGTCGCCAATTTCAAGCGCCAGATCAAATCGCTTGGGTTCAGCTACGATTGGAGCTGTGAGGTGGACACCACTGATCCAAAGTATTTCCGCTGGACCCAGTGGATTTTCCTCAAGCTTTATAACTCGTGGTTCAACCCGGCGCTTAACAAGGCGGATCCGATTGAGACGCTGGTTTATCCGCCGGATCTCAAGAATGACGCTGAAAAGCGGGCGTATCGCGACAGCAAACGGCTGGCTTATGTTTCTGAAGCGCCGGTCTGGTGGTGCGAGGCATTGGGTACCGTTCTCGCCAATGAAGAGGTGATCAATGGCAAGAGCGAGCGCGGAGACCATCCGGTAACCCGCAAGCCAATGCGCCAGTGGATGCTGCGGATCACAGCCTACGCCGAACGCCTCTTGGATGGTCTCAATGGCATTGATTGGAGCGAGTCGCTCAAGGAAATGCAGCGCAACTGGATCGGACGCAGTGAAGGCGCGGAGGTCAAGTTCGAGGTCGCGGATTTCAAAACCACTGACGGACAATCCCAGATCACGGTGTTTACCACCCGCCCGGATACGCTGTTCGGCGCAACTTACATGGTGCTCTCGCCCGAGCACAAATGGGTGGATCAAATCACCACGCCGGGACAGCGCGATGCCGTTGCGGCCTACAAGACGGAGGTCGCCAAAAAGAGTGATCTCGAACGCACTGAGTTGGCGAAGGACAAGTCCGGAGTGTTTACTGGCGCTTACGCGATCAATCCGGTTAACAGCGAGCGCATCCCCATCTGGATCGCCGACTACGTCCTGGCCACCTACGGAACCGGCGCGATCATGGCGGTTCCGGCTCACGATGAACGCGACCTTGCGTTTGCGCGGAAATTCAATTTGCCGGTACGGCAGGTCGTCCAAGCGCCAGCGGGTGAGGAATCAATCGGGTTTGTCGGAGACGGGGTGAGCGTCAACTCGGACTTTATCACCGGTCTTCCGACGCCAGAGGCCAAGCGGAAAATCGCCGAATGGCTGGATTCGCGCGGCTTAGGCAAAAAGACAGTCAATTTCAAGCTGCGCGACTGGCTGTTCAGTCGGCAGCGGTATTGGGGCGAGCCGTTTCCGATCATTTGGAAGCGCGACGAGAATGGCGCGCGTTATCACGAGGCGCTGCCGGAATCGGCGTTGCCGTTGATGCCCCCGAATTTGACTGATTTCAAGCCAACCTCCACCGGCGAACCGCCTTTGGCGCGAGCAAAGGAATGGGTGAATCTGCCCGACGGCTCCGAGCGCGAAACCAACACGATGCCCCAGTGGGCCGGAAGCTGTTGGTATTACTTGCGCTTTATTGACGCCAGCAACGCCAGCGCTTTTTGCGGGTCCGAGCCCGAGCGATACTGGATGGGCTCGCAGCCTGTGGCGACTCCCGGCGTTGATCTCTACGTGGGCGGTACCGAACATGCGGTGCTTCATCTGCTTTACGCGCGGTTCTGGCACAAGGTGCTCTTCGATTTGGGCTGTGTGTCGTCGCCTGAACCGTTTTTCAAGCTGGTTAATCAGGGGCTGATCCTTGGCGAGGATGGTCAGAAGATGTCCAAGTCGCGAGGCAACGTGGTCAATCCGGACGAAATCCTGCGCGAGTTTGGAGCCGATGCATTCCGGCTTTACGAGATGTTCATGGGACCTCTGGAGATGGTCAAACCGTGGAACACCAAGGGCGTGGAAGGCGTTTACCGATTCCTGGGCCGCGTGTGGCGATTGTTTGTCGATGACAAGAGCGAGACGGAATTCGAGCAAAACCAGACCACCGAAGGCGATCAAAACGCCGGGGCGCTGACCACGCTGCGCCTGAGCGCTGCGATTCGGGATGAGACCCCGACTGCCACGCAGCTCAAGACACTGCACGCGTGCATCAAGAAAGTAACTGAAGACCTCGACGGTTTGCGGTTCAATACCGCTATTTCCGCACTGATGGTTTTTGTAAACGAGGCTATCACCTGGGATGTCAAGCCGACGGCGGTGCTGCGCGAATTCCTGGTGCTGTTGCAACCGTTTGCGCCGCACCTGGCCGAGGAGCTTTATTCGCGGCTCACGCCGGGTTCAACCTCGATGGCCTATGTCGAGTGGCCGAAATACGACCCTGCGCTTCTTGTTGAACAGACGCTTGAGATGCCGGTGCAGGTCAACGGCAAGCTGCGTGATAAAATCGTCGTGCCTGTCACCGCCACTCAGCAGGAAGTCGAAGCCGCCGCTCTCAAAGCGGAGAAGCTCAAACCGTTCCTTGAAGGCAAGAGCATCAAGAAGATCATCGTCGTGCCAAAGAAACTGGTGAATATTGTGGTTGGGTGACGTGGAGTTGCTCGCATGTGCCTGCGCTTGGGATTCCAACGATGAACAGGCTGGAAGCGCTGTTCTACGTTAGTCGCCCAAGAGCTTCTTAAGTTGGTTTCTTGCGGCGGTTTCGCGGGGGTTGAGGGTGGTTTTGGACACAAAGGTTCGGCGGGCAAATTCGAACAGTTCGCAGAAATTTCCGGCGGCTTTTTCCTGTACCGGGTCTGCGCGACGGTCGCGGCATTGATAAGCAACGCTCGGAGCGTAACTGGAGCAGTTGAGGCAAACGCGGAGATCGGCGTTGCAGCGATGGCACGTTTCACTTCGTCCGGGTTGGCCTGGCAGAGTCCATTCCCAGCCGCAACTTTGGCAATGTCGAGTTAGTTCGCTCATGTTGATTCGCTCTCAATTTGCCCGCAACTTTGCATTTCGGCAACCTATTTGAGTCCCAAATCCAGCCCTTCGAAGGGGGTGTTTCCAAACTGATTGGTCTTCGCACTTTTGGGATCGGGCTTGTCGTTTTTTTGAGAAGAGTGGTGTTCGGAATCGTCGTCCTCAGTGATATTTTTTTCAACGTCGGCTTCCGCTGCGGCCAGCAGAGATGCCCGCTCGGATTCATTCGGGTTCTTGGCCCGCTTGTTGCGCGGCAGCGGGGTTAACATCACGTTGATCCCTTTGCCAACGAGCTTGGGCTCATGGTCCGGGTGGGCAAACGGCAGCAGTTCCTTGACGAGCTTGTTGACGGTTTGGAATCCGAACTCCTTGTGCGCCATCTCTCTGCCCCGGAACCGAAGCGAGATTTTCACCTTCATGTCTTCGCAGAAAAAGGTGATGGCGTGTTGCAGTTTGACCGAGAAATCGTGCGGGTCGATGTTCGGGCTGAGCTGGATTTCTTTAACTTTGTTGGCGTGCTGATGCTTGCGCGCCTCCTTCTCCTGCTTCGCTATTTCGTATCGGTATTTGCCGAAGTCGATCAGTCGGCAGACGGGCGGGTCGGCGTTGGGAGCGATCTCGACAAGATCGACAGCCTTGCTGCGAGCCATGTTCAGCGCATCGCTCAGTTGCATGATCCCCAACTGTTTCTTGTCGGTGTCAACAACTCGAACTTCACGAGATCGAATCTTGCCGTTAACCCGCGCGTAAGATGCAGACGACGGGGAGTTACGAGGAGAAAAAGGGCGACTCAAGCGGCCCTCACCAGTTGAAGCATGTTCATGAAATCTTGATATCTCATTATGCGGGTCAATAACCCGCTTACTTCATTAGATTAGACCCGCAACATCGGTTTCTGCAAGCGCAAATTAACAGGAATCGAGCGTGAAAAAGAACGTGCTGCCGACGCCCAGGCGGCTGACTGCCCAAACTCTGCCGCTGTGAGATTGAACGATGTGCTTAACAATCGACAGCCCCAGTCCGGTTCCCCCCTGCTCGCGTGAACGGGCTTTATCGACCCGGTAAAATCGCTCGAAGATGCGCTCCAGTGAATCAGGCGGGATGCCTGGGCCGTCATCCGCAACCGACACCTCAATTTTGCCGTCCTCGGCCAGTTTGGCGGCAATGCTAACTGTGCCATCAGCGCGTCCGTATTTGATGGCATTATCGAGGAGATTTCCCAAAATCTGGTGGAGGCGGTTGGCATCGGCGCGGGCGGCCAATTGGGGCGGGACGGCATTGGTCAGTTTGACGCGTTTGTCGCGAGCCGATGGGAAGAAGTCTTCCAGAGCGCGATCCACAGCCTGGTGAAGGTCAACGCGGGCAAAATTCACAACGGTTTTTCCCGATTCCAATTGGGAGATGGTCAGCAAATCTTCGATCAATAGCGACAGTCGGTTGGCGTTCCGATCAATGGTGCGCAGAAAACGTTCCGCCACTTCAGGCTTGTCTTTGGCGCCATCCAACAGGGTTTCGATATAGCCTTTGATCAGAGAGAGTGGCGTGCGCAATTCATGGCTGACATTGGCGACGAATTCCTGGCGTGTGTTTTGCAGGCGCTTGATTCGGGTCAGGTCATGGAATACCAGGATCGTTCCCTCCTGCTCGCCGTTGCGGCTGAACACGGCCGAGGCATTGACCTCGAATACCCGCTGTTCTATTCCTGCCAGAGTGATTTCGAATGCAAGCACCTGGCGTTCCTTGGCCACGCGGTTGACCAAGGGTGCCAGTTCATGGATGCGCAGGACTTCGAGAATCGATTTGCCGACGATATCCTGGGAGATGGAAAAGAGGTTGCCAAGAGCGCGGTTGGCCATGCTGACCCGTCCGTTTTGGCCCAGGACAAGAACGCCTTCAATCATGCTGTTAAAGAGAGCTTCCTTTTCGGCCAGCGCCACGGCTGCAGCCTGCTGTTGACGCGCCGCCGCCTGCGCGATTTCTTTGCGCGATGCTTCTTGGGCGTCCGTGAACCGCTTCTGCCACCAGCGATGGTTGAGAATCCATCCTACGATTGCCGCAAGGGTAAGAAACGGCCAGATCACGGAGCCTCGTCCAGAAAGCGATAGCCCACGCCACGCACAGTGTCCAAGTAGCGCGAGGCAGGCCCAAGTTTGTCGCGCAAACGACGCATGTGCGTATCGACTGTCCGAGTGTCGATGAGGGTGTCGTATTCCCAAACGTCCCGCAGCAATTGCTCACGGGACTGCACACGTCCGACGCGTTGAATCAGAATTACCAGCAATTTGAACTCAATGGCGGTGAGATTGATCCGACGGCCTTTGAAGCTGACAATGTGGCGTGGAACATCGACCGCAAGGTTCCCGGCATGGAAGAGTTCCTTGGGTGTCTCCGGTGCCGCCGCCATCTGCTCCAATCGCTTCTTGATGCGCAACAGCAATTCTCTGGGGCTAAACGGTTTGGTGACATAATCATCGGCTCCGAGCTCAAGCCCGACGACCCGGTCAATCTCGCTTGCCTTGGCAGTGAGCATGATGATGGGAATGCCTGCCGTCTTCGGGTTGGCCCGCAAAATCCTGCAAATATCCAATCCGTCGATCCCGGGAAGCATCAAATCCAGCAGGATCAGATCGGGCAGGTTATCTTGCGCCTTTTTCAAGCCCTCAACGCCGTCAGAGGCGGTATCGACGCCAAACCCGGCCTCTTCGAGATTGTATTTGACCAACTCGAGAACGCCCGGCTCATCGTCGATGACAAGAATCTTCCCTTTCACTCAGCCTACGCTCTCCCAAACGGCCAAGGAACACAATGACGGAATCGTTACAAGTGTGTGACGGTTGGGTGACGGGGGGAGGGCGTTGAAGCGTGAAGCGTTGAAGCGTTGAAGCGTTGAAGCGTTGAAGCGACAAGAAGCGTTAACTCAGGGCTTTTCCGTGGCGATTTTCATGACGCGCAGGAAGACTGCTTCGGCGCTATCGACCCAGGAACGGAATCCGTTTACGTGGGGTGGCGGACAGTTCAAAAGGCGGTCTATATTGAACTTCGAATCGCGAATGCCCAGGCCGCGTTCCTGCGCTTCGATGGCGTTCATGCTTTGCTCTACATGGTTTTCCAGCGGGATGCACATGAGCGGCTTGCCCAAGTAATGGGCCTCAGCTACAGATTCAAACCCAGCAGTGCAAACCACGGCGCGGCACCCGGCCATCATTGTTAGAAATTTTTCTCCGTCCAAAGCGTGAAAGATGAGTTTGTCATCGTAAGGATCCACGGGTTTCGAGCCTGGTTTGTCATAAAAACAATGGATTGGCACATCCGGGTGGGCTTGGTGCCAGCAGATCACGTCGGCTGCGTAGCCGTGGTTGACGAGATAAACCAGAATGTAGTCTCCAAAGACCGGTTTTTGCTCAAAAAGTTGGGAGCGCAACAACGGCGGCGCAATGTAGAGCTTCTTTTCTGGCAGATCTTCGACAGTTGCATACGAGAGAGCCACGCGGGTGGACCCGGTTCCAGCCAATTTGACAAACTGGCGCATGAGCGGTTTTTGCAGAAAGAATCCGCGCGGGCTGAAGTTCTTCGGATGTTCCATCATGAATTGATGGCCCACGGAAATTACCGGCACGGGACAGCGACCGAACAGCTTGAGAAGTCCGGTCAGCGGTTCGAGAAAGTTAACAATCAGGTCGGGCCGCGTCTCGGCAATGAGTTTCTCAAGCCTATCAAGGCTTGATTTGAACTCGTTGAGAGACCGCAATGCGCCGATCGTCGTGCCAGGAAGCGAGACACCTTTGTTCTCCTTGAATACGAATCCGGGGCTCTGAGCCTGAATGACGGGCGCATTAAACGCGGCGGGGAAAAAGTCCGGCAAGCTCCGGTGTTGATTCTTGCCGATCAGGACGCCGACGACTTGGTGCGCGTTGCGCGATAGTATCTGATTCAGGGATACAGCCTGCGTCATGTGTCCTCTCCCCTCCCCCTGCACCGTAAATAGTATTCTCATGGCAGTAAATGATTTTAAAATTACCTTCCATATCTTCAACCAAGGCAGAACAACTCTCGACCCAATCGCCGCAGTTCATGTAAGCAATCCCGCGGACATTTTTTATTTCAGCCCGATGGATATGTCCGCAAATGATGCCGTCCACCTTGTGCTTTCCGGCCATTTGCGCCATCGCATCTTCGTATTCTCCGATGTATTGCACGGCGCTCTTGGCCTTCATTTTGAGGTAGGCGGAAAGCGACCAATAATTAAAGCCCAGGCGGCGTCCGATGCGGTTGGCGTAAAGATTGAGATTAAGAACCACGTCGTAAAGACGCGACCCCGCTCGCTCCAGAATCCGGTTGAACCGTGTCAATCCGTCAAACTGATGACCGTGCAAAACCAGGTATCGTTTGCCATCAGCCCCAACGTGAATAGTCCGCTCCAGCAGGCGCACCCGGCCAAATTGCATCCCTGCAAAGTCCTTGAGAAACTCGTCGTGATTGCCGTAAAGAAGGGTGACTTCGGTGTGCTTGCGGTCTTTGCGAAGGATCTTTTGAACGAGCGTGTTGTAGGAATTCAGCCAGCGCCAGTTGCGCTTGAGCTCCCATCCGTCAAAAAAATCACCAACGATGTAAATGAAGTCTGATTCGTTTTCCCGCAGGAATCGAAGGAGCGCGTCAACCTGGGAATGCTTTGAGCCCAAGTGGACATCCGATATCCATATTGCGCGGTAGTTCATTGGATAGAGTCAACGACGTGCGCTTAGAACACCCGGTTAAGGGGCTTCGGACAACTGTAAAAGCAGCAAAAACACTAGAATTAACACAATTGCCACAAGACTGTAACAACCCTGCCAGCACGATCTCATGGTCGTCCACCACGAGGACTCGAATAGGCCTTTCGCTCATAAGCGGTTCTATTGCTGGCTCGTAACAACTGTTGATATACTTTGAACGGGTAAGAATGCTACTTCTTGCGCCAAGAACAAGGAACGATCTTCGGACGTAGCGCAGACATTCTTGTCCAATGCCACTAACTTTTCGATGATTTATCCGATCTGGTTTCGCGGTTTTCGCGGTGTTGTTTGATTTGTGTTTTGTGCTATACAAAACACAGGTATGTCAGCTCGTAAATCTAATAAGCAATCCAAGCGCGACCGCCGCTCATCCAAGAAAAAGCAAGTCACCTCCGTCGGTGCTGCTGCTGCGGGCACGCTTTCCACCCGTTTTTCATCGGCTCAACTGCTGGCGCAGTTTACCTAACTGCTCCCTGCCAGTCTGTTGGTTGGCTGGTTGGCCTGCTCTCCCACGGCATTTTACCAGAGAGCGTTCACCCCTCTAATCACCTTATGGTATATTATATTCCAGCGCCTCCAACCCAAACATACCCTCAGCAAAGTCATCTCCGATGCCCGTTGCGGCGGTGCCGATTGCCTCAGCCAACCCAACAAATGCCTATCCAAGCAACTGCGCTCTGTAGCCACGGCTGCTTTCAGTAAAGCGCGCTCCCGTTTTCCCGTTGATCTCCTGAGCAAAACCCTTCGTCACAGCGCCCATGAGATTCGCTCTTGGACCAAGGGACTTAAGTGGGAAGGTTGGAATATTGCCCTCTTGGATGGGAGC
>CAIUEN010000032.1 GCA_903898185.1 uncultured Verrucomicrobiales bacterium
CGTAGATTCAGAAAATCCGAAACGAGCGACTCAATTATAATAGAAAGATGCGTCAGCATCCGTTTCTAATGACACGTATTGGTTGTTTGTCAATACCTGTTCTTCCTACAGTCAAAGAAAAAGATGTGGGTAATGCGCAGCTTTCCAGACAGAACTATGCCGCACGCGCATTCCAAACGAACTTTGCCGTTTTCATGCAAGCAACATTCCCCGAAGGGAGTACAGCCCTCAAAGCTGTTTTCCGTCTGCAAGAGGCTTTTGGAAATGCTGTCAGCGCCGCAATGCTGAAAATCACCGCTTTGTCGCAGGCGAATGCTCACAGCGTCAATGCCTGTTTCTCGTTTAATGGCGGCAAGAATGCGCTGCGCCGCATCCGGAAATGCTTGAGGATTGTTGAGAATGCCCAAGACCTCCACGGATATCGACTGGAGCCGCTCCTGTTGCTTGCGCTGGGTAATGTCCAAGTGAGTGCCAAGGACTCGCGCCGGTTTTCCATCCGGCGCTCGGTTCAAAACTTTGCCCCGATCCAGAATCCATTTGACGCTGCCATCCTTGCAGCAGACGCGGTGTTCGCCGACATATTCGGCAATGTGGCCATCCAGAAGCCGCTGAATCTCCGCCCAAACCTGCGGCAGGTCTTCAGGGTGTATGCGCGCTTCCCATTCGTCTTGCGAGTTGCCAATTTCGTGAGGCTCGAAGCCAAGCGTGGCTTTCCACTGATCGTCGTAGAAAACCTTTTTTGCCTGCACATCCCAATCCCATATCGCTTGGCCCGTCCCAGTGAGCACAAACTGCAGGCGATGCTCGTTGTCCTGAAGCAATTGAGCTGAACGCCGAATTACCCGGAAGTAGCGATCCATCGTCAGCCCGAGAAGAAAAGCTGTCACGGACACAAAAAAACAGCCTTTGATGGTTTCGAGCGCTTCTTCCAAAGCTCCTCCATGCGCCAAATGATGCACCCACCAGTCGGTACACAGAATCCACAATGCCCCAATCAAGGCATAGTAGGCGGCGATCTTCACGGCCATCGCCCGCGTTGGAATCCAAGGCGATGGGAAAGTTTTAGGAATCATCGCTTTTAAATCCGACATATACGCAAACTAATTATTCCTCTTCCCCCTCACCAACCTTAGGGGCTACGCCGTATTCATGAAGCTTGTTGCGGAGAGTGCGAATACTGATGCCCAATTGCCTGGCGGCGTGGGTTCGGTTGCCGGCGCATTGCTGAAGCGAGGCAAGGATGTGTTGTTTCTCGATTTCCGCCAGCGGAACTCCACTATTGGCCACAGGCCCTGATGGGGTCAAAGTTGGGATGGCAGCGACAGCAGGCGTGCCCGACGTCACTACGGAGCCCGTCAGACCCAAATGCTCGCGGCCCAGTTCCTGGCCGTCGCTACTGAGGATGACGGCTCGTTCGATGACGTTCTGAAATTCGCGCACGTTGCCCGGCCAATCGTGGGCCGTCAACGCGGCCATGCAGTCCGGAGAGATGCCGGTGACGCGAACGCCGTGTTTGCGGGTAAACCGAAGGAGAAATTGTTCAGCCAGGCATGGAATATCCTCTTTGTGCTCGCGCAACGGCGGCACATGGACCGGCACAACATTCAGCCGAAAGAACAAGTCCTGACGAAATTCCTTTTTTTCAACGCTTTGTTCGAGGTGTCGGTTGGTGGTGGCGATCACTCGAACATCGACCTTGATGGTGCGATTGCCTCCCACACGCTCCAATTCGCGCTCCTGCAACACGCGCAGTAATTTGGCCTGGAGTTGCGTTGAAATCTCGCTCACCTCATCCAGCAGGATGGTTCCGCCGTGCGCCAGTTCAAACCGGCCCTCCCGTTTGTTTAACGCGCCCGTGAACGCTCCTTTTTCGTGGCCGAAAAACTCGCTCTCAATCAGGTGCTCGGGAATCGCGGCACAATTGACCTTGATGAACGGCGAATTGGCGCGGGGACTTTCGCGGAAGATCGCGCGAGCCACCAACTCCTTGCCGGTGCCGCTCTCGCCCTGAATCAGAACGGTCGCCTGGGTGCGCGCCACTTTGCGAATGAGCTGGCGCAGCGATTCCATTACAGAGCTGCGGCCCAGCAACTCGCTGCCGGCTGATTCTTCCTCGTGGTTGAGAAAACGGCTGACCTTGACCAACTGCGTGTAATTCGCCGCTTTCTTGAGAGTAAACTCGATTTGGTCCGGTGAAAACGGCTTGATGAGATAATCGAATGCGCCGTCGCGCATGCAGCTCACGGCGGACTCGACAGAGCCGAACCCGGTAACCATCACAACCAGCGGCTTTTGGGGCCGGGACTGCAATTGGCGGAGGAGGTCGGTGCCCTCGCCGTCGGGAAGGCGCAGGTCCACGAACATCAAATCGAATGTGTCGCGAGAAAGATACTCCTGAGCTTCGGCAATGGTGCTGGCTGCGGCGACATCATAGTGCCGCTGCCGCAGTATCTGCTCCAGATTCTTGCGGACGATCATGTCGTCCTCCAAAACAATTATTTTTTCGATTGGCACGGAACAATTCTAGCTGACCAATACTTATCAGAAATGCTTGCGCCGGTAAAGCTCGGCGACAAAGTGCGGCTGTTGTTGTCTGTTGACCGGCGTCTTTTGCGCAGTCGGCCCCAACCCACGCCGCAACAAAACTTGCTCGTTTTCACGATCCAATACAATGATTTTAAGAATCAAGTTTTGAGTTTGTTGAAGGAGCGCGCCTATCTCGCTGTTTTGCGCCCGGTCCTGTGGCGTCATTTTTTGCCACACGCCCCGGCAGGATTTGATCTGGTCCAGCGACTGGTTGAGCCGCGGAAGCAAGGCTCTCTTGGCTTGGTACAATTCCAAGGACGGGGGAGCATCCGGAGCCTGCCACGCTTTTTTCTCGCGCATGACCAATCCGAGCAGCTCCTCGCATACTGTGGAGTGCTCGCGCAAGGTTTGGGCAATTTGCTGGATATTGGTCATGGAGAGTTGGTTGCGGCCGGTTCGGGAGCTGCCGCCCCAAGGTCTCGCTCCACCTTTTCGGCTTTGGCCTGCCAATTGAGCCGATTCTGCCGCCACATGGCCATATCCATGACTGTTTTGAGATTGCTGAGAGTTTCGATTCCGGCGTCTTTCTCGTGCGAAAGAATCCGCCCGTAAACTTCGATCGCTTTGTCCGGCTGTTTGAGCTGCTCATAGACAAGCCCAACCTGGTAAAGGACTGGCAACTGCCATGCGGGCGAGGGGTCGAGATCTGCGAGTCGGCTATAGATCATGAGCGCGTTGAGATAATCGCCTTCCTGGTAAAGCATGTTGGCAATTTCATTCCCGGTTCGTTGCTGCCAATAGCGCCAGTTGCCCGGATTAACATCTGCGATCTTCTGCTGGGTTCGCAGCAGCGCCCCCACCTGTTCGAGGGATTCGCTGGTGCGCCCCAGTTTTTTGAGAGAGCTGGCAAGCAGAAAACGCGCTTCAGGCTGTTCGGCGGCATCAGGAAAATCGTTCAGAAACAACTGAGCATTTGCAACCGTGTCCGCATAAGATTCGAGCTTAAAGAAGCATCGGATAAGTTTGAACAGTACCGTTCCCCGGTTCAGGTCGGGCGATTCAAGTTTTAGAAGCAGCTTAAGCTTGGTGGCGGCCTCGGCGTATTTACCCTGAAGATAGAAGGTTTCCGCAATCTCGGTTTGCGCTCGCAAGACCAGCCTCTTGTAGTAATCCATCCGGTCCAGCTTCAAATTGAGAGCTGTTGACATGACCCCATAGAACTTGGCCAGCGCATTTTCATTGGCCCCCATCTCGCGATAAAGCAGACCTTGTCTTAAAAGGATTTCCAACATCCCGGGATCTTCAGGGTACTGTCTCACCCATTGCATATATACTCTTTGAGCTTTGGCGTACTGTTTGGATTCCTCGCATGCGCCTGCCAATTCGGAAAGCGCCGCCTTCTTCATTCCATCAAGCGCATTCCCGTTGATGACATAAAGAAAGTCGGCCTCAGCCTTGGCAAAGTCCGCGCCTCGGCGTTCACTGCGAGCCAAGCTCATTTTGACCTCATACTCATGCATTTGCAGATCAAGCGTGGGAATCGTTTCGGTTTTGATGTTCGCAGTTGGTGGAACTTCAGACGACATCCGTAAAGGGCCTTCGGAGTTTTCGTCGGAATTGGCTTCAGAGCTCGCAGATGGCTCTTTGGCAGACTCCTTGGCGTGCTCCTTGGCAGGCTCCTTGGCGTGCTCCTTGACATGCTCTGTGGCAGGCTTCTTAGCAGACTCCTTGGCAGGCTCCTCGACATGCTCTGCGGCAGGCTCCTTGGCGGGCTTTTTGGCAGACTTCTTAGCAGGCTCCTCGGCATGCTCTGTGGCGTGCTCCTCGACATGCTCTGCGGCAGGCTCCTTGGCGTGCTCCTTGGCAGGCTCCTTGACGTGCTCCTTGGCAGGCTTTTTGGCAGACTTCTTAGCAGGCTCCTCGGCATGCTCTGTGGCGTGCTCCTTGACATGCTCTGTGGCAGGCTTCTTAGCAGACTCCTTGGCAGGCTCCTCGACATGCTCTTTGGCAGGCTCCTTGGCGTGCTCCTTGGCGTGCTCCTTGGCGTGCTCCTTGGCAGGCTCCTTGACGTGCTCCTTGGCAGGCTCCTTGGCAGGCTCCTTGGCGGGCTCCTTGACGGGCTCCTTGGCGGGCTCCTTGGCGGGCTCCTTGACGGGCTCCTTGGCAGGCTCCTCGACATGCTCTGCGGCAGGCTCCTTGGCGTGCTCCTTGGCAGGCTCCTTGACGGGCTCCTTGACGGGCTCCTTGACGGGCTCCTTGGCGGGCTCCTTGGCAGGCTCCTTGGCGGGCTCATCGACATGCTCTGTGGCAGGCTTCTTGGCAGGCTTCTTGGCAGGCTTCTTAGCAGACTCCTTGGCAGGCTCCTCGACATGCTCTGCGGCAGGCTCCTTGGCGGGCTCCTTGGCGGGCTCCTCGACATGCTCTGTGGCAGACTCCTTGGCATGTTCCTTGGCAGGCTCTTTGGCGAGCTCCTTTGGATGGGCGCTCGCGACTGGAGGCGCGCTCGCATGAACAGGTTTTGCAGGCGCTTCACCCTGTTCTGGTTCAGTGCCGTGGGCGCTCGGCATTACAAACAACGCCGCCGCAATCGCCAAACCACCCACACGCGTCAGAGATCTCAATGCTGCTCTAAAGTTGGTTGGCGTCCACGGAGCCAGAGGCTCCGGGAACCGGCAGACCGGAGGTCTGCCCCACAATGAAACAACCAGAAACTCCGATATTCGGATGAAATAACTCATGAAAATCAATGCCGTGTATAGATTGCAGAACTCGACGGTGGCGGAGTTCTTGTTGGAGGGGTAAACTCAAGCATCAACGGTTGAACCGGTTGATTGCTTCCTGCTGCCACAGCGCCAGTGGGACCAAAAAACGGGATCAGTTGCTGGGGGAAAAACGCTCTGATTTCTGCGATGTCATCCGAACTTTGTGGATTGGCCGCCGGTAGAGTCTCCTGATCAATGCCGGGCCACATCCCGCCTTGAAAAGGCCAGGATGACGTCAAGAAATCTGGAAGAACCATGCCAGCAACCCAATCGGCAATAGACATTGGAGCCGGGCCGTTGGTGGAGCCAGGGTAACCATTGCCGGACTTGGCGGGGGGAGGAACCACCAATCGGACCAAGGCGGACGGACGCCGTTCCGGTATGAAACGGATTGGCACTGGCCCAACGACGGGCAAATACGCGGCGCGACCGCTGCCCCAGGTCAATGCCAAGGCAATGAGCGCCCATCTGCAACCGCAAATCAGTTTATTGTTTAACACACAAAACTTCGGAGGCATCCGTATCGACTGACGCCAGAGGCGCTCTAAAGTCGTGGGGCAGACCTTCGGTCTGCCGGGTCCAGGAGCCTCTGGCTCCGTGGACTCTAACGGACTTTAGAGCATCCCTAGACTAACGCACAGAGGCGCATTTTCGACTTCCAATACGACAGATAATATAGCATTGCCGGTCTCCTTCCACCATTCAACTCCAATCGACCGACGCGCCGCACTGGCACGGATGACTCAGTTTTTCATCGGCATCCTGGCGCGAAGGTTGAGAAGAAACGACAGTTTGAAAAAGTTCCACTTAAAGAGGGTTAACTTTTTTCCCAACGTGCCGATAGATGGGGTGATGTCAGATCTGCAAACCGAGATCGAAGTTCCACACCCCTTGGATCGCCGTCAAGTCGAGTTACGACTGGACGCCTGTCCTCGTTTGCCTTCATTGCGCAGCATCGATAGCGCTTTGCGGTCGCTGCTTAATGATGACCAGCGATATATCAGTCAGATTGCCGAAATCATCCGCCGTGACCCCAGTTTGACTGCCCGCCTGCTGCGTCTGGTTAATTCCGTGTATTACGGCATGAGTTCTCCAGTGAGCAACCTCGAGGAAGCGGTGTTTTACCTTGGCCTGCGCCAGATTCGCCAACTGGTGATGGTAACTCCGATCATCGAGGATTTTCAAAAGCTCACCAGTAAAGTTTCGTTTTCCTGGCGCGATTTTTGGCGGCACTGCATTGGCACCGCGATTCTGACCCGGGAGGTTTGCGCCACGGTACAACCAATGCAGGACGAAACCGATTATGTTGCCGGACTCATTCACGATGTCGGCAAGATTGTCATGGCCGCAAGTTTTCCCGAGCACTTCAATGCGATTTACATGCAGCCGTGGGACGAAGGAAGCGACCTGATCGAGAGGGAGAAAGCAACTCTGGGCATTGACCATGCCGAATTGGGGGCTCTCTACCTGAAACGACACAATTTGCCCGCAGTGCTGGTTGAAACAACGTTGCGTCATCATACGCCGGAGAAGGCTGGAGCCAACGCGACGCTGGCAGCCTCGGTGCAGATAGCGGATTTCTTGATGAACCAAGCGAATCTTAAAGGCAACGGCATCTCCGCAACCGTGACGGAGGAAACCCTCATGAGCGCATCCGGCTGGAACATCCTCATGCCCAACGCTGCCGAGAAGGAAAAATTGATTGCTCGCGCCAACCTGCGCCGCAGCCTTGACCGGCTGCCCTCGATCTTGGATGGCCTTATCTAGTCATTCCTTCTTAAGCACCCACAATGAAGACGGCAAAACTGCTCCTGGTTGAAAATAATCTTCTTCTGGCGCGTTTGCTTCCCCTGCAACTGACCAAGCACGGCTATGAGATCGTCGCTGTGGCCAAGAGCGGCGAGGAAGCAATTATCAAAGCCGCCCAGCACCCGCTCGATTTGGTGCTGATGGACATTGATTTGGATGGGATGGTCGATGGAATCGCCGCAGCGGCAGGCATCCAAGCGGCGCAGGACGTTCCAGTTATCTTCACCACGTCGCACGCCGACGCCGAAATCCAGCGCAGGGTACAAGCTGCCGGGCCGGTTACCTGCCTGCTCAAACCGTTCACTGAAAAAGAGATCTCCATCGCGATTGAATTCAATCTGTACAGGCACAGAGCCGAGCGCGAACGGGCGCGACTGGAAGCCGAATTGCGGCGGCTTAAAGATCAGCTATTACCGTAATTCGTAAATTCGTGAATCGAATTGACGTTCATTTTACCCAGTAAAATCGACCAATTCATTGTTGAACATTGAAGTAGGAAGCCATCAAACCTGGAGTTGGCAATTGAAACCCCAGAATACGGAACGCGGAAGGTGAACACACTCCAACATCATAAATCCTGCCTGCTGTTTTGCTCTTTCTATTGTATCGCAAACGATATCGCCAACTCCTTTGCTGCACTGCAACTGAACTCGGGTTGGAACGTTTTTTCACTTCATTATTGGACATTCCTTGTTCGATATTGGATATTCAATCCCATTCATGCGCAGGCCCGGAAGGCGGGAAGTTAGAGCATCCATGTCTTGACTCCTACAACCTTTTGTTGTTAGTTTCCGCATTGCCACATTTAGTTGTGTCGGCATTTTTTATGCGGTGTCCCAAATGCGCCAATCAAGAGGATAAGGTGATCGACTCGCGTTCTTCGCGCGAGGGGGCGACCATCCGCCGCCGCCGCCAGTGCCTTGCCTGCGATTATCGCTTCACCACTTATGAAGAAATTGAGCATGAAGAACTTATGGTGGTCAAAAGAGATGGCCGCAGGGAGCAATTCTCACGCGAAAAACTCTTATCCGGCGTAAAAAAGGCATGCCAGAAACGTCCGATCAGCCCTGAAGCCATTGAAGAACTGGTGGAACGAATCGTCAGAGAGGTTGCAGACCAATACGACCGCGAAGTGCCCGGCATGGCCGTCGGTGAGCGGGTGATGGAGGGATTGCGCGCATTGGATAAAGTGGCTTACGTTCGTTTTGCCAGCGTTTACCGTCGGTTCGAGGAAGCTACGGAGTTTGTGCAAGAGGTCCAGAATCTCGAGGCTAAACATGATACAGCTCAACCCTGACTATTTGATTTTTGAACATTCCGGCAAGCACATCCCGTGCTCGGCGGAACTGGCTGCGCTTGAAATGATGGGGGATGGCGCTCCGAATATCGATTCAGATATTGTCAAAAACGCTTCAGCCGCAGTGCTTCATTATTTCAAACACGAGCTCAACCAGGAATCGGTATCCGTTGGAGATTTCGCCTTGGCGCTCCAAAAAGTGCTCAATACGCTGGGAATCGATTTTTCGCCAGATACAGTGAAGGATTCGCCAAAGGTTGAGGAATCGGATTTGGAACGACTCGCCAAACAGGCGGGCGACGGGTCCGAGTTGTTTTTCTTTTCCTACCTTCGTTGCGAGCTTAAGCGTACGCTCCAAGCTTCGCCCAGGTTGGTGCGATTTCACGGGCTTCGCGAGTGCGCCAAGTTGCTGGCGGGCGCGCGCCGCTGGAACCGTCGCTGCCAGGCAATGAGCGACCAGGTAGTTGAGTTTTTACGGACATGTTGGAGTGTGGAGTCGGCCAACCAGGCATGCACGATGATCGTGTCGTAGAATGATCGAACCGGATGTAACAAGCTGTGAATTAGCGTCTCGCTGACGCTCGCCGGAAAGAGGGGCACAGGCAAGGATGCCTATGCTACTTGAATAGTAATCAGAAAGGAAACCATGACACTTTTTGAAAAAATCATTGCCCGCCAAATCCCGGCGGACATCGTTTATGAAGATGATTTGGTGCTGGCATTTCGAGATATCAGCCCTAAAGCGCCTGTTCATGTGCTGCTGATTTCCAAAAAGGCGATCCCGAGGATCGCCGACGCGCATTCGGACGACCTTAAGGTTCTGGGGCATCTACTGCTTAAAGCGCCCGAAGTGGCCAATAAAGTGGGGCTGGGCCAGAGCGGCTATCGCTTGGTCATCAACAATGGACCGGATGCCGGGGAATCGGTGCCGCACCTGCACTGCCATATTCTGGGAGGACGCCCATTGGGTTGGCCTCCAGGTTAAAACTGCGAGCAGCCCAGCAATTCTCATTATGGCAGGTTAGCAAGAATATCCAATCAATGGAAGATTCCCGCCTTCCAGGCCTGTGCATGAATGAGATTGAATATCCAATATCGAACAAGGAATGTCCAATAATGAAGTAGGAAAGGGCAGCCAACCGTAAGTTC
>CAIUEN010000033.1 GCA_903898185.1 uncultured Verrucomicrobiales bacterium
CGCTCAGGCCTCCTCAAGGGCTGGGCAGGGGGATGATCCTTGTGACAAGAACATTCCTGGTTTGCTAACTACGCTATTTGTCCTGGTTTGCTCGCCCCGCGACACGCTTAGTTTGCCACGACGGAAGAACAGAGCGGTGTGTCCAACCATTCCGACAAGAGCGCTGTTGGACTGGCTGGCAATCTGCGGAGCAAGAATTTTTCGCTGTTGTTTGAACTCACCGAACTTGATCTTCACCAACTCCGCCTGATCCAGGCATCGGTTCAACTCCGAGAGGAATTCCGCCGAAACCCCCTGGCGTCCAAGGCGGACTGTCGGTTCCAACAATTGGCCGCGCCCGCGCAGCCTGGCTTTTTCAGATTCCTTCATTGGCTCAGATAAAACTCGCTCTCTTCTGCCGATGCAATAAAAAATGGGCGGAGGTTATTCCTCCGCCCAACATTTCTTTTCTTCAATCTATAGGCCGGTTCTCTCGGCGCTTTCAGATTTCAACTCAGTTGACCGGCATGATTCGGAAGCTGCCTGGCGCTGGCAGATACGATTTCACAGTGATGGAATTGGTAACTGAGGTGGCAGACAGGTAATTGGCATCGCCAGCCTGGCTTGCGGCAACGCGAACCGTTCCAACTCCTTGGAATGTCAACAGCCCTGCCGATATCGATCCCGGCCCCGACACAATCGCATAGGTAACCGGCAGCTTCGAAGTTGCGGAGGCCGCCAGCGTTACCACGTTGGTAGTCTTCTGGGTTCCCAGCGCCGCAAACGTAATCGTCTGGTTTGCTTTGACAGCGGTGACGGTGGCAGTCGCGCTGTTTGAACCATAATTGGCATCGGCGGCCTTGGTCGCTTGAACGACAACCGAACCGCTGCCTGCGGTGATGACAAGATTGCTGCCGCTGATAACTCCAACTCCAAGGCCACCGACAACACTGAAGGTGACAGCGCCTGAGCCCGAACCGCCGGTCACGCTCAGCACGTTGGTCGTGCCATAGGTCTGGGTTGCGGTCGGGGCAAACACCAGCGCGCTCTGGCTCGTGCTGACAGCGGTGACGGTGGCAGTCGCGCTATTTGATTTGTAATTGGCATCGGCGGCCTTGATCGCTTGAAGGACAACAGAACCGCTGCCTGCGGTGATGACAAGATTGTTGCCGCTGATGGAGCCAGGACCGCTGACAACACTGAAGCTGACAGCGCCTGAGCCCGAACCGCCGGTCACGCTCAACACGTTGGTCGTGCCATAGGTCTGGGTTGCGGTCGGGGTAAACACCAGCGCGCTTTGGCTCGCACTGACAGCGGTGACGGTAGCAGTCGCGCTAACTGAATTGTAATTGGCATCGGCGGCCTTGGTCGCTTGAAGGACAACAGAACCGCTGCCTGCGGTGATGACAAGATTGTTGCCGCTGATGGAGCCAGGGCCGCTGACAACGCTGAATGTGACAACACCTGAGCCCAAACCGCCGGTCACGCTCAACACGTTGGTCGTGCCATAGGTCTGGGTTGCGGTCGGGGTAAATACAAGCGTGCTCTGGTAGGCTGCTGTCAAACTGATCGTGTTTGTGACACTGGCGCTGAGATATACATCATCCGCAGCTTTGGTTGCCGTTAGTATGATTGTCCCCGTTGCGGCGGTTACCACGAGATTATTTGAATCCGCTGTCAGATATCCAGGCCCGCTGACCACACTATACGTTACCGATCCAAGACCTGAGCCTCCGCTTGTTGACAGTGAATTGGTTGATCCATACGCCAGCGGCCCGGCAGGCGACAGACTCAGAGTGGATTGAGGAATCAAGTTGGGCGCGTTGGTTGAAATCTCGTTGGAGAATGGGCTTTCTATGCCGTTTGCGTCATAGGCCGCAGCCGCAAAATAATAGAGCACGCCGCGAGGCGTTATATTTACAGTTGTTGTCAGCACATTGCCGACATCGAGCTTGCCCGCGTACACACCCGAAGTGGTTCCGTAATAGAGGTTGTAGCCGGTCACGGCGCTGTCGGGACTGGCATCCCACGCCATCGTTATATTTTGGGCCAGTCTCGGAGCATTGGTTGGCGCGATTGATATCTGCGCCTGAGATGACGTTTGGAAAAGGCAGCCAACGGCTAGCCACACTGCGATTTTAATTCTTAAATTCATAATATCTATAGCTCACTCACATAGCACCCACCGTGCCATCCGCCCGAAATGGAGAAACGTATCCCGCCGTGTTTTTTCGAAGTCACTGGCATTGAGAGCACTCGCAGCACACTCTATCGACCGATTTTGCGAAGGCTTGAAGGGGAAGCTGTGAGAGTCAGTGGTTTTTCGATTGAATGATTGCAAAACCAACAGAATCTGACGATTTGTGAGTAATAATGGCAAAGCCATGACTGTGGCGAAGGGTAACGCCGACTCTCTCCAATATGAGATGCGCTGTCTATAGGGCATTTCTTTTGCATGTTGACAGTGTCTAGTATGGGGACAGGTTGAGCCGGAGATAGCCAGAAACAGCTCACATCGTTTGATGATTCTCAGGATATGCTCTGCCGTGAATTCCAAAACCGGAACTTGCGCCGCATGCCGACTTCCTGTTTTATAGTGTTTTTCAATGCAAGGTTACTTTGCCCTGATTCTACATGCGCACCTGCCGTTTGTGCGCCATCCGGAACACAAGCGGTTTCTGGAGGAGAACTGGCTATTCGAAGCCATTACCGAGAACTACGTGCCGCTGATCCAGATGATGGACGGCTGGCTGCGCGACGGAATGGAAACGCGCATGACAATGACGATGTCGCCATCGCTTTGCGCCATGTTGAACGATCCGTTGTTGCAGGAGCGGTATCTCCGGCACATTGAAGGACTGATCGAACTGGCGGACAAAGAGATCCATCGCACCCACTGGGATCGTTCTTTCCACGAGTTGGCGTGGATGTATCACCAACAGTTTTCGGGCATTCGGCAAACCTATCTGGATTATGGGCGCAATATTGTTGGTGCATTTCGCAAATTCCAGGAACAAGGACGTTTGGAGATTGCAACCTGCGCTGCGACCCATGCCTTCCTGCCGCTGCTCCAGAATCATCCGGGGTCGATGCGCGGCCAAATTCTTACGGCGCGAGACTACTACCGGAGTTGTTTTGGATGCGATCCGCGCGGGATTTGGCTGCCGGAATGCGCTTATGTCCAAGAAGTCGAGAGCGCGTTGCAGGAAGCCAATTTGCGGTGGTTCGTGACCGACACACACGGCTTGCTGCACGCGCGTCCTCGCCCCCGCTATGGGGTTTTTGCGCCCATTTTTACGCCCAACGGTTTGGCCGCTTTCGGACGGGATTTTGAATCCGCCCGGCAGGTGTGGAGCAAGCAGGAGGGCTATCCGGGCGACGAAACCTACCGGGATTTCTACCGCGATATCGGTTTTGACCTCGACCTCGACTACGTCCGGCCTTACCTGGCCAGTTCGGAACATCGGGGATTTACAGGCATCAAATATCACAGGATCACCGGCCATTCACGCGAGAAGCAGGTGTACAATAAGGCCGCCGCTTTGCTCCGGGCCGACGAGCATGCCAGTCATTTTCTCAAGGTGCGGATTGAACAGATGAACCATCTTTCGTCTGTGATGGATCGTCCGCCGATCGTTGTGGCGCCTTATGACGCGGAGCTCTTCGGGCATTGGTGGCACGAAGGCCCCGAGTTCTTGAATTATTTCGTTCGCAAGGCCTACTACGATCAAAAAAGCTTCAAGCTGGTGACGCCAACGGACTACTTGCGCAGCCATCCGACCCAGCAGGTGGCTTCTCCCAGCCCATCAAGCTGGGGCGAGGAAGGTTACTGGAGAGTGTGGTTGAACGACGCCAACCAGTGGATTTACCCGCATCTCCAAGTGGCCCAGAACCGGATGAATGAGCTGGCGCGCAAATTCACCGAGCCCAACGCGCTGCAATTGCGGGCGCTTAGCCAAGCCGCTCGCGAGTTGCTCCTGGCCCAGTCGAGCGATTGGCCATTCATTTTGCGAACAGGAACCAGCCCCGAATACGCCACCAAGCGTGTGAACGAGCATCTTGTCCGGTTCATGACCCTCTACAAGCAGCTAATTGAGAACACGGTCGATGATGTCTGTCTAAGTAAAATTGAGTGGATGGATAACATTTTCCCCGATGTGAACTACCACTATTGGGGCTGAGAAGAGAGGAAGTTTGCTAGTTTTCAGTTTTCAGCCAAGAGACGTTACGGCGGACATAAGAGGCAAATGCGGAATCCAAATGTCTTGCTGAACACTGAAAACTAGCAAACTCCCCCCCCCTTTTGATGGTGCCGACGGAGGGGGTCGAACCCACACAGCCTCACGGCTACTAGATTTTGAGTCTAGCGCGTCTGCCAATTCCGCCACGTCGGCGCACCTAATCATCAACAACTTACAACTGCTTCCCTCATTTTTCCATTATATCTCGTTTTTGTATCCGCTGGTTCTGATTTGCGCAATCAGAACCGAATACTCAGCAAGACAACTGGAAACGGGAAGAACACCCATCCAAGGATGGCAAGTGGCGTTCATTCCCTAAAATGCCGCTTTTGCTGCAGTGTGTTGCCAACGCAGTTACTATGGCAGAATCAAAACCCTTGGCAAGATCATTCGTGAAAGTTTCATGGATTTTTCTGTTGGCAGCAGTTACCTGGAACTTCCGAATAACGTCGAATTGCTGCAATTCCCCTCACACATCAAAGTAGCTGTCAGCAGTTCTCATTTTGAGCAAAGAAGGGGAAAAACGCTGATCTGCCTGCGCGCGAAGTTTTCGATTCCCTTGCGGAGCCAGAGGCACCGCAACCGGCAGGCCAGAGGCCCACCCCACATAATGAGAATTGCTTAGAACTGCTGAAGTAGCATTGACATCCAACGCGAGTTTCCTAAGATTCGACCATGTTCGGCAAGGCCAATGAATGCCACGTAAGCCGTGGTGTCACAAGAGAATCAACGATGAATTCGTCGATTTACCTGCCGTTTCCAGCAACTTCACCTCTTTTTTCTTTTTCTCTGGTTTCACCATGAGCAGTTCAACATCCTCAGACCTCGCTTTTATTGGCATTGAAGACAGATCAGCCATATTGGATCGGATTTTGAATTCCCTCCCTCAGGCGGTTTTTTGGAAGGATTCCCAGAGTGTTTACTTGGGCTGCAACCAAGCTTTTGCCAACGCCGCCGGGTTGGCAAACCCGGACGAGATTATTGGAAAAACCGATTTTGAACTCCCTTGGAAGGACCAAGCCGAAGGTTTGCGAAGGGATGACCGGGAGGTTATCCGAACCGGGCAGACCAAATCTCATATTATAGAACAGCTATTGCTGGTCGATGGCAGAATGGTATGGGTGGAAACAACCAAGATTCCGCTCTTTGCGGAAGTTGGCGCCGTTAGCGGGGTTTTGGGCGTTTACCAGGACATCACCGAGCGCAAGCATGCCGAGGAAGCATTGCGTGAAAGCGAGGAGCGGTTTTCCCAAGCCTTTCTTCTGAACCCCGATTCCATCAATATCAATCGCCTATCCGACGGCGTATATCTTGAAGTTAACGAGGGTTTTCTTGAAATCACAGGTCATAAACGTGAGGAGGTCATAGGACGGTCTTCATTGCCAGGGGATTTGGGCATTTGGGTGAACAAAGAGGATCGTGACCGCTTGGTTGAATGTCTTACAATACGGGGCGAATGCATTGGACTGGAGGCACCGTTCAGGCACAAGAGCGGTCGGATTATTCAGGGGCTCATGTCCGCGCGATTGATCCAGCTTAAAGGAGAACCCTGCGTTCTGTCGATCACCCGGGATATTACGGAACGAAAGCAGCTCGAAGCCGAGTTGCGTCAGTCGCAGAAAATGGAAGCGATCGGACGGCTGGCTGGGGGAGTGTCTCATGATTTCAACAACATTCTTGCGGTTTTTATGCTCACTCTGGGCCAATTGCGAAGCGATTCGTCGCTTTCAAACGAGGCCATGGAGTTGATGACGGAATTGGAGTCGTCAGCAAGGCGCGCTTCTGACCTAACCCGACAACTTCTTCAATTCAGCCGAAAGCATATCATTCAAACCGTCGCAGTTGACCTGAATGAAATCGTTGCCAGTCTGCTCAAAATGGTTGTGCGCTTGATCGGCGAACCGATACAGGTAACCTTCCAACGATCAGCCGAGCCGCTGCTGGCGGAGGTTGATCCAAGCATGATCGACCAGGTTATTCTCAATCTCTGTGTCAACGCCCGTGATGCCATGCCGCACGGCGGGATGGTCACCCTCAAAACCAGCCGGGCGCAATTAACCCCGGAGTTCGCAGCCGTCATTCCCGAAGCCAGGTCCGGACTGTTCGCCCTGATTTCTGTCACGGACACCGGGTGCGGCATGGATAAGGAAACTCTGGCGCATGCCTTCGAGCCGTTTTTTACAACGAAAGCGGTGGGGAAAGGAACCGGAATGGGGCTCGCATCGGTACATGGAATTGTCAAACAACACCAGGGATGGATCGCTGTGAAGAGCGAGGTCGGATCCGGAAGCTGTTTTTCTGTCTATCTTCCAATGGAGCCAGACAAGCGCTAGACTCTTTCGCGTGATCGCATTGATTGATTATGGTTCAGGCAATTTGCGCAGCGTCCAAAAAGCGCTGCTGAAAGTTGGCGCGGATGTCCGTCTGGTAAGGCGACCGGAAGAGATGGCCGACGCGCGCGCGATGGTTTTGCCCGGTGTCGGAGCGTTCGACGATTGTGTCAACGCCTTGCGCAAACAGGAGCTTTTGGAGGCTGCGAAAGAGTTTATTGCGTCGGGGCGACCGTTCCTGGGGATTTGTGTTGGTTATCAGGCTCTTTTCGATGGCAGCGAGGAATTCAACAGTTCTGCGGCTGGATTGGGCTTGTTCGGTGGAAAAGTGATTCGTTTTTCCAATCAGACCGGTGTGAAAATTCCGCAGATTGGATGGAACCAAATTGAGATCACGCAGCCCGATTGCCCCATATACAGAGGCATTCCATCGGGAAGTTACGTGTACTTTGTGCATAGTTTTTTCCCGCATCTCATTGATGAGTCGGTGATCGCCACGCGCACGACCTATGGCGAGACTTTCGCTTCTTCCGTCTGGCGCGACAACGTCTTTGCCACGCAGTTTCACCCGGAAAAAAGCCAGGGTGTTGGATTGACGCTGCTCAAGAATTTCGTGGGATTGAAGTGATATTTTTCACGTAACTGTTCAGGTCGGAGGGAGAAATTAGCGTCTCGCTGACGCTCGCCGGAGAGAGGGGCACAGGCAAGGATGCCTATGCTACGTGAATAGTTACTTTTTCACTGTTCCGCAGCAGTCAAATCTGACACACTCGCAGAGCATGAATTCTGATGAGTCGCAAAAGAGCGCTGCAACGGAAGCGGGCGCTTGGTTTGGGCCGGGGCGTTTCGCCCTCATGCTGGCGGCGCTTATCTTGGCGTCGTTTCTTGAAGTGCTCACAGGATACGGAACCTTCTTTTTCCGAGACTTCAGCTTGTTCGGGTATCCGCTTGCTTCGTATTTACGAGAATCGTTTTGGTTGGGAGAAATTCCGCTCTGGAATCCGCTCAGTAATTGCGGGCTGCCTTTTTTGGCCCAATGGAATACGCTCAGCCTCTATCCGCTCTCCTTGATTTACCTGCTCTTTCCGCTGTCTTGGGCGCTGAGTGTCTTTTGTATTCTGCATTCTTTCCTGGCGGGCATGGGCATGTATTTTCTAGCTCATCGATGGACCGGGAATCGCCTGGCCAGCGCCATTGCCGGGGTGGTCTTCGCTTTCAGCGGGCTCAGCCAATGTGCGCTCATGTGGCCCAACAATATCGCAGCCTTGGGCTGGATGCCTTGGGTGGTTCTGATGGTCGAAACTGCTTCAATCCAGGGAGGCATTCGGCGTATTGCCCTGGCGGCTCTGGTCGGCGCCATGCAGATGCTGACTGGAGCGCCTGAAATCATATTCTTCACTTGGTGCGCCATGGGAACGCTCTGGCTGGCCCAATTGGCAGATGGTACGGTTCGCCAAAGAGAGTTTTTAGGAAGGATTGTCTGTGTTCTGCTCTTGGTCACGGGATTGGCTGCTGCCCAATTGCTCCCCTTTCTGGATTTGCTGGCCCATTCCCAACGCGACGTCAGTTTTGGAGATTCAGGTTGGGCGATGCCGGGAACCGGTTTGGCTAATTACCTTGTGCCGCTCTTTCGCACTCAGCCTTCTCACGTCGGTTTCTACAGCCAATTGGATCAGTACTGGATTTCCTCCTATTATCTGGGAGCGGCAACCATTGGTTTGGCGCTGCTGGCTTTCTGGAAGGCGCGATCCAAGCAGGTCTGGATTCTTGTCAGCCTGAGTGCATTAAGCATCTTGATGGCGATGGGTGAGAGCGGATTCATCATGAGCGCAGTCAGGCATGTGATTCCGCAGTTAGGCTACATGCGTTATCCTATTAAGTTTGTGGTGTTGGGCACATTCCTTATACCGCTCCTTGCCGCTTATGGGATGGCGTGGTTTCAAGAATTGCCCAACGAAAGATGGAAGGCTGAGCGGAAAAAAATAGGAGGGCTGGCGCTGGGACTAATTGGGGTAATGGGGGGAATTGCCTGGTTTGCCTGGAAATATCCCGTCATTGAAAAGTTTCCATCATTTATCTTTGATGTGCATGCCACAGTGTTAAATGCGCTTGTGCGCTCACTTTTCCTGATGGCCATTATTGGATGCTTGATGCTCCAACGCAGAATACTTACCCCAAAACTGCAGCGACTCTTGCAGGTCTTTCTGGTGCTGCTCGTCTGGCTCGATTTACATACTCATGCCCCAGGGTTGGCTCCGACGGTTCAACGCAGCCTTTATGATCTGGACACAATCCGTCAGTATTTGAACTGGGACAAACAGGCGAAGGCAGGCGAATCGCGCGCCATGCTTACAGCCTTTGCCATGGAAAGCATAAGGAACAGGTTCATGAGCAAACCAGCCGACCAGATTAATGTTGATCGGCTTGCGCTCTACGCCAATTGCAACTTGCTGGACCACGCGGCCAAGGTGAACGGCTTTTTTTCCCTCTACCTTCGAGAAACCGACAGGCTCTGCAATGAGTTCTACATGCCAACCAACACATTGGAGCCATTGAAGGATTTTCTGGGTGTTTCCATGATCAGCCACCCGACCAACGCTCTGCAATGGGTCGCGCGTGATACGTTCATGCCGATGATAACGGCCGGCCAACAGGCGGTGTTTGCGGATGATTCAACGGCGCTCAAAGAAATCCTCAGCTCAAGCTTTGACCCACGCTCCATGGTCTATCTGCCGCTGGAGGGGCGAGGAGTCATCCGCGCCACCAATGCGGCGCAGGCAACGGTTCACCCCCGCCGGTTTTCCGCGCATAGGATCGAGGCGCAAATCGAGGCGTCGGCGCCTGCCATCGTGGTGGTGGCTCAATCTTTTTATCATCCGTGGCATGCTTACGTGGACGGAAAACCGGTTCGCCTATGGCGCGCAAATCATGCTTTTCAGGCTTTGGATATCCCGGCAGGCTCGCATCAGATGAGCCTGGCCTATGAGGATCACGTTTTTTTGGCAGGCGGAATCATTTCTCTGCTCACACTTGCGGGTTGCCTGGCGGTTTGTCTGAGACGCAGACCAACATGACTGATTCTACTAATAACCCCCTAACTGTTCATTTTGACCAGTTGTTATTGTGACTGTTTTGATGGCTTGAAGATTGCCCACCCCCCTGGCGGGCAAAATTCTCTCCAACGAGCCTCAGGAATGCTTGCGTCTCTTGGAATTGTTCTTCTTGAACTTCTGTGGACTGAAGTTTTTTTTTACTTCAGGAAGCCCTTGGCAGGGCAGACGCATTTAAATTTCTCTGAAAAATACTAGGCAAAATTTGCCTTGTACTTTTGTCAAACATGTATAAATAGAGAGGATGCAAACGCATCCGAATGATAAAACTGAAAGTCA
>CAIUEN010000034.1 GCA_903898185.1 uncultured Verrucomicrobiales bacterium
CGATTTCATTGGCTTGCGCCTGACACCTGGCTAAAGCCAGGTGTTGCTGAAAAGAAGAAAACAGTGAACAAATGCTGCGGTAACTTATTAGATGGAAACCCCCATCAATTCAACACCCTAGCACAATCCTGCAAGAAAAAGATGATAGACATTCCAAAGCAAACTGCTTTGTTTCTTTCTTCCGCACACCACTACGGTAGTCGATTTGCTCTTGGAAGAATGGTGATTCAGTGCCTGCAAGAACCTTTCCTCATAAGCCGTTTTGCAAATCACAAGTTACAGAAGCACTCATCGAACAATATCACAACGAACAGCCGACTGCTCATAGCCGTTTGGCAGCGACAAGATAGCAATACGCCCGACTGGCTGTCACAACGAACAGCCGACTGCTCATAGCCGTTTGGCAATGGATTGCCTTCTGTTATCAATCTGGACACGTCACAACGAACAGCCGACTGCTCATAGCCGTTTGGCAACTGAAGGTTACTGACCTAAAAGGTCAGCCAGTCACAACGAACAGCCGACTGCTCATAGCCGTTTGGCTTGGAAAAAGATCGTTCCGCGTCGCGTGAATACAGTCACAACGAACAGCCGACTGCTCATAGCCGTTTGGCCTATAATCACAATTATAGTCTTAATACTATTGTCACAACGAACAGCCGACTGCTCATAGCCGTTTGGCTCATGGCCGTCGGTGATTACAAAGAAGCGCAGTCACAACGAACAGCCGACTGCTCATAGCCGTTTGGCATTTGCGCAGACGCAGGCTACAATAACGCAAATAGTCACAACGAACAGCCGACTGCTCATAGCCGTTTGGCACGATGGCACCGTTTTTCCTCCCGCCTGCCCCAAGTCACAACGAACAGCCGACTGCTCATAGCCGTTTGGCGCTCAAGGGTGTGATTTCCTTTGAAAATTCCAAGTCACAACGAACAGCCGACTGCTCATAGCCGTTTGGCTCCTATACTTGTAACACGTTGCAGTTTAGGCGTCAAATCGAGCGTTTTATGAAACCTCCTCGAAACAACACATTTTTCGGCTTGATTTGGTTGGGGTTGTGGAAAAAGGCACCCGCCTTGGGTCTGGATCATCCGGATTTCAAGCATAGATCGGGGCATCATACGCGCTCAGGCACCTGAACTGTAGGGAAAGGCACCCGCCCGGCACCCGCATGGTAAAGCCTGATTTTGGGAGCGCCGCGCACCCAATCCTCAATTGCCGCCACTTGGGCGTAAAGCAGGTCCTTCCATGTCCCACTTTCACCTGCCACTTCGCGATCCAATTCCCGCTCGAACTGCTCCAGCAATCGCCCCACCGCCTCATCCGTCAAGCGGATGCCGCCGTAGGGGTGTGGGGCAAAATCGGTGGTTGCCACAGTTCCCAAGTTGACTTGCTTCACCGCCCACCTGTCGCAACGGGCGCGGAAAGGCTCCTGCAAATCGCATACCAACGATTCAAAGTTGTCTTGGGGACTGTGGAGGAAGCCCAAGTAGGGGTTCAGTCCGCGCGCCCGCGCCAGGACGTTGAGCCGGGTGAACAGCCTTGTGTAAACAAAGTCGAGCAGGCTGTTCCAAGAGTCGTATTTGCGGCGGGGCGCGCGTTCCTTGCTGGCAAATCCGGGTTTTCGAACCTGATCATTCACGAAACGAAATGTATGCCTGGCGGCTTCCCCCTCCAGCCCCAGCACAGACTCAACACTGGCGACGGAGGATAGCCGTGAGATTGTTTCGCGCAGCCGTTCGGCAACTGTCCGGCCTTCTGCCGTCTGGCGAAGCCATGCCACGTAATTCCCCAACTTGGCGTCAACGATTTCCGCAGCTATTCTCGTGGCGGTTTCCAGCGCCAACTGGGTGCGCCGCGCGAAGTGCAGCCCGGTCAGTTCAAAGTGCGCCTTGGAATCCGGTCGAAGGGTGGCCACATGGTGGCCCGCTGCGGTGCAAAAACCAACCGCGATGTTCTGTCTTGCGCAACGCCGCAACAATTCCGTGGACACGGAGTGAGGACCGTAAACCAGCACCTCGCCCGCTCGTCGCAACGGCACTTGCGCCGACAGACGCCCTTTGACCCGGCAAATTAACGTCTCTCCCTCGGTGCCAATGAAGCTGTAATCGGAAAGCACATAGACCGGACGCCGGAGAAGTGAGCGTTCAACAAATTCCTCCTCCAATTCGGGGGCGAAACCCAGTCCTAGAAAATGAAATCCGCCGCCCAATGGAGTGATGGCAAGCTTCTCCGGCTGCAAAGTCAGCTTTCGGTTCGCGAGCAGCGCGGCCACCTGGCTCCCGGCTTCGTCGGCCTCGGCCTCGCTTTGGCATAGTATCAAGAAATCATCAGCATAGCGCACCAGGCGCAAACCCGCTCGTGTCGCCGCTTCGTCAAATGGATCAAGGTAAAGATTCGCCAACAACGGTGATAGCGCGCATCCTTGGGGCAGGCCGCGCTCCCGGGCTACGGGCTCTCCGTTGAGCGTCAGTGGCGCGCGGACGATCCGGCGGAGAGTCTCGGCGACATCCCCATCCCCCGCCGGCAGTGAGCGATTCAATTCATGATCCAGCAAGTCCCAGTCCACACTGTCAAAGAAATCGGCCACGTCGGCCTCCAGCGCCCAGCCGCAACCCTTGCGGATATGCCCAAGAACCAATGCGCGCGCAGTGGCGGGCGAGCGGTCAGGCCGGTACCCCTGGGAGCAGGACTCGAACAGCCTGTCCCATGCGGCAGACAACAGGCGCAGCAACGCACGATGCACGACGCGATCCCTCGATGAGAACTGGGCGACCAGCCGCTGTCTGACCGGTTCTTGGGATGACGCTTTGGCACCGGGCTTCTTGTCCAAGGGGAAGAGCCTCGCTGGCTCTGGCCGCCATTTGCCGCAAAGAACCTCTTCCATCAACTCCCGAACGGTGACATCAACATCCAGCGGATGGAGCACCGGATCGGGATCGTTGGATTCCGCCGCCAATTCCTCCAAGGCGGACCGCCAAAGGTCGGGATTTCGCCACGCCGCTGAGAAGTAAGGGCGCCGGTCATCGAGCCGGTAAGCCCCGTAGCCGAAGGCGCGGCGAACGCCACGCCCGCCGCCGGGGGCGTCCACGCCGATGGCCGCGCCCAACCGCAGCAGCGCAAGCCAGGGGCGCAAATCGCCTTTTAGAAACAGCGGGCCAACACACCCGTTGATCAGTTGCCAGCCCCCTTTGCTCTTGCTCGCGCGGCCGTACTCCACGTAATCCCAGCAGCACGGCAGCAATTCCAAGCCTTCGAGCGCGTTCGCCGGCCAAGCCAGCGGAACTCCCCAGAACGACCGCACCCGGTTGGCTAAGCCTTGGAGCAAGTCCGGCAGACGCAGCAGCCAGCGGCGGGACGGATCAGCAGGGGTGAACGCCAGCGGCGTCAGGAAATCAAGGCACAGCTCGGTGGTGGCGGCGGCGTCCAAGCCTCGCGTTTCCTCCTCGACCTGTCCCAGAGACCTTTCGGTGGCGGCTCCAACCTGCGTCAGGCTGAAGTTGTGCTTGGAGTCTTGGAGGTAATCGTGGAGCCGGGTTGCGAAGGCGGCGACGGTTTCGGCGCTGCTCACCGGGAACACGACAGCCATCGAGTAATGCGCGCCAACACGAACGCGTTGTCCGAAAGGCTGGGAGGGGCGGAAGAACCATGGTTCGGGTTCTGGAGGGCATTGTTTGCCAGCGGTGCCACGCAACACGGCTTCGACCACGGCCAGAGGATGCTGGCGGGCGAAGGTGTTGCGATCGTTGCGAAGGGTCAGACGCAGTTCATGCCATCGGATGGAGTGGAGTTCGGAAAACATGTTTTTTTTGATTTTGCACTGGCATTGACACTAGAACAACCTGGGCCAGAATGCAAAGCAGCAATTCTCATTTCAGAAGGCAGGGAAAATAGCCAACAATCAGTGGAAGAATTCTATAAACAGAAACCAGTGTTCAGGCGCCACCGTCTTGGGCCAGCTTCCAATTACGCTTGCCTCCGGACCAAAATGAGAACTGCTTGGAAAAGCCCTTCTTAATGTGCGCGAACGTGCGCGCGATTGCGTAGGAAGTTTGCTCATGGCTGTTTGGCCTTGTAGGCTGGGCACACATTCCGTCGCAGAGTCACAACGAACAGCCGACTGCTCATAGCCGTTTGGCCCAGCGCCAGCGCGCGATCCGGGGAATTGACCACAGTCACAACGAACAGCCGACTGCTCATAGCCGTTTGGCACAACGCCCCCAGCGTTGATTACTGTTAATGCGTCACAACGAACAGCCGACTGCTCATAGCCGTTTGGCCCGTAGCTTACTGTGGCGCACCGGTCTATTACGTCACAACGAACAGCCGACTGCTCATAGCCGTTTGGCATGGATCGCCAGTTCTTTACAGCTCACGAAAATGTCACAACGAACAGCCGACTGCTCATAGCCGTTTGGCTGAACAAACAAAACTATGGAAAAAATAATAGAGTCACAACGAACAGCCGACTGCTCATAGCCGTTTGGCAGCACATCATATAACACGTTGTGGTTCAAATGTCAAAAATGGCATTTTACGAAACCTCCTTTCGTTGAGGTGATATTTTGCTAAGATCGGACGGGGTTTCGGAAATCGGCGTCTGCGCTGGGTCCGGTTTTGGCGGAACGCCCAAGATCCACGCGTGGCAATCCTCCTCGAGACGCCTTGGGTTTGGCACCCCTTTTTCGTAGCGCCTGCCGGTTGCGTCCCTGCGATAAAGCAAAACTGAACCGGTTTTAAGTTCCAATTTTTCCAATGCCGCCAACATTTGCTCGCGCTGCCCGCGAGAAAGGCGCAACTCAAAAACACTCCTCTGAACCCGAAAACCATAGCCTTCCAGCAGTTGCGCCGTGCGCTCGCGCTCCGTATCGCCCAAATCGTAAGCCGCCACATACAATGCGTCACGAGACATGATCAGCTAAGGCTAAATAGAGAAATCATCCCAGCGAAAATCATAAATCATTGGCTGGCATGGATCGTCCTCTGACTTCCAGTTTGCGGCTGCAACCAACGGTTTCTGTTTGGAGATTGCGCTCTGACCTCCGGCAAGTTGGAATGTGCGAACATACTGGCAAACCACTTGGAGGTTGAGAGTAATGACGGCACCAGCCACACTCGCGATCTTCTGCCCGCCGGTGATATCCAAAGCAAGTTCCTTGTGGGACAGCTTGAAATTCTTGCATGCTGGTTTTATGGCGCAATCACGAAGCACCCGCAATAATGCGTCAAAGTCCTCAAGATCCACGCCTTGTACAGGATGAAACGTGGTGGCGGGCAAATAGCCCTGGAGGAAATCGCGCGCATGATTGATGTAGGCGGGAACCGATCCCTTAGCATCATCATCGTCTGAGCTGCCGACAAGCCAAATATGGCCTGCCTGGAGGTTTTTGGCATGAGGTTCGATAGCGCGCAGCAGTTGCTGCCAGTTCCAAGGTGGCAATCCTGTTTCAATCGCCTCCTGCAAATGATTGATATCCTTCCTGATTTCGGTTCCACTGAGATCCCGTGTTTTGTCTGGGCCAAGGGTAACCAACCATCGACGCGAGAGCGGGTCGGCGGTGTTCCAGTTCGGATTCGCCACCAGTTTTTGTCCCTTCATCCGCGACACAATCAAGATCAGCCCCCGAATCACACGATGGTCTGATTGCTCGGTGGCTTCGGACAGGAATTGACGGGACAGTGATGACTGAAGGCTGGCCCCCAAGCTTAAGGGAGTTGGAAGATTTAAATGTACCCGCATTTTGACCATTTTGAGCCGATTCACTGGTATTTTTGAATCTTCCAACTCCCTAAGAGTTTTTCCGCTGGCTCATTGATAATGGCGGTCGCAGTCTGGAGTTTCTTGTGAAGGGCGTGGGTGATCCAGACCGACAGGACGAAAATGAGCAGGCTGCCCACCAAAAGCGCCCAATAAGGGAACTTTTCCAGGGTTCTGTGCGATTGCAGCGCCAGCCAGTCGAGGGCAAGCGCGGATGGGAGCAGGTAGCGCAACAAATGGTCGGAGAATCGATGCGCGTGGAGCTGCGTGGCGCCCCAGCACAAGATGATCGCAGCCAGCGCTGTAAACCAGCACGGTTCTAGCCACTGTGCCCGCCACGCGGCTTCATTTAATTGCACGGAGAGTATATGCCCGGAGGCGGCAATCAGGAACGTGCCGAGCAGAAGCCCCCAAGGAAAAGGGGCGCTCAGAGAAGGGTATTTCTGCGGAGAAACAGTGTTAGGTTCTTTGGTGCTTATGCTTATCATTCTTTTAACTCCATGTCTGCAGAGGTTTCGGGTTTCTTCTCGGCTAAAATGTAATACCGGTCATCTCGGTCTCCTTCCATACCAACGACCCAGAGTTTGTGCGAATCACCCTTCCTTAGGGAACCCGAAAGCTGTGGCGAGGTTGGGTTGCGCAGGACGGCTCGAAACTTGTCTTTGTCCACTTTCAGACCAAACCAGAGATGGCGGGTGCTCCTGCCTTTGTCCGAAGATTCAGTCTCGCAATCAAACGAAACCTGCCTTAGATGCCCGATCAGATCAGGCAGGGGTTTGGGAGGCGAAACAGTGCGCGAGCGAGATGCATCGAGCAAGATGTGTCGCACATCAGTCTCATCTGCGTACGCCTTAAAGTCCGCGAAAGTAGGATAGGCCAAATCCATTGGCCAGCGTGTGTTTGGGTTTGATATGCGATGGAGCTGACGAAGCTGAATTGACTCGATCCATGGCTTTTCGAGAGAATGAAAACTATTCATCATCGCTTCAAACACACGGATGCACTTTTCAAAATTTACTGGATCGGATTTTGCCACAAAAGCAAGCCGGTGTTCAGGCAGCACTCTTATCGTGACCGAGCCGTATCCAAAAGGTTTGGCAGCCCCAATACCATGCCAGAATCTCCGGTTATCTGTTGATTCGACTTTCTCGCCCAACCCAATTGCCCACAGGAGCGCCCCGAACTCCTTCTCCCGAAGATTGTGAATATGCACACGGCCTACAAACTGAGTGCCAGAAGACAGCGGACGCATTGGACTCGAAAGTTCCCAACGGACGCGCCCGCTGTGATTGTCTGCGGGAGGCATAGTGCAGTGACGAACGTTCAAGGAGCGTGGATATAGTTTCCAGCCCCTTAGGCAGGCTTTCTTGTTTTCGTAGTCGATGAACGTATCCGTACTGCCCTCGCAGGCATCTGTTACATGGGGCTGTTCCACGTAGTTTGGAGCAAATTTCCCCTTCGGCGTCTGCATAACCGGCCAAATGACATGCCTTGGACTTTCGCTCATCCGATTAAGCGGCAACGCCTCGAAGTTGACCCTGCCACGGATTGACTCTTGTTCTTCTGCTTTTCCAAAAATTGTTTCAGCGAGATCAAGACGGCCCACAAGTTGGTCAGGTTTCTGGGTGCGCTGTTGTATATCCTTTTGCAGGATCGCCATCCACAACTTCTTTTGATCCCCTTTGAGCACTCGGTTGCCGTTCGTGAGAGACAACTTGCCAAAACTAGCGATTTCGACAATGGTTCGGATCACACCTTTGATAGACGTGCCAGGGATGGCGCAATTACCATCAGTCAAACGCAAGAACTCAATCCAGTCGTCTTCAGGCAATCGATCATTGGCAGGCTTTGTAATTCCGATCCAGCGATCTCGCAATTGCATGACTTTCTGAGGATAATCCTTGTGCCAGACAACAGGTTTTTCCCCCTGGCGAATGAATATTGGAGTCATTGCTGTTACTTCAATACTAAACCAGCCTGAAATGCCGTCGGAGAATGGCACATCTTGGGAAACCTGCTCGGCCCAGTCCGGAAAAAAAACGCGGTCACTGAGCGTCACAAAATTGTAGGGAGATGGAATGGGGATGGCAGGCATGGCGTCAGGTTCAGGTTGATTGATTGCGATTATTGGGTCGGTTGCTCTCATCGGTTACATTCTCAAAATGGACGAACCGGCTGGCAGTTGGACGAAGTTCATCGTGGCCGCAAATGTGTTGCGGCGTGTATGAAACGTGGTAAACCAAATAGGACTTGAGGTCCGCGCTCAGCAGTCGATGCGTCAGCAGTATGGCATCAGCAGAATCGGTTTCTTCAAGCCGGTTGAGGAGCCAGCCCTCGGCAGCGCGTCGAAGATGGAGACTGCTCTTGCCATCCCGGCTGGCTCGCTCCCCTACGACTGGCCAGACTTTTGGAGCATCCGCCCCCGCGAGTGTCATGGCCAAACCCGGTGGGCGCAAGATGCTCCGGGTGTGGGCGTCCTGAAGCCATCCGTCACCATCGAGTTTCTCAAATTCCTGCATGGCTTCCGTTGCGGTTGCCACCGTCCATGCCTCAGACTTGATAACTCCAGAGCGCGGATTAAGGTCGTTAGTGTCTTTGGGATTCAGGATCTCTCTCAAGACATTACGGATGATTTCGGCGTCACTTTTGGGCATGAGATGAAGCGAATTAGGATTGGTGGGGTTGGTCAAACCAACCAGCGTGAGAACACTCCAACGGTTTGGAGACATTAGCTTTGGCTTCAAAAAAACCCAAGCCACGTCCGGCTCCGGCTCCAAGAGCCAGTCGTCCCTCAATGATATCTTCCAGCGCGGCGCGAAGCGCTTTGCGAGTTTTAGATGATATGGCGTCGGCATCCAGAAGAGTGATCTTCAGTTCAGGAAAGTCCCCTTGCCAGAGCGGGCGTTCGCAAAAGAGCCTGCCGTCCATGGCGCCACCTGTAAACCGATCAATACTAACGTGCGGCACGCGCTGTTGAGGCGGTGGAGGCGTGAACCAAAACAGGTCGTCCACCAGCACGCGACCGCGAGCCGCGCCACTTTCCACACCTCTTCCGTTGTCTTCTTTGACAAAACCAAACAGCTCTTGAACCGCCCGGTTGCAGACCCCGGTAACTCGGCCGAGCTTGCCTTGCGCCGACGCGTGTCCCTGTTTGTCGTTGTTGCAGCCATTGGCAATGTTATCGGCGAAGTGGCTGTCGCGGGGATCGTTGGAAAGGCGATTGAAATGAAACGCAACGCGATGCGAGATGGCTCCCTTGATGGCGCTGCCGGGAAGCAGAAGCATGCCGGATTCAACCCGGCCTTTATTGTCGTCCCAAACGATTCGATCCTGTTTCAGTGGAGCCATGTCCGCAGGATCGGCGCCTGTGGGTGGAGTGTCTTCGCCTCCGCCAAACATCCAGAAACCACGCGGCTTGATGTGAATTGTAAGGGTGACCGCGCGAGTAGAGGCAGACTGCCTGCCGTTTTGTGGATTTGCCGTCTGGAGCTCTGTCAACCAGGCGGGTTGCCGCGCAAGACTTGCCGGGTGACTGGCATAGGCTTCAAAATCAGGCTCGTATCCAAGATTGAAACTCTTTTTGTTGAATCGCTCCAATCTGAAAGCGCCATAGCCGCGCCGAGACTTGCCACCCAGCCGGAGCGCCGGAGAATTGAGGCACTTTATCAAGGCTTCCCAGTCGTTGTCATCCTTGTCCACGAGCTCCATTTCGAAGGTAAAGCGATGTCCGGCGGCCACCGGTTGTTCATCAAATTTACCACCAGGCGTAGCGCCACCGCGATGGGTCAGCCGGACATGGTCGCGAATTTGCAGAGTCAACGCTTGCCGCAAGACAGGGTCTGCTTTAGTACCCTCCAAGCTTGAACGATCAAGAATCCCATCCACAGGTTGATCATCGGACTTGTGGATCGCCGCCCAAGTGAGGCTCAAGCGCGAGCCGACACCGGCATCCTCGCGCTGAAATCCAAACAGATTGTCGGCGCGTTTGGTATCACGCGTATGCGCAATAAATGCCGCTCGCAAAGCCCCGGCGAGGCTGCTGCCTGGAATGGCCGGAAGCCCGTTCGCATCGGTAATGACAAGCGCGTCCGCCCCATAGCCGCCTTCACCGGTGCCAACATGGAACGGCGTGGTGAACTCAATGACGATGCGAGCTATGTGGCGGATAGGGAAACTCATGGATGCGCTGGTGCTCATCGCGAAACCTCCCTGGATTGTTCTGTTCCTTGCAGCCGCTGAACCATTGTCTCGGCCGCAAAGGCGACTGCGGCGCACAGGAGCCGCCCTCGAAGCGTATTGTCACTTATATTGTCACTCAAACAGATATTGTCGGGCAACTTCGTTTGAGGATCGATTGCTTTCTTGAGATGATCCGATAATGATGACTTAACTTTATTCAAATTTAATTCAAGCTGCCAATACTTTTTTCGCACTCCATTGTCGCAGAAGCCCGTTAAGCTCTTCTTCAGTTCGTCAACATCATGGTGAGCAGACAGCGCGAGTTGACGCACCTGGCTCCATTGGCTCTTGCCTGATCGGCCCAGACGCGCCGCCTGCGCCGCCTGCTGGTGATATTGGAACCATCGCTCTGCCCAATGCCGTCCCAGTTTCAGGGCATCCGTCTGAACAGCGTGGTCTTGTTCCACGCGAACGACGTATGTTACGAGAGAATCCGCAGGTCGCACGAGCTGTTCGCCTGCTGGTCTCGCGTCGCATGCGTTTTTTGGAGAATCCAACAATTTGGGAAGATCAAGCGCGAACTTGGGATTTAACACCATCCACCCCAAGCCCTCCTGTCGGTAGTCGCCGACGCCATTTGCCAAAAAACTCAGGATATTGCTCATTTCCTCAGGTGTTGCCTGTTTCTCATCAACCTTAGCAAAAGTGAGCACGCTGCCGCGGACCAACACTTGCCGCTCGGTCAGGCGCGTGTGGTGAAACGCGTTCCATGGCGAGTATCGCCGGGTGCGGAGAAATGTTCGCTCTGGAACCAGTTTCCACTCGCTCGAAAGGCCGAGTTCCTCCGGGTTGGGAATCAAGAGCGCGCCACCTTGACCCGATAGTGCCAAATCACTGACAAGGTAGAAGTGCAGCGGATGGGGTGGCGCAAATGGTTCCTGCGCCGCAACGCCGTCGGTCAGAGACTGTGGTTCGGCAGGTTTGGACTTTGCCAAGGAGATCTCTACACGCCCAAATTGCGCGTTGCGGGAACGACCCAGCCGAGTGGCTGGGCTGGTGAGAACTTCCACGATCTCCGCCACTTTGTCCGCCAACGATTCGTCATTTGCCGACCAGCGGATTGGGGCAAGGAACCGGCTGCCTGCGGGCAGTGTATCGTATTCAAATAGTTGACGATCTTGGGCGCGCCCAAACTTTTCGCGGTCAATGGCCGTCTTGATCACGTAGTCACCCTGCAACCGGGACAAAATGGCGGTGTTATCCCGATGCAGAACAAGGTGACGGTCCCGAGCCTGTTGCGACTGTTCTTTGTTTTGAACTCGCTTTTTCGCGGCATCAAACGTATCGGTAAGCCCGTTGACCGGATTGCCCTTCGGGCCGTCCTTTTTGATGTAATGACAGTTTAGCGGAACCGGCCAGTCGATGGCGTCCCCATTCTCGGCGGGCAAGCCATCCCCGAAACGCACCTGACCAGTGAGAAACAGTTCAGAGCCAAACCCGTTTTTCTTGAACAGCCGCTCGGCGGCCGCGCCGAGCATTACCGAGCCGGGAAGATAGTTGAGTGAATCATGACCACCGACCGTGGCGGCTTTTGCGCTGACAATCACATCGCTGAGAAGATGGATCTCCAACCAAACAACCCCGGCGGCGCGGACCGCCTTAGAAAGCGTTGTTTTTGACTCTGGGTCGGGTGATTTTGGCTGGTTCGCACAGATGCCTCCCTGGAAAGCCACGCTCACCCGGCACCGCCCGAGACCGCGATGTCGATGGCTGCCCAAGCATCGAATCAACCGGGCACAGTCGCTCAGAATTTTGATCCAGTCATCATCGTCAGGGCCGGTCACTTCCGCAGTCAGTGTGAGAGGTGGACAGACTTCAATCGTGCGCAGCGACTTTTCTTTTGCCACGCCATGATCGTCGAGCGCTGTGCATGCCAGTGAGTTAAACAGAGCATTCTTGCGTTCTTCACCTCCGGCGCGCAACCAGTCGGCAATTTCTTGAGACAACTCGGCGTTGTTGAAACAGAGTTGGCCCGGAGCTCGGCCCGGACTTTCGTGGTCGGCATACGGTTCCGCCGACTTCGTGTCTGCAGACACGGGGGTCGAAGGATCCTTTCTGCCGAACAGAATGTCCGTTTGACCGGTCGCATTGAACCGCTTGAATTCATCGGCAAGCTGAACCGCATCGCGCAAAAGTCCTTTAACTGTTTTTCCCGGCAGGTAAGGCAAACCATCATCTGTTGCGCGAATAACCAGCGCGTCAGCATCCCCGCCTCGGCCCATGCCGGAGCCGGCATGCCACCAAGAAAGAAGCTCAAATGTAATCGTGACCGTTCTCATGGCAAGTCAACCTCCAAGTGGAGCAGTTCCAAAGCATCATAAAGCGGTGTCTGGTCGTTATCACCATTGTCCCCCTCCTTCCAAAGGCCATTGCCAGTAAGCGTATGCAAGGCGCTCTCAAAGGCGGGAAAAGCGGGAGAGCCGGAAGCCTTCGCAAGGTCACGCTCTTTGACAATGAAACACAGACGTTCGAAGGCTTGCTCGCAGGACATCTTCCCTTCGTAGGCGCGCGTGACGAGATTGCGCAATCCACTGCGCGGAAGAGCGTTGAGTGTTTCAACCAGATCTCGCAGTTCGGCAAGGGCATTCAGATTATTCCCATTTCGATTGCCCACAAGATATGGGTTCTGAGTCAGTTGCACCTTCTTCTCCACTGTGCCCCCCATAGAATTCTGAGTCAGTTGTATCTTCTTCCCATCGGGGCCACCCATAAAAGAGTGTTCGATGAATTCGTTGTAATTATCTGAGGGCTGCAGCGAGTTCTTGAGCCTTAGGAATGCAAGCGCGGAAGCGCGTCGCGATGTGCGTTTTTTGGCGAAACCGCACAGAGATTCTGCCATGGCGTAGGCGCGGGCGAAGGGATAATGACTCTTGAAAAACACGATCCCGGCGCAGCCGGTAAGCTTTTCAAGCCCGTGAATTGGTTCTGACAGTCCGGCAAATTCGTTCTTGGTCTCCACCTCCAAGGCGCATAGAAAATCATGGGCAAACCGCACTGCGTATTTTGCCCGGATCACGCAGGTGAAGTCTTCTCCAGCGCAAACCAGAGGACGAACGGGCACGATGGCCTTTCGTCCCGGATTCAGCTCCATCTTGGCTTGTTTGAGCAGCGGTGTCATCGCCTTGCGCGCCGCCGCTTGAGTGGATTTCTCGATGGCTGCGCAAAGCTCGCTATAATCTCTTGCGGCGTTTTTCGATGTTTTAGCTTTAAGGTGTTCGACGCACTGCATCATGGCCGCCCCCAAACCATTGGCGTCCGCGTGAATGATCGCAATATAAGCGTTGTCAGATGTGGCCAGCTTGGTTAGGTCAGAGGGCCAAACATCGCGGGATGCCGGGTTGTTTCTTAGAAGCAATTCGAAGCCGTCGGGAACGACCTTTCTCAACAATGTGCTTTGCGCCCACTCAGCCGCTTCGCGTTTGCGTTTGCTTTCGCCGTCCACCGGCTCCTTACGCTTGCCCCTATCCTCAGAACTGAGCGATTCCACCAACCGACTGGCTGGCAGCCCGGTTCGACGGTTGCGCGCCACCCAAGGTCCCGCTTCGGGAAAATCAGCGGAGAGAAGATTGCGATTCACATTAATCTGGTATTCAGCGCGCTCAATCGCCTCGCCCAAATTATCGGCAACCTCGTCGACAGTAATCGCGATCTCCAAACCCGGAGCGAACTGTCCCGCCAGCACAGGCCACAGGCGCGCCAACCGCATCGCCGTCTCCTTAGATCCAAACAGTACTCTCAATGTTCCCGACGCGTCTGTGAGCACCTGATAATCTTCGGCGGCAGGAGCAAACTCGTCCAGCGCGCATTTGAGAATGGAGGTTTTTTTCTCGCATGGAGGACTCTCAAGGATGGAGGCTTTGTTTTCGCGTGGGAGTCTTTCAATCAACTCGCTGGCACCGATCATTTCCATGAGTGGATCGCTGCGGAAAACGTAGGACTGCAGCCCCTTGGCTGAGGCCACAAACAGCCACTGTTTCTTTGCTTCGATTTGTGTCTCGGTATTCATGGCCATGTCAGATAAAGCACCTGCCAGTCGGCAATTTGTTCGCTCGCAACCGCCTGTCCGACGGCGGGACGAAAATTCTCCTTGTAATTTGGCGAAAGCACCCAGCAATCTGTAAATTCCACACCATTCAACATCGGAAGAAGATTGTCGCTGAGAACCAAGGTTGGCCGGGAACCGGGAGGACCGTCTGGGGCAAGATTCACGCCGACAATCGCGCTGGCAATCAGCAGCGTATTGGTGTGCCCCCAGAAGGAATGCACCTGCGCGCGCGCGATTAGCGTGCGAAAATCATCCAGCGTGCGGGGCGTGATATGCACCGCGCGTCGAATAAGCGTTACATGGCTATCCTATTAACGCAACCCACCCCAACTGGTTGTGGTTGGCGTGAGATTTTCCGCCCACTATGAGCTTGTAAGGCACGGGCGACACTTGCGTTGCCTGCTGAACTACCCGGTAAAACAACTTTCCTCGCGAGGCCGACTTGCGTCGGTTAAACCGAAAC
>CAIUEN010000035.1 GCA_903898185.1 uncultured Verrucomicrobiales bacterium
CGTCGTGTTTTGCGACGCTCTGCCGGAACTATTCTGCGGCAAGCCAGAGGGAGAAATTAGCGGCTTGCTGACGCTCGCCGTGAAAAGGGGCACAGGCAGGGATGCCTATGCTACGTGAACAGTTACGTCGTGTTTTGCGACGCTCTGCCGGAACTATTCTGTGGCAAGCGCCAGTTCGCGCGTTGTAGAATCGTGGCGGGAAACGGCGGGATTGGAGGGCGATGATTTGGGTGAATTCGCCCACCGATTTTTCTCGTTGCGCATGGCCGCAATTAGAGGGATTTCCAAGGTAAACGTGGCGCCGCATCCGGGGCCGTCGCTGTGAACCGAAAGCGAGCCGCCCATTTCCTTGGCGGCGAGCGCGCCATTGTGCAGGCTAAAGCCATGTCCTGTCTTGCGCGTAGTGAAGCCGTGAGAGAAAATTCGATGCCGGTTCTCCGGCGAGATCCCCACGCCGTTGTCGGCAACTTCTATCTTTATTCGATCCTGTCCGCCAAGTTTGAGACGGAGAACCACTTCACGACCGGGTTTTTCCTTGGACTGGCAGGCGTATTTGGCGTTGCTGAGCAGGTTTACCAGGATTTGCAGCACTTTATGTTTGTCCAACACCACCTCGGGAATGGTTTCAAACTCGCGACGAATAGCAATGCAATGCCGGGAATAGGCTTCCGCATTGATTTTCATGGCATCTTCTATCAGATTGACGATGGAGACATTTTCAACCACGGCTGAAATGTTGGCGTACTGTTGCTGAGTGAAGATAACGCGTTCTATGTGACCGATGTATTCAGTAAGCGACTCGACTTCCTTTCGCAATTCCGCACGGTCCACCTCAAGAACCTGTCCAAGTTGTTCCAGGTAGATCGGCAGTTTGCTACCGCGTTCGTCATTCGTTATAAAATGCGCCAGGTTATTGGCATTGTCGCGCAATAGGTTGCTGACACGGATCACAGAAGTGGTCTTTGAAATCCGCAGTTTTTCGGCAATGACAGAGGCGGACACTTTGACGCTGTTGAGCACGTTGCCGACATTATGCAAAACCGAGGAAGCCACCTCCGCCATGCCAGCCTGACGTGAAACAGTCAGCAACTGGCAGTTGAGCGCTTCCTGAGACCGGAATTTTTCCGTCACCAAAGCCGATTGCAGTTGCACCAGGCTGGGGACGGCAATGATGCCAAGATACTCGTTGTCCGCGCCAAGCAGGACGACATCTTCGTTAAACGCTTTTCCCTGTCGCGAGAGCACCCTTTCCAAAACCTCCAGCAGAGGCGTCCCGTGGTGGATGAACATCGGGTTTGCGCTCATGTGCAAATGCGCCGACTGGCGGCTGTAGATTGCGTAACCGTAACGATGCCCCATCAGAAATCCCAAGCGTCCCCGGAAGCAAATGCCCAGCACTTTGCCGCCTTCCATGACCGCGCATGAGTCGTGGTCGTGCTTGTCAAATTGGTGATACACGTCTGCCAATCGCGCATCCGCCTGAACCCATTCACGATGTTTAATGAGCGTGGCAAGGTCCGTCTGCTCAACTCCTTGCGCCTCTAATTGCTGTTCTGTTGTGTTCATAGACAATTCATAGACGTTTTGGAAGACTTGGATGGTTCATCTTCCGATGTCCTGAATTACGCTATGAAATGTCCCAAGTATGCAAGAAACAGAGTGTTACGTTTGGGTGACAAACCTGACGAGAACTTTTGCCAAGGAAGCTCTGACGTATTCTCAAATCATGTGACAAAACATGCCGTCACGCAGCTTGGGCTCGAACCAGGTGCTTTTGGGAGGCATGATGCCCCCGGCATCCGCAATGCTCATCAGATCGACGATGCTGGTCGGGAACATCGAAAACGCGCACGCATACCCGCCGCCGTTGACCAGCTTCTCAAGTTCTCCGGTTCCACGAATGCCACCGACAAAACTCACGCGCTTGCTGGTTCGGGGATCGTCGATGCCAAACAGCGGTGCCAGCACGCGCTTCTGAAGCAGGGTGACATCCAGTAATTCAAGTGGATCATTCGGTGAAGCAGACAATCCTGTCTGCCTCAATGGTTGATGCGATCTAAACCGCAGCCCACTCCAGCGGCCTTGGAAATAGAATCCTAATTCGTGTTTAACGCCTGGCTGCGGGTTGGCAGCGTCTTTCTGAATTTCAAAAACTGTCTCCAGTCGCGAGAGCAACTGCTCAGGCGTCATGCCATTCAAATCCTGCAACACCCGGTTGTAAGGCAGGATTTGCATCTGGTTGTGCGGAAAAATCACGCTCAGGAAAGACCCGCTCTCGCCAGATCCCTGCCGGGACTCATACACTCGCGCCGCAGCCGCGCAGCGATGATGGCCATCGGCGATGTAAAGAGCCGGCATGGTCGCAAAGGCGTTTTCCAGAAAAGCAATATCTTCAGCAGCGTCCACGGTCCAGGAGGTGTGCCGCACACCATCTGGGGCCACAAAATCGATGTCCGGCAGTCCATCGGTAAGATTCTCAACAAACCGATTCACCACCGACACCGCGCGATAGGTCAGGAAGACCGGCCCGGTCTGAGAGTTCAACGCTTCAGTGTGCCGCACCCTGTCATCTTCCTTGTCTGGACGCGTGAGTTCGTGCTTCTTGATCCGGCCATTCAGGTAATCGCTGCAACTGGCCGCTCCAACAATCCCGGTCTGGCTGTGCGCTCCCATGATCTGACGATAAAGATAAAAACAGGCGCTCGACTCCCGTCTCAAGGCACCTTGGTCGATCAGCTTCAGAAAATTCTCCCGCGCTTTGGCATAAACCGCTGGCGAATACGGGTCAGTATCCTCAGGCAGATCAATTTCCGGCTTGCTGACATGAAAGAAGCTTAGCGGTTTGGATTGCGCCTGCTGCCGCGCCTCGGCTGACGAGAGCACGTCATAGGGCAGTTCACACAGTTCAAGCGTCAATTCGGGCAGGGGACGCAAAGCGTCAAAAGGTTTTATATTCGCCATAACAATCAGGTGTAATTAAAGAAGCTTCCGCCCCAACGTCACGAATAAAATAGTGTTTTCCAAAGTGCATAAGCTCCCTACGGGACGGTTGGGTGGAATGATAACAAACTATTTTCTTGCAAATCCATGCTACCAGCCGAAAGTCTATCACAAATTGCGCTGGAGAGCCATTTATTTTTTCTCCATTCAAATGAAACAACTCATCAGTCTCAGGGATCTCGAAGAATTGCTTCGCAACGGCGGCGATATTCGATCACTGCCGGAAGATGTGCTTTACACTCCGTCGGCTCGTGATTTTCTTCGAGGCTTTGATTGGAAGCCAACCAGCAAATCCGCAGCCCCGTCTGGCAATAGCGATTCGACAAAGTCCGCCCAGACAGGCAAGCTACCGGCGTTGGCCAGTTCGCAAGAGGAGATCAACGACTGGTTTAATTCGCCTGAAATGCTCGTTCACAAGCTTGTGATTTGCGACATAGGACGACGCATGTGGGAGCGCGCCTATTGCGACGGCAATGGCGGCAATATCTCAATCCGGGTCTCGCCTGACTTCGTGATCTGCACACCAACGATGGTATCCAAAGGATTCATGAAACCTGAGCAGATGTGCCTGGTGGACATGGAAGGTAATCAAAAGGTCGGCACATCGAAGCGTACCAGCGAAGTTCTGATGCACTTGCAGATAATGAAACGGCAACCGCGCGCTGTGGCCATCGCGCACTGTCATCCGCCTCATGCGACGGCATTTGCGGTTGCCGGCATCGAACCTCCCACCTGCATTCTTCCCGAGCAGGAACTGATGATCGGGAAGGTGCCGCTTGCCGCCTATCGCACACCCGGCACACCTGAAATGGGCAGGCTTGTCGCTGACCTGGTCGAACATCACAATACTATTTTGATGTGCAATCACGGGGCTGTCTCTTGGAGCCATCTGGGCGCTGAGGACGCTTACTGGAAAATGGAAATTCTCGAATCGTTTTGTCGTACCGTTTGGGTCGCCTCGCAGTTGGGTGTCCCCCTCAAGACGATGACCGGCGAGCAGTTGCAGGATCTTCTCAAAATCAAGCAGACGCTCGGGATTCCAGACCCTCGGATCGGTCACCAGATGCTCACCTGAGCCTTCCAATTCATCCACGGCGGATGATGACTCGTCAAATAGTATGAATATGAAATGTTTGTGCGCGTGCCAGACTCAATGGCCCGCTTACGGTCAATTCCGCCAGTGGCTAAAGTGTCGGCAATTTTTTTCGGTAGATTATCGGCAATAGTTGCCTAGCAGTCTCTCTACAATGCTTTCTTGTCAGACGGCGGCAGGGGAGTATGATGGTTATGTGAGGATGAAACTAGTTTTGCCGTTGCTATTGATGGTTGTCTTCGCGCTGAGCCGTTGGCCAGGCATGCTGCCAGCCAATTTTAGCGCCGCATACGCCATTATGTTTTGCGCCGGTTTGTATTTCCCGGGCATTTGGGCTTGGACTCTGCCGCTGGTTACGATGGTGATAAGCGATCTGCTGCTCACCTTCTTTGCTTATCCGGATGTCCACATGTCATTTCGTGAGCACTTGGGGATGATGTTGCCTAATTATGCGGGTTACATCGGCATTCTCATTATTGGACGGGGACTGCACAAGGGCAATAGGGCTTTTGTTACTTTGGTGGGAGGGGGTGTGGTTGGTGCTTTTCTTTTTTATATCATCACTAATTCGATCTCATGGCTTACTCTGCCATATCCCAAGAACTTGGTGGGATGGATTGAGGCACTGACAAAAGGGCTCGATGGATACCCGCCTACTTGGGAGTTCTTCCGCAGCACACTCATGAGTGGCGGTATTTTCTCGGGTCTCTTTGTTGGCGCAATGAAGTTGCTGGAGCCTGCCGAATCTCCCGAAGAAAAACGGGAACCCGTCACGGAGCAGGAACCTGCCGCCGAGGAACCTGAAGCAGTGCCCGAAGATGCGAAGTCATGAAAAATATGGCGAAGCATCCAGCTTCGTTACAAGTTTAGCGCCTAATGGCACAGAACAAGACAATTTGTGGCTTAAGTTGGCGGATATTTTGTCGATATGGAGTAATCTTGAAATTGTTTTGAAGCAAAACCGAATCCGAATTTGCTTTGCTGCTTGCATTGACGTAAGCGAATTGTCTATAAAGAGATCGTTGGTTTCCATGTCCTTGTTGAAACAGAACCCTGGGTGCTGGCATTGGGCTAAAATCCTGGAGAACAACCTGCCCAAGATGTCGGCTGGAGCGCGGGATTTCATTGGGTGGATTTTGGTTTGGATATTAATTGCCTGCTGATATGCCGATTAAGATCAATTTATTGGCCGAAGCTCAAGCAGCCGAAGAGGCGCGTCGACATGACCCGGTCAAGCGCGGCATTTGGACCGGCATCTTTCTGGTTCTTCTGGTTCTGCTCTACATCGGCAAGCTCTATGCGGACATCATTATCGACAGAATGGCTTACGAACGCTTGAACGACCGATGGAAAAGAATTTCTCCAAACTCGGGGGCGGTAATCACCAATCTGGCTAAAATTGCGATGATTGACCGGCGCTTGGCGGAGTTAAATCGTCTTACCACCAATCGCTTTTACTGGGGCTCGTTGCTCAACGCCCTGCAACAATCCGTCGTCGATGACATCCAAATTACCAGTTTTCGCGGCATCCAGGAATACTCCGTTACGAATGCGATTGCGGCCAAGACGTCCGATGGCGAAACCACCCCCCGCATTCCAGGAACTTCAGTCGAGAGAATTACAATTTTGATCGATGGGAAGGATTGGAACTACGGTCAGCAGACTTACGATAGGTACCGCCAGACCCTGTCAACCAACGATTTGTTTGCCCGCTTTTCTGGTAGCCGCGGTTTCAGGTTGGCCAGCACCTTGGGCGCGCCGATGTCTGATCCGCTTAACCCGGCTCGCAGCTTTCTAACATTCACGCTCGAATGTCGATTTAAGGAGGTAGTCCGGCGTGAATAAGATCAGCAAAGACAAAAGAAACCGGCTGATCCTGGTCGGAGCGATCACGGCAATAGTCATTACGGCGCTCTGGTTTTTAGTTATTGGCGAGCAGCAAGATGCCTTGGCTGAGATGGCCTCCAAGTCGCTAAAATTGACCGAGTCGATCAGCAAGGCTGAGGGTACCATCAAGACGCAAGCCGGAGTTGAAAAAAGCTTGGCTGAGCATAAGGAGGAGCTCGAAGCGAAGGAGAACGAAATGGCGCCCGAGGACGATCCTTATGCTTGGATGCTTGATGTCATGAACCGTTTTTGCCAGGGCAGGCAGATCGTTTGGACCTTGGACAAGCCTGAATTCCGGCTTGCGGAAGTTGTGCCTGGATTTTCGTATAAAACGGCGGTATTCCACTTCAAAGCCACCGCCTTTTTCAATGTCATAGGCAAGTTTAGCGCCGATTTCGAGAACACCTATCGATTGTCCCAAATCCGCAGCGTTTCCATCACTCCGGTGGGCGGCATTGCGTCGGTTCGCGCCGGCGCCGCACCAGCGAGTGATGATGAAACGTTGGCCGTTGAGTTTTTCATCGTTACGCCGGTTCGGCCCACCGACGCCCAATCCCACGCCAAATGAACATGCCGACACATAGAACGATGATGCGCACCGGTCTTGCAATCGGGTTGGTGGTGGCGTTATGCATGGTTGTCGGATGCAGTCCACCCGATCCGAACCAGCCGGTGTCCAGCACTGCCAAAACGGTTCCATCAGTTACTAATAAGGCAGCTTCAGTAGGGCGCGGCACGAATATTGCTTTGGCTGAAGTGAATTCGGTTTTTGATGATAAGCTCAAGAACGCTCGGGATCCGTTCTTTCCGGTTTCCGCCCGTCTGGAGCGCCAACCGGTCGCAACGTCGGCAGCGGCAGCGCCCAAGCCGCCGGGGGAAGTGGTATTGGTGCTTAATGGAATCATGGGAACCTCCAGTCAACGCATGGCGCTGATCAATGGAAGAACCTTTGAACCTGGGGACGATGTGGTGATTCGCACCACCAACGGCCAGGTAAGTGTTCGGTGCCTTGAGATTGGTCCGCAGTCTGTTATAGTAACGATCAACGGCATGCCTGAGCGCAGAAAACTAGTTTTGAAGAAATGAAGTAACTATTCAAGTCAGAGGGAGAAATTAGCGGCTCGCTAACGCTCGCCGGAGGGGTGGGGCACAGGCAAGGATGCCCTATGCTACGTGAATAGTTACGAAATGAAATGATGGGGTGGCAGGGACGCAAATAAAAGTTATGAAAACCAAGACAGCTTTAATGCTTATCTTTGCACTGATTATTCGGTGTGGAATCACGCACGGGCAGGACGCGCTGTTGCCCGTCACCAACGCCACCTTCGCCGACGCTGCAACCAACGCTGCTCAAGTCGAAGCTGCAACCAACGCTGCTCAAGTCGAAGCTGCAACCAACGCTGCTCAAGTCGAAGCTGCAACCAACGCTGCTCAAGTCGAAGCTGCAACCA
>CAIUEN010000036.1 GCA_903898185.1 uncultured Verrucomicrobiales bacterium
CCACGCCTCAACCATGCGTTGCTGACGACGCGGCAATCCGCCCGAAATCAAATCCACGGGTTCAATGCCATACACCGCCACATTATCCTGATAGTAGGCATGGAAGTGAGGCGTGTGATGCCCTTCTCCAGCCTCCAGATACATGCGGATGATGATTCCAAAAAACCGGCTTAACTCTGGCACTGGCTTCTTCTCCCACATGTTCGCTGGTTTTTCAATTAAAATAGGAAGGGGGAAAAGCAGAAATGGGGAAAGCAGAAAGCAGAAAGCAGAAATTCAGACTTCCTGACCTCGCCCACGCATTTTCAGATATCGGGAATTATAGTGAGATCATTTTAGGCGTCTTAGCGATAGCTTCTTGGGAGCCGAACGTTTTTTGGCATCAGGACAGTCTCAATTATTTTCCCTGACATCAGGAAATCTGAAATTACCATCTAATCTGCGAAAATCTGCGCAATCTGCGGACAACCCTCTGTGAAATCTTCTATGGAACTTGAGCAGGCTAGGAACTTGGCATCTTTCGCATCGCGCAGGAAGGGAACCGATATTTCGACCCGCCATTCTGCAATAGCCTAACGAAAGCGTTCGTCCCATTGTGAAAGCAGCCTATGAGGCAAAGCGAACTTTGGACGACGTAAGACCTCACGATATTCGGCGAGAATTTCTAGGGAAGCGACCCACTCAAAATCAGAATGGCTGAGGATAAACAGGATTACTTTCTCTGGGCGACGGTCGCGGAGAATCGCAGATATGAGAACATGGGTATCAACCACCACCCTCATTGGCGTGAACGGTAGGCTGCAATTTCAGCCGCGATGTCGTCATCGCTTATGGATTGTGCCGAATGCAACCTCTGAGTTTCGCAGAACAATCGCTGCCATTCGGAGGCTTCAGTTTTCGAAGCAAAACGGCGGCTGAGATATTCCACGAAGCTTAAGACCTCCGACTGCAAACCTCCAGGAAGCGCCTTGGCCTTCTCATAATCGTGAGCAATGAGTTGGTCGATTTTACTGGGTAAAATGAGCGTCAATCCGACTCACAAACTTACGAATTACGGTACTAGAGCACCCCTGCAAGGATGCCTATGCTACCTGATTTTTCTTTCCGACGGTTCCAACTCCATTATTGTTGCGAAATGACGAACCGCTCACCACTCGAACCGCCCGATAGCATGGGCGGTGCGTATCCGGCGATAGTCCGGGCTCGGACAGCAATTCTCATTATGTGGGGTAGGCCTCTGGCCTGCCGGTTGCGGTGCCTCTGGCTCCGCAAGGGAGTCGAGAACTTTGTGCGCAGGCAGATCAGCGTTTTCTTCCTTCTTTGCTCAAAATGAGAATTGCTGGGGCGCGAACGCTCGGGTTTGCAGTGTTTGCTGCGTTGTGCGCGATTCGGGCGCTGTCGCTTGGAATTGCTCCACTGGGGCAGTCGTGGTGCGACATCCTTGTATGCGGAATCGGACTGCTCGCAACAGTTGCCATTCTTGGAGCGCGATTGCCATTCCAGAACTGGGGCGCGGTGATGGCGCTCGTTGGAGTCCTTGGGGGTGGGTTGGAATGGGTTGCGCGGGAAGAGCCGCACATTGTTTGGATGGCGGCGCTCTGGATCATGGGATTGCTCAATGCGCGCGGCACGGCGGCGCGCCTGTTGTGTCGATGGAGGAAAAGTCGCAATTACGGTTTTTGGCTGATCGGAATTGCAGGACTCTTGAGCGCGCTGTTGTTGTCGGCAGCGGAAACCGCGCGAGCGCCGGAAAACAAGTTCTTGTGGGGAGCGTTCTTGATTCGAATTTTCGCAGCTTGGGCCATGTTGGCAGCGGCGGCGCCGTTACTGATTTCCAAGCGCCCAGTGCCGGAAGCCGTCGAGTGGCAGTCGATGGGATGCTGGCTGGCATTGACTACGCTTATAGCATGCGCGGCGGCAGGGCAGCAGCAATGGGGGATGTTTTGGGTAATGATCATGGTGGCGGGAATTGTGGTCATCTGGGGATGCTGAATTGCTCCGCAATTTTGGAAGCGCATTTTGGGGTTGGGCTGTATTAGGATAAATGCATGCAATCGGACATTTGGAAAAAGGCGGTGGCGGCGGCGATTGACCCGCACAGGGCAGGACAGTTTATCGAACAGTTGCGGCAGACTATCGCGAATGACTCGTTGAGGATTGCCAAGGCCCCGCAGGCAGACGTATTTTGCGCCCTGCTGAGCGGCTCGCGCGCGGCTGGCGAAGCGTTGGCGGCCCATCCGCAATGGGTGTCCTCTCTGCTGGAACCTGGTTTTCTCGATCATCCATGGATCGAACAGAGCTTGCGTCGTGAAGTCGATGGCTGGCTCAAGCCCATGCTCAAGAGCGGCGACTGCGCTGGCGCTCTGGCCAATTTGCGACTTTTTAAACAACGCGAGATGGTGCGAATCGCCGCTCGCGATCTGGCCCGCCTGGCAAAAACGCCCGAAACGCTGGACGAGATTTCCAATGTCGCGGACGTCTGCCTCGATGCGGTATTCCAAATCTGCTGGAAACAATTGACAGATCGCTTTGGCGCGCCATATCACCTGGATGTCAGTGACCGCTGGCAGCCCACCCAATTCAGCGTCATCGGTCTGGGCAAGCTCGGCGGACAGGAACTCAATTACAGCTCGGACATTGATGTTGTGTTTGTCTATAGCGAGGAGGGCAGCGTCTTCAAGTCGCCGCCGCGCGGAGCCGGGCAAGCTGGCAAGGGCCTGGCCAATCACCCGTTTTTCACGCGGCTCTCCGAGGCGCTGATAGCCGAAATCTCACGCATGACGCCGGAAGGGAGTTTGTTCCGGATTGACTTGCGCCTGCGTCCGGAGGGCGACTCCGGCCCGCTGGCGCGCTCGCTGGAAAGCTACGAAAATTACTATGCGCAATGGGGGCAAACATGGGAGCGGATGATGCTCATCAAAGCGCGAACGGTCGCCGGCGACAAGGAATTGGGCGCCGAGTTCCTTGAGATGGTTCATCCGTTCCGCTACCCGCGCTCGTTCAACGAACGGGTATTGCACGAAATCTCGGCAATGAAAAAGCGGATCGAAAACGAGGTGGTCAAAGCCGGGGAGTTGGATCGAAATGTGAAGTTGGGCCGGGGCGGAATTCGCGAAATCGAGTTCATCGCGCAAACTTTGCAATTGTTGCACGCCGGAAGGCTTCCGTTTCTCCAGAACGCGCAGACGATCCCAGTCTTGCACAAGACGGCTCATTATCACCTGCTCGAACCTGACGATGTCAAAGCGTTGCACAATGCCTATTACTTCTTGCGCGACGTCGAGCACCGGCTGCAGATGGACAACTGGCGCCAGACGCACACCATTCCAACCGAGCGCGCCGAGCGCGAGCGGCTTGGACGGCTGATGGGCTTTGGCACGCTGGAGGCGTTCGAACAGGCGCGACAAGCGCATTGCGCCACCGTCCGCGCGATCTACGAAAAAGTGCTCCCCGCCGAATCGCCCGTGTCCGTCAGCGCGCTGCCCGACGAAATCGAGAGCGCCGCGCCGCAATGGAAGGAAATCCTGGCGAGCCATTCGTTTCGAGATGTGGACAAGGCATTTAAGATGACGGGCTGCTTCATCCAGGGGCCGGGCTACGTCCATGTGTCGCCACGAACGGTCGAACTCGCTCGCGCTCTATTTCCAAGATTCCTGGCGCTGTGTCCGAAAAAGGGCGGCGGCGTTCACGGAGCCGGAGGCTCCGAGAACCGGCAGACCGGAGGTCTGCCCCACAAGGATGCGACTTTGGAGCAGTCTGTGAAAAAAGGCGCGCCAGTCATTCTTTCCGATCCGGATCGTGTCCTGGTGCGTCTTGACAGCTTTATCAGCGCCTATGGGGCGCGTTCAACGCTTTATGAATTGTGGACCCAAAATCCGGCGGTGTTCGAGCTGTTACTCATGCTCTTTGACCGGTCGGAATTCCTGGCCGAGACCGCCATTCGCACCCCCGATCTGGTGGACGAACTGGAGATGAGCGGACGCCTGCGCAAGTCCAAGAACGCCGCCGAAATCCTGCGCGACCTGCGCTATGGCCTCGACGACGAAGACCAGCGGCTGTGGATTCGCCGCTATCACCAGACCGAACAGATGCGCATCGGATTGCGCGACATCCTGGAACTGGCGGACTTTACCCAAGGTCCGGCTGAAATTTCCGCGCTGGCGGACGCCTGCCTCCAATATGCGCTGGAAGTGGTGATGCGAAAGCACAAGCTCAAGAAACCGCCTTTCTGCGTCATCGGCCTGGGCAAACTGGGCGGACAGGAGATTGATTACGGCTCAGACTTGGACATTATCTTTGTCACCGACGCCCCGGACAAGAAGCTGCCGGAGCTTCAGCGATTGGCTCTCGATTTGATGGACTTGGTCTCGGGACAATCGGAACTGGGAGTCGCCTTCGAAATTGACGCCAGGCTGCGGCCCGACGGCGAAAAGGGATTGATCGTCAACAACTTTTCGGCGTACGAGGACTACTACCGCAAGCGCGCCAGTCTTTGGGAAATTCAGACCATCACCCGCGTCCGTCCTGTGGCCGGCGACTTGGAAATTGGCGGGCGATTCCAGCAACTGGCCGGGGCGCTGGCGAATTTTTCCCCGGAAAACGTCGCCGCCGGTTTTGTGATCCGTTTCGCCGCAGGAAAAGCAAAAACGCAGTCCGGCCTGGCTGCCTATGCGCCGGATTGGAAGCGGCGAATCGCCCGGATGCGCGAGCGAATCGAGAAGGAACGCACTCCCACCGGCAAGGATGATCTCGCCATCAAGACCGGGAGCGGCGGTCTGATTGATGCCGAGTTCATGGCCCAGGCTTTCTGCCTGGCCAATGGCTGGCAGGAACCCAATACCGCACGGGCGCTCGAACGAGCCCGACAAAACGGCGCGCTCGACGACGATGATGGCCAACTATTGTCTGATAGTTATCGGGCATTGCACCGGATTGAATGCATTTTGCGGCGGTGGAGTTTTGAGGGAGAAGTGCTCCTGCCCGATGATCCAGCGCCGATGTACCGGGTCGCCGTGCGGTGCGGTTTTCCAGACGCCCAATCGTTTTTGGAGCATGTCGGCGCAATTCGGCGCGCGATCCGTTCGGTTTATCTAAAGGTTTTCCCGTGAACACTCCGACCTTCAGAATGTCGTTCTCTCCGCGCCCTCCGCGCCTCCGCGTGACCAGGGGAAGGCTCACACGAAGACACAAAGGCACGAAGAGGATTGGGTTTGGTATACCAGTCTGTTTAAGAATCGCAAGTAATGGATTTCTTACCGCGTCGCAGTTTGTTTTTATCAAACAGGCTCGAAAAAAAATAGTTCCTCTCCTGCATCTTCGTGCCTTTGTGTCTGTGTGTGAGCCTTCCCTTGGTTGGCAGTTATACTTTGACTGGGCAAGAATGGTATTTTTTGGGCCAAGAACAAGGAACGTTCGACCCGTTTTCAGTATATAGTGTCTGG
>CAIUEN010000037.1 GCA_903898185.1 uncultured Verrucomicrobiales bacterium
TAAGGTTCTTTCTCTCAGATCGAGAGGATTTTGAAATCCGCCTCAAGAAACCCACCGACAACAACGACGCAAAAGACCCGCTTTCGAGGAATTAAACTTGCGAGTGTTTCCCCCCGTTTTTGCCGGTTTTAGTGAGGTCTGATGGAAAATCAATCCGGTGGAAACAATGGCGATGCGGAAAGGGCATCGGGTAATGTCCTCGGCACCACGAGTCTTGATGGTGTGACCGTGGGGATCCATCCAAACTTTCTGACCAGAAGACCAGACGGCACTGGGGATGCCCAAGCGGTCGTTCAACTCGACCTGCCACTGGAAAGTGAGCGTCGAGGGACACAGAATAAGAACAGGGCCGTCATCAAGTAGGACGGAAATCATGGCGCTTGTCGCAAGCGACAAAGTTTTGCCAACACCAACTTCATCCGCCAGAAGCAGGCGGGCTTTGCCATAAATCTCGCGGTGTTTTAGGAACATGGTGACGAATGCGCGCTGCCATGGTTGGAGTTGTTCTCCGCCGCGATAGATCGGCGTTTCAGCCAGAGCCGCGCCCGGCAATTCACCAGGCTGAACCTCTTCGAAACGAATCTCGACACGATCTGCAACGCGTTTGATTTCCTCAATGATGCCATCAGGCAACGGATACGAATCTGCCCAAAGTGCGTCAAATTCCTCATCGACCCAAGCCACTCCTTCGGGTGACGGGTCTTCCCAAAGGATTTCGTAATTGTGGGCAAACGCATTCATTGTCTCGTTGATGGAACCAAGAAAACAGGTCTTGGTTCCATCGGCTAACTCGACAACGCCGGCCTTGCCGTGAATGAAAACGCGGTCTTTGGGAACGACACGTATTTCGACCCGACCACTGGTGAGCAAGTCATGGAGCTTGCGGTAGCGATCCTTGTGCAAGAGCGCTTCGACTTCGGCGGGGACCTCGTTCCAACGCTCCTTCAAGGCTGTTTCACGAACATGCTTGGAAATCGCTACGTCCGCAGCATCCAGTTCGCTGTTACAAACAATTTGAACTTTCGGAATGCCAGCGATTTCCTCGCCAACGAGTTCAAATATGGAACTGCGGAAGTAGCCGGCAATCCGCCGATACGACCTTGCGCCGGCGAGCTTTTTCGACAGGAACGCGTGATCAAGCCGTTGGCGGCGGGAGGAGAATCGGTTCATGCGGAAAGGCTGCAGGTTAAAGACTCAAGGCCATCCAACCGAATTGCATCAACCACAATGCAGGATGATGCAATAAGACAGAGATGCAAAGGCAAGCTTCGCCCCATAAACGTCACAAACGCATGGTTTATGCTTGATTTACGCGCTTTGAGCATGGAAACAGGCATGAAAACGGTAATATGCGATTTTCTATGTGCGCTATGACTGAACAGGCAATTCATGACGTTTGGAATCAATGACTTGGCTTCTTTGGAACCTGGGGATGCATTGCATCATGCTCAGGAGCCATTGCATCAGGCTCATGGCGGGATGATGCAATGGGAGAGTGATGCAATAGCTTCGGACCGGCGATGTAAACAGCGCCAATTCCGCGGCTGGCTTTGGGTGCCAGCAGCCAACCAGAAGAAACCCAATATGGATTACGCGACACATGAATATGCTCGCGGCGGACGAGGGCATCAATAGTGACGGGCGCGGGAGGCAATCCAGGACTGCGGATTTCGAGCCGGTTATCAAACAACCAAACCTCAATGCTCGCGCCCTGAATGCCGTAATCCCGATGAGCAACCGCGTTCACGACCGCTTCTTGCCATGCGAATACCGGATAAACCAATTTCTCGTTGAAAAGCAGGTCTTGCAGATTGTTCCGTTCTGGAAGAATTGGAAGGATGGCATCGTATGCCTTGCGAATCAATGTGCTCAACGGGCCTTCGATGGGAAAGCGTTTCACCGCATTGAACTCAGCTCCTTGTTTGCGCTCCGTGCCCTCCCAGCGAACAAAATCAATGCCACAACGGGCATGCCAGCGGGCCGGTGATTTGGCAAACAGCAATAACGCGGCATTGGATGGCACGCTGTGTCCGTTCCTACCGGCGATCAACCCCCGGTCGCGGAGAACTTCTTCAGGATTACGGCCAGACCAAGCCGCAGGCGCTAATGATTTAATCAAAGCCATGTCCAAGTCCTCAAGGGTGGCTCCGGGTGGATAGCTGCGCTCCCACAATCCTTGTGCCTTTGCAGACTTAAGGGCGGCAATCTGGTCAGCCGGGAATGGAGAATTGGTGTCGTTGACGCGAAGCAGGTATCGGCTGCCGGACAATTGATGCACGTCAGAACTCCAGGAAACCTCAAATTGAAACAAGCGGAGGCCATCCACTGTGCGCAGTTCGCGGGATTTGACCGGCAGTGGCGGATTGACGTAGTTTTTGCTTCGCGGCGCGTTTAAAATTACCGTCAGTCGATCTTCTGCTTGGCAAACTCCGGTGACCTCCCCACCATCTTCAATCCCAACGACCAATTCACCTCCATCAGCGTTCGCCATTGCCGCTAGAGTTTCAACAACATCCATAGCCACGTCAGCGACTTTGCGCGGCTTGGTATTACCAGGCTCGCTATGGCGGGCCGACTTGCGCTCAAAGAATTGCCCCTCCTTTGTCGTGGTCCAGCGTAGAAGTTCTTCGGCAGTTGGTAATGGCAATGTTGTGCTCACGGCGTGTTTACATGTTTAACCCAGCCGTTGATTCTTTACCATCTCGCGCAAGACGCGGGCGGCGCTGGCTTCGTCAGGGCGGAGCGTTTCAAGTTTTCTGGCAAGATAGTCGGCGAGTTCCACGACACGTTCGCGCTGGGTTTGGTTAGAGTAGTAGTCCGGAACATTCAGGATGAGGTGGGCGAGAACATCATCGCCATCCATGTTGCCCGCCAATTCCATGATCGCGTAGAGGACGGCGCGCAGGACGGACTGATGTAATTCCGAACCTTCGCTCATCTCGTTCTTGCCAAACTCAACGGCACTGCGCAACCTCGCTTCATTGGCTTTCTGGTTGCCCATAAGTATGCGAAAATCGCGAACTTTGAACGCCTTGGCGAAGTTCTGATAATTATCCAAGGTCTTGAGCCCCTTCGCTTCTAAATCGAGCAATTTAAGATAGAACCGTTCAGCGCCGGTGTATTCTTTCCAATGCCGATCAGGGATGCCTTCTGGTACCAAGGGAGTTGGAACTTAAAAAAGTACCAGCGATTTGGCCAAAAAGGTGTAGAATAGGAAGAGGAGTTAAATTTTATGTCCTTGAATATTCCTTCTTTAGACATCGTCAAAGTGATCAA